>CAYQKF010000001.1:0-96554 GCA_964417935.1 uncultured Pirellulales bacterium
ATTTAGTGGCGCCCATTAGAGAGCAGAGACCATGCCTCTAACGGGGCGAGGGGAAATTGAGGACTGCGAAGTCCTTGTGGTGTTTGCGGGCGGCGGTATTCCGTCTGAAGCCGGATAAACTCCAGCCTTAGCGGCGTCGATTTCGTTTTTAAAGAGGCCGAAATATTTGTATTGGCCGTTGACTCGAATGGCTGCACACCATTTTCTCTGTCCTGCGTGGTAAGAGACGCCTTTGTACTTTGAAGAGGTTTTGAGGGCCATTTTTCTTCTGTTTCTTGCGTTCTGAGCCGGAGTTGCGATGCGGAGGTTTGCTTTTCTGTTGTCCAGGCCGTTATTGTTGATATGGTCAGTGCACATACCTTCCGGTGGGGGGCATATAGAGCGGTGCATCCATACTGTTTGTCCGTTGGTACGTTCGTGGCCCTTAGCTCGGCGGAGTGCGTAGAACATCTGTTTTGTTCTCTGGACGTACCATTTGTGTTTGTTTAATCGCTCGTAATCTTCTGGGTCCACTATGGCGTATTTGCCCTGAGTGAGTGGTATCCGGCGAAAGGGGTAGCCGTAGCGGATGCGGCGGTATAATAAGGCCAGAGCCACGAAAGACCTTACAAGCCAATCGGGAATCGTAATCGTGATGGAAAAATTGAACCTTATAATCAACCCCAGCCGGTGATGAACAATCGCGGAAAATTCTAAATTCTAAGCACTAAATCCTAAACAAATTCGAATGTCCTAAATTCGAAATAACAAACATGATGTTTTGAATATTCAGAATTTTGATTTTTGAAATTGTTTCGTATTTCGATACGCCTGTTAGAAGCGTATGTATCCATATTCGGATTTAGGACTTGCGGCTTTAGGCCCTTGGCCGAAAGCCGTGCCTCTATAATTGGACGTACCTGCGCTTTTGATGCGAAAATTTAGTGATTTTGAAGCAGAGCCGGAAGCGTAAGCGCTCGGTTAGAAATGACTTAAAAAATTTCTGAAGATTTTTATTTTTGCTCTGAGGTACCCGCGCATTTGATTGAAAAATTCCGGCTATTTTATCTATCTTAACACTTATTGAGTGTTTGCCCAGATAACCCATCTTTACTATTTTGAAGCAGTTTGACCCTTATAAGCTGGTTTTTTTTCAGCTTTTGCGTTTCTTTTTTCATATATACCATAAAATATCTTTCGCATCTTCCACATAGCTGGCCGTTATCGTTTTCCACCAGAATTTCGGCATTTTCGCCAAGAAATTGCTGCCGATACTTTCGGCCCAATTCTATGTTTAAGTTATGTAGTATCATCGAACGCTGTTTTATAACTTTATTATCTACAGTACCTTGCATATTCGCCGCAGAGGTGCCTTTGCGCGGCGAAAAGCTGAAAACGTGCATTTTTGCAAAGCCTACATCTTTGGCTAAATCGACAGTTTGCTCAAAGTCAGCATCGGTTTCACCCGGAAAACCAACGATTATATCGGTCGTTATGGCCGGCCTGTCGAGCTTGGATTGAATTGACTCAACAATTTCTCTGAATTGGTCAGCATTATATTGTCTGCACATCTTTTTCAGGACAGCATTGGAACCGGACTGCAGCGACAAGTGCAGATGTGGCATAATGTTACGGTGTTTACAAAAAGTATCGAGCAATCGTGGAGTTACGTCGGCCGGCTCAAGGGAGCTTACTCTTATTCGGGCAAGATTTGGTATTTCTGCCATTTTTTCAAGCAAATTCGCCAGATTATCGTTTTGCCGGTCAGGCCATTTATTTCGTCTGACGCTTTCCTGGCCGTAAGCACCGAGAAACACTCCTGTTACAACAATTTCCCTATGTCCGGCTTTCACGAGCGCCTTTGCTTCCCGGAGAACCACATTGGCCGGTTTACTGCGAACAAAAGGCCGAGTTTGGGGTACAATACAATAGGTACAATATCCATCGCAGCCATCCTGGACCTTTAGAAAAGCTCTTGTGTGGTCACTAAAAGAAGTTAATAACGGCAACTTCCAATAATTCTTAGATTCATTTTTATACTTGATTTTTGATTTGTTTTCTGCTTTAATTATATTATGAACGTTCGGATAGGATTGAGGGCTTTGGCGACATAAAGCGGCAGTTTTGCCGGTGGCTATTTGGATTAGCGTGGCAGCAAGGCTGTCTCGATTTCTGATGAGATGGACATTTTTGCCGGTGTCGTTAAATTCGCCGATTTGTACAGTTGGCAGGCAGCCGCAGACAACTACAACAGCACCAGGACTTAGTTTTTGGGCTTTTCGGATGTGTTGCCGGCTCTTGGCTGAGGCACTGTGAGTTACACAGCAAGTATTGATAACAAGTAAGTCAGGCTTTTCAAGCGGTTCAACCTTGTGGAGTCCGAGTTGTTCGAGCAGTTCTCGGATTTGCTGGCTTTCATATTGATTTACTTTGCAGCCAAGAGTATTTATGGAAAAAGTCTTCATAATATAGTATAATTTATAGCTGTTGGTGTGGTTTTACAAGGCTAATTGAAAACTAAGAACGCATAGCAAAACCGAACAAAAAAATTAGGAAACGCTTCGCGATCTATTTTGGACAGATTCCTCGCATTCGCTCGGAATGACATGTTAGGTTTTGTTAGCGACTTTAAGCGGGAGGTTTGTTATGGCTGGAGAAACCGGTACGGTTTGGGCGATAGATATAGGTAATAGCTCCCTGAAAGCATTGTACTTGAGCACAGAGCGCGGCGTTGTCGAAGTGGTCGGCTTTGACAATATCCGGCACGGCAAAATTCTTAGCGGAGACGGCGTGACAGATGCCGAGAGAGAGGAACTTGTTGCGTTGAGTTTGCGCAAGTTTGTCAATAAGTACGATTTGAGCATGGACGAGATAATTATCTCTGTTCCGAGTCAAAATAGTTTTGCACGGTTTGTAAACCTGCCGCCTGTCGAGGCGAAGCGCATTCCTGAAATGGTCAAGTTTGAAGCTGTCCAGCAGATTCCTTTTGGCATTAACGATGTGCAGTGGGACTGGCAATTGATGACGGAGGAAAACAGTCCTGAAATCAAGGTGGGTATTTTTGCGATTAAAAACGAAGTGGTCGATGCAACATTAGAGCATTTCAGCAGGGAAGATGTGCAGATTGGCTACGTACAGATGGCACCAATGGCTTTGTACAACTATTTGCTGCACGACCGTCCTGAATTGGTTACTTCCGACAAACAAGCGACTGTTGTTCTTAATATAGGTGCGGACAATACGGATTTGGTTGTCTGCACAAAGTCATCGGTCTGGCAAAGATGTATTCTTCTCGGCGGCAATTCCTTTACGAGGGCGATATCAGATGCGTTCAGACTTAATTTTGAAAAAGCCGAGAAGCTCAAACGTACTGCTCCTGTGAGCAAGTATGCCCGGCAGATATTCCAGGCGATGAAGCCTGTTTTTACGGATTTAGGCTCTGAAATTCAGCGGTCACTGGGCTTTTATAATAATTCGAATCCTGAGACTAAAATAGTGAGGATTATCGCCTTAGGCGGCGGAACAAAGCTGCGAGGTCTTCTTAAATATCTACAGCAGACGCTGCAGATACGAGTGGAAAGGCCGGATTCGTTTAAGAGACTTGGGATGGGCCCAGGGGTTTCGCCGGCTAAATTCCACGAGAATGTCTGTGATTTTGGTATTGTCTATGGTCTTGCTTTGCAGGGATTGGGTATTGCCAGGATAGAAAGCAACCTTCTGCCGCGGAATATTGCCCGGTCAATGGCCTGGGCGAGCAAGGGCAAGTACTTTATTGCGGCAGCATGTATGCTGCTTGCTGTTTCCCTTTTGTGCTTTGCGCGAACGGGCCTGGACAAGATGAATTACACGAAGAACATTCAGGTTCGAGATAGAACTGGAAGAATTCTTGACACCGTCCGGCAGGCCAAAGAAAAACTCCAAGAGATTGAGCGTGAAGGTTCCGAGTCTGAAGCAACAATAGAAAAGGAATTTGAACCTTTCAAATATCGTGAAATGATTCCGTACCTGCATGAGATTGTCATTTCAGCATTGCCGAACGAGAAGAACAATCCCCAACAAGCCAAGCTCTATCAGGCTTTTGCCAATGGTGATGTGGAAGGGATTTTGGAGATTCCGCGCAAGGCGCGAAAGCAGATATTTATAACGAATATGTCGGCCTACTTTACCAGTGACCTTGACACAGCACAGTTTGGCGGCGGTGATTTGTGGAGGAGAAGTCGGGGCACTCCCGGAGTCGAAGGCGAAGAATATGAGGGTATGTATGAAGAGTACGAGTATGAAATGATGCAAATGGAGATGATGGGGCCCCAATATCAGTACGCTCCTGGTGGGATGTTCGGACTGGGTGGGGAAACTGCTGAAGAAAAGAAGCCTGGTTTTGTGGTAACCATAACCGGTCACAGTCCGTATGGTGAAAACGAAATTGAATTAGCTGAATTGATGGACCCTCACGGAGTTGAAGGCAGACAGGATAAATGGGGATTGGTTACCCGCTTGTCACACCTTGACGATTTTGCTGTTGACGACAAAAGCCCCTTCGAGCTGTACAATAAGACCGACCCTAAGCAATTCGAGCTGGAAATAGGGGAAGTAAGCTTGGAAGAACAGATGCCTGCGGGGATAGGTGTTATGGATGTAAGATACAAGCCAACGCCAGGGGGTGCCGGTCAGGAAGAAAGTGCGGAATGGATTTTGATTGACCCTATGACAAGGGAGACAATCAGTAAAATCGCTGAGTGGGAAGCGAATGGACAGCCGAAGCTCGACCCCCGCAGGGGTACACAAGATTTTACAGTTAATGACCATTGGTTCGTATTAAATGTTAAGTTTGTCTGGAGAGATGCTCCTGAGAGTGTCAAGGCCAAGGCTCCTGAATTACCTTCGTATATAATGGGGCGGACAAGTCTGAGCAGACCGGCCACCCCGCAGAGCACCGGCTCGACCTCGACGGGTGGGCGGGACTTGACGACAGGAATCGAATAATTATATGTGAGCTAAAAAATGGATATACCGAATTTCAAAGATATTTTACAGAAGTTAAGTGTTTTTAAGAATAACTTATCGCTGTTGCTGCCGGTTATTATAGTGCTGATTGGTGTACTTATTTTTATCGCCACCCTGCTTATGAGCAGTAAACTCAAGGCGGAGATACAAACAAATAGCATTGCGGTTGGCGAAGAAGTGCAGAGAGAGAGCGAAAATGCTGTTTCCAGTGAGATATGGAGAATAGAGCAGGCACGCCAGCAAGAACATGCCAACGATGCCAATGAGATAGCAGGCCTGGCCGAGCAAAGCACTCAGAGAGAGTTATTAAGCTATGATATATTTCTTGACCCTAACATTTCCTCCACGCTGGTTTTTCAGGAATTTGGCCAGAAGTATCGCGAAGCGATAGACGAACTAATTATTCGTGCAAACGCGGGTGATTGTCCTACAGAGGCCGAGATAGAGAGAGGTCTGGAGGACTCAGCAGTAAATTCCCGCTTGAGGCGGGGACGGTCTGGGATGTATGGACGGTCTTCGATGTATGGAGGGTCTGGGATGTCAGGACGTTCTCAGATGATGGGACGGTCTCCTATGATGGGACGGTCTGGGACGATGGGACCGTATTCGATGGGAGGTTCAAGAACGTCTTTGCGGGGGACTTTAGGGCGGTCGATGATGATGGGCGAACTTGAGCTTATGATAGTTGATGAGATTTGCCGAGAGAGGGCGAAATCTATATCTGTTTACGTGAATCCGGCTGATTTGAGCGGATACGAATTCTGGGCGGATTATAAACTTGCGGTTGAACCAAATGAGGCCACCCAGGATTGCTGGTATTTCCAGTTAGCTTACTGGGTCATCGAAGATATTTTCGATACTATAAATACTGTGAATTCGGATTACGAGAACGTTCTGACAGCACCGGTCAAACATATAACGCGGACAAGTTTTGCTATGGGCCTGCAGAGGCCCGGGGCAGGCGGGAGTATTTACACGGGACGCAGGCGGCGTCAAAAATCGGGGACGGATAGAGATGATGTTGACAAACCCATTTACGTTCTTTCCCAGGACGAAGCTCTGACAGAATCCTGCACGGGAAGAGTTTCCAATGATGCTAATAATATTGATGTTATACATTTTAACGTTGCCTTTGTGATTAACATAAAGTCGATTTTGCCGTTTATGCAGCAGCTTTGCAGTGCCAAGGAGCATAAATTCAGGGGGTTCAGCGGCGATGAACAGGAGGGAACTTTCAAGCATAATCAGATAACGATTTTAGAGACTAAGTTCAGGTCGATGGATGAGGAACCTTACAGTCTTTACCGTTATGGGGAAGATGCCGTTGTGGAATTGGATTTAATTTGCGAATATATGTTCAACAAAAAAGGCTACGAGGCAATTAAACCGGACACTGTTAAGAAAACGCTAAAGGGAGCAGAAGAAACGACAGGCCGATAAAACCGCCCGCCGTGGCTCGCCCAGTGGCGCGGCCATGTCGAGACAGGTCAGAAAAAAAATGTGAAGCGGGATTTGCCCCTTCACTTCGTTCGAGGGCATGGATATGATTAAAATAGGCAGCTTTTTCGAAGAACATGTAGAGAAGATAGTTTTGGTAATTGTTGGGCTTGTGTGTGTCTTTCTTTTGATTACGCGTGTTATTTTCAGCCCCAACGATGTTCTTTATGGCGACGGTAAATACAGTCCCAGTGCAGTCGACGAACAAGTGTATGAAAAGGCAGTTCTTTTGAGGCAGAAGCTCAACGAACCACCCGAAAACCCGGAGCCCTATAAGTCGCAACTTTCTGAGTTTGTTGCTCTGCTTAATTCGTCCCTAAGTGATATTGACGTTAAACTTTGGCCACAGGTTCCTTATGCGGTTGATGGGGTGAGAGCAGGAACAGGAGGGGGTCAGTATAGTCTTCCTCATATTGGTGAGGTCAACGATGTGGCGGTCGAGCACATCAGAGCAGTGGCTTATGTGCCTACTGTGGCTGTCACCGCAGAAGCACCTTATGATAAAGCTCCACATGAACCGAATGATATAGACCTTGTAACGGTGGAAGCCAAGTTTGATATTGAGGGATTATACGAGAGGTGTAGACACAGTTTTGTCGATGATGTGGCCGAACAGTGGGCTGACCCGTGCCTTGCGAAGCCAATTTTTGCGGCTGTGCAGTTGCAACGGCAGGAATTCGGCGAAGATGGGAGCTGGAGTGATTGGCAGGATGTTCCCCGCAGCAAGATTGACCACTATGGTAAATTGTTTGAAATTGTGGAAGATGCCAGCAACTTGCCGGCCGGCATGTTAAAAGTAAGGAAGCTTCAGTTTGACGACCCGCAACTGCAAATAGACCTGTTGCAGCCGGAGGCTTATCAAATTGCATCTGCGAAAGAGGAGTGGTATCCTCCCTTGATACATAGAAAGTTCCTGGAAATGCAGAGGAAGGAGGAGGTTGAGGAAAGGCGAAAAACCAGAGAAGAAGAGCAGGAGCGTAATGAAAAGTCAGACTCGCGGCGTACCAGAAACCCTCGTGCAGGTGCAGGTGGAAGGCTTGGCGGAGGATACGATACGTTAAGGGGGGGGGATAGTCTTTATGGGGGTTATGGGGGCCAAGAGACAACACGGAGAAGAGGGAGCAGTAGAAGGCGTTCGACCGACGATGCCTTCGGCCAAGGCCTGGGCCTCCCAACGGACAGGCGTACGAGAGGGAGAGGCAGAGGTAGGACGGATCCGGGTGGAATTGAAGACTATGCGATGCAGGGACTACCGGGTGACAGACTCACTCGAAGGGGGCCGTCGATGAATGACGTTTACGATGAATTTGACAAGATTCGGCTTGCCTGGAGAACGGATTTGCAGAAGATGCGGGAGCCTCTGGTGTTCTGGGCACACGATGATACTGTTGAGCTGCGAAAGAGCTACCGATACAGAATTCGGTTAGGGGTTTTTAATCCGGTGGCAGGGACGAATCAGTTAAGTGAGCAGGACATCTCGCGGAAGAACGAAGTTGTTTTATGGAGTGAGTTTTCCGATGTTACTGAGCCGGTAGAGATTCCGGGAAGGTTGTACTTCTTCGCGAAGCATATACTTGAGGCGGCCAATGTTGTTACGGTTCAGGTCTCCAAATATGTGATGGGGTATTGGCACAGTGAAGATTTTAAGGTAAGCAAGGGAGATGTCATAGGTGGTGTCGTTGAGACCGAGCCTGAAAGGCCCGAAACCAGCAGATTAGATTCGCGAAGCAGGTTAGATTCAAGAATGATGTCAGATCCGCGAATGGGTCCCGTTGTCAGACCTGAAGACCAGGCTGTGACACCGGAGACGATTGACTATAGTACCGGAGCTGTTATGGTTGATGCTGTGGCTGTGAATGACTGGTCGGGCGAAAAGACTCTGAGCACCAGGCGTTATTATGATATGCTTTACAGCTTTGATGGAATCGATATTGAGCACATGCCTATCAGAACAGCATACTTGGCCAAAGATTTGCAGAAGTGGTATGGTGACATTAGGATATTGGAAAGAGAGCCGAGGGAGCCTTTGAAACCCTGGGGTACAGGCGGGCAGAGACGACGCACGAGAGAGCTTGAGTACGAGGATTATGGCGACGAGTATTACATGGAAGAAATGATGATGGAGGGTATGGGAGGACGCCCACCTTATTAGTCTTTGATTCCGATGCTTGTCTATGCGGCTACAAGGTTAAGTTAATGTAGCTGAAATATCGATTTAAACGAGGAATCCTGCTGTTTAAAGTTAATTGTTATCACAAACTCATCGGGGGGTACCAAGTCAAAGAAGTTATTGTATGGAGATGCTATTGGGCTAAGATTGTATTTGATTTTAGCTTGCCCTTCCATTACTTTTAGGTTATTTAGGAAAAGCAGCCTCGAGGATTTTTCGCATATTGTTCGAGGACATAAAGTAAGGCCTCGATCTGGCCGGATAACATAAGAGCTTGCGCCGGGGTTAGTACCAAGGTTTTTACAGGAGGTGGCTTTATGCGACGAAATATGATTTTCGTAACCTGCCTTATTGTTCTTGCGTGCGCCTTTGGCGTAAGGGATACTGCGTATGGCAGTGCTTACGGCAAAAATGTTGCTGCCCGTCTTGGCTCGGCCAAGCCGAGACAGGCAAGTCCGTATGTAAATTGGAAGAACGGCCCATCACATAGTTCCGACTTTTTTCCTATTGCGGTCTGGCTGCAAAATCCGAGTAAGGCATCGAGGTACCGCAGGGCTGGTTTTAATACTTACGTTGGCCTCTGGAAAGGCCCAACGGAAGGGCAGCTTGCAGAATTGAAAAAGGCCGGTATGAAAGTTATCTGTCACCAAAACGAAGTGGCCCTTAAAAATAAAGATGACCCGACCATTATCGGCTGGATGCACGGGGATGAGCCGGACAACGCCCAATCATTGGGAAGAGGTAAAGGCTACGGTCCGCCGATTCCGCCGAAAAAGATAATCGAGGACTACCATAAGATTAGCAATGCCGATACTTCGCGGCCGGTGCTTCTCAATCTCGGCCAGGGTGTGGCCTGGGACGGCTGGCACGGGCGTGGCGTTCGCACGAACCACCCTGAGGATTATCCCGAATACGTAAAGGGCTGTGATATTGCCTCGTTCGATATTTACCCGGTCGCTCATCCAAAACCGCAGGTTGCAGGAAAACTCTGGTACGTTGCAAGAGGCGTCGAGCGCCTGATGAAATGGACTGAAGGGGGAAAAGTGGTGTGGAACTGTATCGAATGTACGCGAATCAGTAGCCGGGAAAGAAAGGCCACGCCACATCAGGTCCGCTGCGAAGTTTGGATGTCTATGATACACGGCTCGATGGGATTAATCTATTTTGTCCACGAATGGGAACCGAGGTTTAATGAGTCGGCGCTTCTGAGCGACGGCCAGATGCTTTCGGCAGTTACTTCGATAAATCGGCGGATTAGCGAGCTTGCGCCGGTGCTGAACAGTCCGACGGTCAAAAATGCTGTAAGCGTATCATCAGGGAATAAAGATGTTCCTGTGGCAGTTATGGCGAAGAGGCACGAAGGCGCAACATATCTTTTTGCGGTGGGAATGCGAGACGGAAAGACAAACGCAAAATTCACCGTGCGGGCCCTGAAGGGAGAGAGGACCGTGGAAGTTCTCGGCGAGGAGCGAACAATCATATCAAAGGACGGTGTTTTCAAAGACAGCTTCGAGGCCTGGGATGTGCACCTTTATCGAATAGCGGGGAAAAACCCGAACTGATTTTCTTGTGGGAATCCTTTTAAGTCGATACAAACGGTGCCTGCAAAGTTGACTCCGAGGATTTTCTCATTTTGATCTATCATTGGCTTGAAGAGGAATGACACAGGAAAGCGATTTGCAATTTTCGATTGCCAATTATGTCTGGTGGTTTTTGGATTCCTGTTTTCACAGGAATGACATTGGGGCGTCGTCGTGCCGACGACGGCTAAAAAACCTCCAATAAATTTGGTAAAAAGAAAACGAAAAAAGGAAGGTTGTATTATGAAAAGAACTACTACGGTTTTGGTAATACTTTTGCTCGCCATTGCAGCGTTAGGAAATCAGAGGGTATCGAAAGTGGAGTTTATAAAAGGCAAAAACAAAATTGATGTGATGGTTGGTGGAAAGCACTTTACGAGCTATGTTTATAAAAACGAACTAACTAAGCCGATGATGGTTCCTCGTGATTGTTTACGAAGGGATTAGGACAAAGGAGCAAATGGAGAAACGATTCAGCCAGTTCGTGAAATAATGTACAGAAATTTAAACCAATAACGGCAACTCCATCTTAGGAGGCCGAATAGTTCTTTTCAATACAAGGATTATTAAGGGAGATTGATTATGAAAGGTGTTACACGTCGAGATTTTATGAAGAGTTCGTTGGCGGCCGGTGCCGCGTTGGCAGTGCCGTTTTCCCGCGCACGAGGGGCGAACAACGATATTCGCGTGGCCGTAGTTGGTATTAACGGGCGAGGCCGTGGACTCATTGGTAGTTTCCATAATACTCCCGGAGTGCGGGTTGTGGCGCTGTGCGATGTGGATGGGAATGCTTTAGGCCGCGAAGTTAAGAAATTCAAAGACCGCAATGAAAAGGCTGACGGCTACAACGACTACCGGCGGATGCTCGAAGACAAGTCGCTGGATGTGGTCTGTATTGCCACGCCGGACCATTGGCACGTTCCTTTAGCGGCGTTCTCGGTTATTGCAGGCAAAGACGTGTATGTCGAGAAGCCGCTGAGCCACACGATATCCGAGGGGCGTTTGCTTGTGAATTTGGCCCGCAAGCATGGCAGGATTATCCAGCACGGCACGCAGTCCCGCAGTATGGAGAGTATGAAGGACGCCATCGCGTATTTGCGGTCGGGCGAGCTCGGCAAAATCCGGATGGCCAAGGTGATTAACAGCCAGTTGCGTGGCCCCATTGGTACTGTGCCCGACAGCGAGGCACCGGCCCAGGTCAACTATGACCTCTGGTTGGGGCCGGCACCGAAGCGTCCCTTCAACCGCAACCGGTTCCACTATAAATGGCACTGGTTCTGGGATTACGGGACGGGCGATACGGGCAATGACGGGATACACCAAATCGACATCGCACGCTGGGGCCTTGGTGTGAAACTGCCGAAGGCCGTCTCCTGCAGCGGCGGGCAGTTATTCTACGATGACGACCACGAGACGCCGGACACGCAGGTCGCCACGTTTGAATACGACGATGTGTATTTGATGTACGAAATGCGGCTGTGGACTCCCTATCCCCTCGAAGGCCACGACAACGGTAACATTTTCTACGGCGACAATGGGACGGTGTCTATCGGCAGGAAGGGCTGGCAGGTAACCTTCAAGAACGGCAAGAAGGGGCCGGGCGGCCCGCGGGGCGGTGAATCGCATACGTTAAATTTCATCAAGGCGGTGCGCAGTCGCAAGGTCAGTGACCTGAACGCCGACGTCGAGGTGGGACATTACTCTGCAGCGCTCTGCCATATAGCTAATATCGCAATGCGGGTTGGTCGGCGACTTAAATTCAATGCCGGACAGGAACGATTCATCGACGATGCCGAGGCGAATACGTATCTAACGAAAAATTACCGCAAAGGCTGCGAGCTACCAACGCTGTGAACCAGTGGTGCGAAGGATCGCACCCTATGTGGATTAGATATAATTAAAGTGGTGCGAAGCATCGCAGCCTACGTGGCTATTATTTTCACTGAAAGTCTTCACTGAAAATCGTTAAATTATTTAGGTAAAATGTCCCATTTACCCTCGTGGTCTTTGATTGGTAATTCAAAATCATGTAATTTTGAATTTAATTTTAGTCTGAATGCTCTGTCATAACTTTTAAATTCTTTCTTTCGTATCTTAAGCCAATGTTGATATTCATCTTTCAAGTATTGTGCAACTTGTTGGCTGCGGACAATAAAGAATCTAGGCAGTTTATCATTGCCTCTCAATATAACGAAGCAATAGTATAAATCCTTATTCTCTATATCTTCATGTTTTTTAGACATCGTCCACTCATAATTTTTACCAAACTGAGTCAGTCTCTTATCCGAACCCACAGTACCCTCACTTCCTGCAGTTTTGACTTCCAGCTTAAACATCTTGCCAGATTTGGTTGATACCAAAATATCAACACTCTTTGCATTTCCATAAGTGAGACAACCCATATATTCTCTTGAGAACAGTTGTGCTAAGACGTAGAATTCTCCAGCCATAGCAGTATAATAATTATGATTTTAATTTTGACTTCGTATTTTGCTCATTTTTATACCTACCTTTCCTATAGAACCCTAACAATGATTATACAGTCTGTATAAAACACCAAAAATAGAGAAGTTTCTGCCTGTATAAGAAATCCCCGATGCTTCTTCCATTAGTGAGCAGAATATTCAAACTGCGGAACGAGGTCAATCGCGAGTTTTCGGGTTTCGGCGAAAATTTTTCCGCCCGGTAGATAATGCCAGTTTTCACGGGCTGGAAGCCCGTGCCACGATATGAGAATAAATCGATATCATTAAAATGGTGCGAAAAATCGCACACTAAATACGGATTTATTTGCGCAAATAAAAGGTTGCAAATTCCGCCGATTGGCTTTATAGTTGACAATTCTGCCTGCACCTGTCGGTAACGCAGGCACAGGTGTTTACTTTTGAAAGGGTTGATAAATGAAGTACGATGTAGCTGATTTGTCATTGGCAGGGGGGGGTAAGAAACGCATTCTCTGGGCTGATAACGATATGCCGGTCCTGGCGGCGATACGCGAGCGGTTTGCAAAGAGCAAGCCGTTAAAGGGTAAAAATGTTTCAGCCTGTCTGCATATAACCGCTGAGACGGCTAATCTGGCCAGGGCACTAAAGGCCGGCGGAGCAAATGTTGTTCTTTGCGCATCTAATCCGCTGAGCACGCAGGATGATGTGTCTGCTTCGTTAGTTAAGGATTTTAAGATAGCAGTCTTTGCTATCTGCGGTGAAAATCGCAGTACCTATTACAAACATATCAACGCAGCAATTGACCATAAGCCCGTTATTACGCTTGATGACGGTGCTGATTTGGTAAACGAGTTACATACCCGCAGAAAGAAAGAGGCTCACCGCATTATAGCGAGTATGGAAGAGACCACTACGGGGGTTATTCGTCTGCGGGCCTTGGCGAATGAAGGCAAGTTAAAGTTTCCTGTCATTGCAGTCAATGACGCTGCGACCAAACACCTGTTCGATAATCGCTACGGCACAGGGCAATCAACGGTTGACGGTATCATTCGCGCTACCGATTTTCTGATGGCCGGCAAGAAGATTGTTGTTGCAGGATACGGCTGGTGCGGTCGCGGTTTTGCTATGCGGGCCAGGGGGATGGGGGCGATTGTTATCGTTACAGAAGTTGATGCGGTCAAGGCCCTCGAAGCGGCTATGGACGGGTTTGAAGTTATGCCGATGGCAAAGGCGGCAAAAGTGGGCGAATTGTTCGTAACGCTTACGGGTAATAAAAACGTTATACGTGCTGAGCACTTCCGTGCGATGAAGGACAGAGCGGTTGTCGCCAACAGCGGACATTTCAACGTTGAGATAGATATACCGGCCCTGAAAAGGCTCAGCAAGAAGGCAACCCGTAATGTTCGCAACTATGTTGATGAATATGTCCTGAAGAATAACAAGCGTATATATCTTCTGGCTGAAGGACGATTAATTAACCTTGCAGCCGCTGAGGGACATCCTGCAAGTGTGATGGATATGAGTTTTGCGACGCAGGCGTTACAGGCTGAATACGTGGTAAAAAAACGAGGTAAGCTTTCTGTTGCCGTGCACGATGTCCCGATGGAGATAGAGTGGCAGGTAAGCAGGTTCAAACTAAAGTCAATGTCGATTAGTATAGACAAACTTACAGCCGAGCAGGTTGCTTACCTTGCCAGCAGCGGTGAAGGGACATAGCTGTTAAATCCGAAATTCTAATATCGAAATCCGAAACAAATTCAAATGTCAAAAATCCAAAATTCAAAACGTTTTAAACATTTGAAATTCCGATTTTGATATTGTTTCGAAGTTCGTGCTTCGTGCTTAGGATTTCGAATTTAGTACTTGATACTCGATTGCCTTTATAGGCACTGAATCGTCCAGTATCAAAGTGAGGCTTATGGATAATAAAGAGACGGAAAAGGCGCCGATAGCGGTCTCGAAGTCTTTTATGGCTGTTGGTCCCACGCTGCACTACAGCCATAAGAATGTTCAGAGGTGCTGGCTTCTTGCTGTTGTGGCCTTTGGTGTAAGCTGTTTTTTCTGGTCGAAGATAGCAACCGGCTCATTTTGGTCGTTCGACATTCAGGCGGCAGCAAGACCGGAATTCTGGCATTTGGGCCAGACAATCATAAGCGGAGTGAGCATATTCGAGTACCCCTGGCAGATTGTTGTTTTAGGGCTGCTAATGGGTATTTTGTCAATTGTTCCGGTGTTGATATCGCAGCTTATGAGCTTTGGGTATAGTTTTCCTTTGATATTGGCGGTATTTTTTTTAGCCAATTTGCCGGGTTTTGCGATTTGTCTATTGGCCAGTTGTATTGCGGTGGCGTGTCGGCCGCTTCGTTTTCGCTCGCGTTTTGTTGCGATAGCGTTGTGCACGGCGCCACAGCTTCTTTACTGGGGATACTTCGGCGGTGTCAGGGGTGTAGAACCTATTAAGTGGGGCTTTTCTTTCGCGCCCTGGATTTTTGCCTGGATTGATGGTTTGACCATAGCAGGGTTTGTTCTCGGCATAGGCCATTATATGCGTTATCGGCCGGGCCTGGTCTGGATTTTCACTACCATTACACTCGTGTTGGCTGTAGGTGTGTTCGAAGTAACAATCGGCTTTGACGAATTAGACTATCAGCTTTATGTGGCTAAGAATAATCCGGAGCATGTTAGTGAATTTCACGACCATAGTATTACAGAAGCGTTGGATAAGACGACGAAAGACCCTGTTATAAAGAAATACCTGGAAGGTTTCTTTTACCCTGCCGACCCAATAGCGCTGCGTGCAGAACTGAAAAGAGAAATCCAGATTAAGTTAAGTTACGACCGTTGGCCAAGCTGGTTTATAGTGCCGGAAGAGTTAGAGTATCAGGAGAAAAGGCAATGGTTGTTCGGGCAGTACGATTTGTTTATAAGTGAACGTCCCAACAGCCGTCGGATGCCGATAGCGCTTTACTGCAAGGCACTTCTGAGCGAATACAGCGCGGACATCAATGTGCTTGGGCAAAAAGAAGTTTTGCGTTTTTACAGTGATTATCCATACGAAAGGTCACGTGAGATATGGTATCGGCTGTACAGCAAATTCGGTGAGAGTCCGGAATCATTAGAGGCACGATGGCGGATTGCAAAACATTGGGCCGGTCAGGGTAAATTTGAGCTGGCTGAGGAGCTTCTTAGCCAGGCCGAAACGATGTTGGCGGCTGAGCGGTCGAAACTGCTTGAAAAAGAACAAACATCAGACGAGTCATTGTTCGGCCTGTTTCGTCTTCCGGCTGACTCGGTTATGACAGTACCGAAGCTAAACGAGCTGCAAAGAAGATTAGATCAGTTGCGGACGCTTATAGGGCCTGAAAATCGAACCGAAGAGGCGGGGGCAACTGAGCGTCTGGCGGAGTTTGCTATGCTAAATCCGCATGCCTGGGATTATTCTGTGCGTCTCGACGGATTGCTGGAGCAAATAGAAGATAAAGACCGTCTTCGTGACAACGTTCTGTTAGCTCAGGCAAAACTCCTCGCCGACGAGCAGCTCCGGGCTGAGAAATTAAGCGAGCTGCATAAGGAATTCGGCAAAACTGATGGTGGGATGTTAGCATTGTACGAATTAGGTCTTTTGAAGATTGGTCTGTATCAGAGTGAGTCAAATTCAGAGCAGAAGAAAAAGTATTTATCGGATGCCAGAGCAACTCTGGAGAGCTTCCTCAATTTGTATCCGGCCAGTTTCTGTGCAGAGCAAGTCAAAAAGAATCTGGATGGCCTGCCGACTAATTGATGATTGTTTTCGACATTTTTTCCAGTTATCAATCATCAGTAATCAGCCGTTTTGGGGGATTTGAGTTGACTTTTATGTAGATTTTGTTAGTATGGAGATTGGCTGGAGGCATTTTCTTTGCGCTTTTTAGGCCTTTAGATTACTACGACAAGACTTTTGCAAAACTTCAGTTACGAATTAAATGAGAACAATGACATTGACAAAGAGTGATTCCAATTTGCTGTTGCGGGTGATGGTAAATGAAAAGCTATAATTCATCCTCTGACCGAGACACTCGGAAAATTCTGCTTGTCGGCGACGTCGGCAAAGCCTTTTTAGATGCCGGTGCCATTGCGAAGGAGCGCTGTGAAGTCTGCACTAATATGCTTGATGCAATTGATTCGGCGGCGAAGAATGACTTTGCAGGAATCGGCATTGTGATGTTCGGGACCTCTGCCAAATTAAGCTCAGCCCTGAAAGCTTTGCGAGATAACTGTAATTCTAAAATTGTTCTTTTGGCACAGATGTATGAAGAACCGATAGCAATACGACTGGTCGGTTCGGCTTACAACGGGACAAGTGTGGCGGATGATTATTTGATTTGTCCGGTCCAGCCGGACAGTTTTTACGAATCCATTATAACCCAGGGCCGTAGTAAGGCTGAGGCCGGCCTCTCTACCACTGTCGATGCAACAATAGAAATGAAAATCAAACACCTTGAAAGATTGGCTACGGAGGATGATTTAACCGGCCTGAAGAACAGAAGATATATCTGGGAATTTTCACGGCAGATTATAGAGCACGCCAGGAAAGAAAACGGGCGGGTAACGCTGCTTGTTTTTGATATTGATGACTTCAAACATTACAACGACGTTTACGGTCATTGTGCCGGTGACGAGGTTTTAAAACAGGCTGCTGTGTTGATGCGGCGCTGCTGCCGCGGGCACGACGTTGTCGGCAGGATTGGCGGCGACGAGTTTGCAGTTGTTTTCTGGGATTCCACTTGGGGACGCCTTACGGCGGAGCCCCAGGCTAAACCTCTTGGCGCACCGGCCGAGGGCACCGAGAGGCGCTCGGCCAGAGCCGACCATCCTAAGGAAGCAATCTCTATAGCAAAGCGGTTCGTAAGAGAATTAGTGAAATCCGAATTGTCCACCTTTGGTGGATTAGGTCCGGGAGGTAAAGGAGTTCTGACAATAAGCGGCGGACTGGCAAGCTTTCCACGTGATGGCTCGACAATACAGGAGCTTTTTCAGCAGGCGGACAAGGCACTGCTGGAGGCCAAACGCAGCGGCAAAAACAGAATCTATCTGGTCGGTAAACCTCAAAGCGACATTACCGACATAGATTAAGAGCTTGTAACGAAACTTAACGTCTCAATTTGTCATTCCCGCGGAAGCGGGAATCCAGACGTTTTAGATTGCAGGATAGATACATTTCTGCCGTTTTGTAGTTGACACCAACATCAGCCATTTGCTAAAATAAATACTAACATCTGTGGAGTTACCTTCTTGTCGGTTCAATTCGATTCGTATGATGTGCCAACCGCAAAGGTGGCTGGTTATCCTATTTCCTAAAATCGGGTAGTAGGAGGACTGAAAATGACAACGCTAAAAAATCCACGAATTTTGCGGATAATCCCTTTGTTAATTGCGGTCTGTTTTTTCAGCTTTCCTGCCTATGCCAAATACGGCGGCGGTACGGGAGAGCCTAATGACCCGTACCTGATTTACACAGCCGAGCAGATGAACGCCATCGGGGCCGAACCGAACGACTGGGACAAACACTTTAAGCTGATGGCTGACATTGATTTGAGCGCCTACACAGGAACAGATTTCAATATCATTGGCTACTGGGTAGATTGGGCTTCTTCTGATAATAAACCATTCGCCGGTGTGTTTGACGGCAACGTTCATACAATTTCCAACTTCACCTGCACTTCTAAGGGTAAAAACCGTATAGGACTTTTCGGGTACGTTGACGGAAAAAATGCCCACATCAAGGATTTGGGATTGCTCGACCCTAATATTGATGCAGGAAGGGACGTTGGTTCGCTGGTAGGCTGGTTAAGAAAAGGGACAATCTTGAATTGCTATGCTGATGGCGGCAGCATCACGGGAAATGACCACGTCGGCGGCCTGGTAGGACTTCTGGATTATGGTGCAATCACCAATTGCTACGCCACGGCGAGCGTTTCGGGTGATACATCTGCCGGTGGACTTGTGGGATATAATAATTGGTGGTGCAGAATCTCCGACTGTTATTCGTCCGCAAGCGTTTCGGGAAAGGAGTATGTCGGCGGCCTGGTGGGACTCAATAGGGGCACAATCGCCAACTGCTATGTGCAGGGTGGCAGCGTTTTGGGAAGTAATACAGTCGGCGGGTTCGTAGGAAGCAACGGCTGGCCTCATCTTCCCATGGGGAGACCGTACCCCCCCGCTGAAATCACCAACTGCTATTCAACCGGCAGCGTTTCGGGAAGTAATCATGTCGGTGGCTTGGTGGGAAGGCAGGGTTATGGTAGGGTTACAGCTTCCTTCTGGGATATTGAGACCAGCGGGCTGACAACCAGTGATGGTGGAGAGGGTAAGACAACAGCCGAGATGCAAACAATAAGTACGTTTACCGATGCCGGCTGGGACTTCGTGGACGAGACGGCAAACGACACCGATGACATCTGGTGGATTCTCGAAGGCCGGGACTATCCTCGCCTGTGGTGGGAAGACGAAGAGCCATAAGATTTTCAAAATCCTAAACTTGTCCTGCTTGCCCTCCTAAGCTTCTGCGAAGGTGAAAGCCCAGCCGAATGGACCGAATATATAGATTTCGAGCATTGAGAATCCAGCATCCAGAATCCAACTTTAGCTCACTTTAGGCACTTTAGTTCACTTTAGCTCACTCCTCACTAACGAGAATCCAGCATTAAGCTTTGTAGCATGAAAAAGCTCGTAGTCATTTGACTATGGTTCGTTTCCCAACCTTTCACCGGCCGGAGCGTGAAAAAGCTCGTAGTCATTTGACTATCCGTCCTCCGTCTTCTGTCTTCCGTCCTCTGTCCTCCGTCGTCTCGCATCCAGCAATTAGTGTGGAGTCTCGGACATTTTTTTCAAATCTACTTGAAATCAAACTCGAAATTTGGTATAATATACATCTAACTATGGATAGTTCATAGATAACAGACATCAGACTTCGGACTTCAGATAACAGACATCAGGAGGTTACCCAAATTGCCATCGTTTCACAAAACGCCGGAAAACAGGGGTTTTTTGTCATATCAGGCAGAAATCAGCGGAGAAATAGAGAGTGAGTTTCACTATAAACTATGCAAAACAAACCCAATTTTCAAAAAACTAAAATGAGCGCAAACATCTATATAAAAAAGGATTATAAAGATTTTCGAGTTTTAGGACTGCGAAAAAACAAACCCAAAACAAAGCCAATTTCAAACGAGGCATCTACTAATAGACAGGAGAAAATACAAATAATGTTTGACTTTGCCGTCGGGGGCCGATAGAATCTGTTTTGTACCAGGAGTCATCTGTTGTAACCGAAATAATGAGAAAGGGTTTCAATTATGTCTATGAACAATTCTAAAAAAGTGTCTCTTGCCGTAGCAGCTACCGCAGTGTTCACGGGAACTGCCGGTGCCGCCCGGAAAAAAGCTGTGAGTAAACTAATCGCCGGGATAAGGGACGACGACGACAAAATTCGAGCGGAGGCCTGGCTTGGCGCCGGCAAATTCGGAGCCGCAGCGGTCGAGCCGTTGGCGAAAGTAATGACCGACAAAGAGTTCGAAGTAGCCCGAGCGGCCAAGCGTGGATTATGGAAGATAGTTCGCTACGCCGGTCGCCCCGGAGCCGGCAATAAGAAAAGGGCGGTTGTTGGCAAGCTGGTTGAGCTGCTGGGCGACGAGACGCCTGTGCCTGTCCGACGTGAAGTGCTGTGGATGCTTTCGGAGATAGGCGACAGAAAGTCTATCAAGCCGATAGCTGCTTTATTGTCGAACAGAGATCTGCGTGAGGACGCCCGGATGGTGCTGCAGCGGATTCCGAGCAAAAGTACGGTTGCGGCGCTAAAAGCAGGGCTGAAGGCTGCGCCTGAGGACTTCAAGCTCAATATAGCGCAATCGCTGCGCCAGCGAGGCGTGAAGGTTCGCGGATTGCCGTGCGTTAAACTTGTCCCTACGAAAAAAACAAACGTCAGGCCGCTGTAGTAAGACAGCACTGCTATTAGCTCAAGCTTGGATGTGATTGTAAAAGCAGCGTTAGCGTGTTGTCTGTGCTGCTGAATTTTGATTTAAGGACTGCTTTTTAGCACTTTATACAATAGCTGGAATTAGAGCAGAAAGGTGATAGAACGATGAAACGAACAAATCAACTCAACAGGCGTGAATTCTTAGCTGCCGCGGGCGCGGCGGTGAGCGTGCCGTATCTTATACCGTCCGGCGTCCTGGCAGCACCGGGTAGAGTTGGGGCGAACGAACGAATAACTACGGCGCACATCGGTGTAGGTGGAAGGGGCGGCGGGCTCCTTCGCGAGATAAAAAGATTCCGTGAAGCCGGCGTTACCAACATTGCAGCGGTATGCGACGTAGATGAAAATCGGCTTGTCCGGGCACTTAAGGAAGCCGGCGCTGGAGTCGAACCTTATCATGACTATCGTTATATTCTCCAGCGAAAAGACATCGATGCGGTTGTTATCGGCACGCCCGACCATTGGCATGGGGTCCAGATGGTACATTCGGCCGAATGCGGCAAGCATATCTACATCGAAAAGCCGGCCTGCTGTACCATCGAGGAAGGCAAAGCAATGGTCGCCGCAGGCAAGAATAACAAGGTCTCGGTGCAGGTCGGCTCGCAGGGCCGTTCGCAGCCGGAAGCCTATCTTGCACATCGGTACCTTGTCAACGGCAACGTCGGCCACATCAGCCGAGTCGATTGCTTCCACTACCCCAGCCCGTCGGATAACAACCCGGTTCCGGACAGTGATCCGCCGCCCGAACTGGACTGGGACATGTGGCTTGGCCCTCTGCGGTGGCGTCCGTACAACCGACGATACTGCCCCGGCTCATTCCGGTGGTTCCTGGAGTCCGGCGGCGGGCAGATTCGCGACCGTGGTGCCCACGTGATGAGTTGTGCGATGTGGTGGATGGGCGCCGACGGCACCGGACCTGTTAGCGTCGAGGCGACCGGTACAGCACCGACAAAAGGGCTATACGACAGCGCCGTGCTGATGGATGTTACCTATACCTTCAAGAATCCCGATTGGATTCTAACCTGGCGGCAAATGCCCAATGACCAGTTACCCCCGGCTGAGCAGCGCAGGCCCGAGGAACTCAACAGCGAAATACGCAAGATATCCCGTCCCGGCTATGGCGCCATCTATCGCGGCGATAAAGGCGAGTTCATCCACTGGGGCGGCGACGGCGGTACGTGGGCCGAGAGAAAAGCCCGCCAGTGGAAGCCGCCGGCCGGCGCCAAGGATGTCTATAAAAGCCCGGGCCACATGGAAGACTGGTTCAATGGTATTAAAACCGGCAAAAAGACAATTATGAACATCGAAGCAGCGGTGGGCGTGGCCAACCTGTGCGTTTTGGGTAATCTTTCCTATATCCTGGGCCGAAAGCTCGAATGGGACCAGGCCAAGCAGGAAATAGTCGGCGACGAACAGGCGCATCGAATGATGTATCGGCCACAACGCCACCCGTATCATTTGTAGGAGACGCAAGGCACAAGACTCAAGACGCAAGACGCAAGACACAAGACAAACGACTTTGGCCTGTGCTTTTTAGTTTTGGGTCTTTCAGAATGCGTTTTATTACGTTTGGGGTCCCTGTACAATTATTTCGGTTGGGCCTAAGAGTTTATAACGTATTCTTCGCCATACAATAGTTCTGCCGAAAGCCGAAGAGATAATAAAAAATAACAGCAGCAATGACCATAGCCAACAGGCGAGGACGTCGGCGAGACAGGCGGCCCTCATTGCTCGACACTCATTCTGGAGCAATTTTTCAGCCGTTCTTTGTCGGAGCATTGCCCGGCCCAACTGATTTACAAAAAACACAACAGGCACTAAGGCGAAAAGTTCCAGGTTTATGTGTTGAATCTTTGCAGCGTAGATTGCCAGGCCGGCCGCTCCCCATATACCCAATACTGAGTACAGGCTGCTAAGAAGTCCAAACCACCAGGTTTTCGGGGCGTATATACGAGTTATTAAAAATTGTCTGCGGCTGAACTCGAAGAGCCTTCGCCATGTGATAGATTCGTGCGAAGCGACCAGGCAGGCGGGAACGAAGGCTACTTTCAAACCGGCTTTTTTTACGGCGGTGCTGAGTGATAAGTCATCGCTAAGGGCTTTTGGCCAGATTTTGTCAAGGCCGAGGCGGCGAAAGACATCGACGCGAATAGCCATAGACCCGCCCCAGGCCTGGTTGAAAGGGGTATTGCCGAGCAACTGAGCGACCTTGGCGTTCAACGCCGATAGGGCCAGAGTCGCCAGGTTGTTCTTTTTCGGTACAAACCAACGATAACCCGTAGCGACGCCGGTCTTGGCATGGCGAAGAGGGTAAACGAGGTGACTTAGCCAGTCGGTGCGGACACAGACGTCGGAATCGGCAAAGGCAAGCACGTCGATATCGTCGCCGATTCGTTCGTAGCAGTACAGAAGATTATGAATTTTTTGACTACAGGATTGGCCCTTACCTGCAACAAATATCTGCACATCCTGGGCCTTCAAGTCTTGTCGGAGTTTTTCTTTCAGTTTGCATAACTCGCTGTAGGCCGGGTCCGATTCCTCGGCAACCACAAACCACAACAGATGATTTTCGTAGTCCAGATTAAAAAACGATGTGATATTTTTTTGAAAATTCGTGTCCAGACCTTTACAGGGAACAATCAGTACAACCTTCAGGCCGTGCCATAAGCGCTGTTTTTTATACTTTGCCAGTGCATAGCGATAATTATTATATGTCAGGAGCAAAAAGAGTAATTGTGAGATGATTGCTGCCAGTGCTATATAGTAGTACCAATCCATTTTAATTGACTATTGATTATTGAACTATCAATCTCGGTCAGTTTGAGTAAATAAAGTCCATATTATATCTTTTATTTTGGTCGAGCTGGTGGTCTGTGACATATTATTTGAAGAATTGTCATTCCGCACTTGATGCGGAATCCAGACCTTCGATACATCTGGATTCCTGCTTTCGCAGGAATGACATTCATCAATCGAGCAGTCACAAAACACTGCGCTTCAGGGTATAGAAGCCAATGGTACTATGGAGTCGATTAGCTGCTCAATAGTATAAGATTTTGTCAGGTCGGTCGAAAGTAAGCAGCCGTGATTGTGGTTGGAGGCGATAATTATCAGATTGTCGCCGGCTTGACTCCATCCTTGCTCTTGTGGTTGATGGCCGAGTATAAAGACGTCAACATCGAACAGCTTGGCCATTTTATCGAGCAGTGCCTGGCTGTGTCTTCTGCCCCAGGTCAAAAGGTAAGCTGAGCCTGGTCTGACGACATCGTTAATTTTTAGTTTTCTGTCCAGAATTTTCGGGTCGAATTTATCAACTAAACGATCGCCCGGGAGCGAATGCGAGACCCATATTCTGTTGTCGCATCTAAGAGCTAAGGGTTGTGAGAATAGAAATTGTCTAATGGCCAGCTCGACATTAGCGCCGTTCTGCTGAAATTCTCTGTCCAGAGCCAGACGCATAGCGCGGTTCATTTCTTTGCCGTCCTTCATCACTTCGCTGTTGTTTATGAAAGCGGTATCGTGATTTCCCATAATAATATGGACGCGGTCGGGAAAGGTTAATTTGTAGCGGACAGCGTCAAACAACAATTGATACGACAAACAACCACCCTGGGAATCTTCAGGGCCTCCGTGTATAATTTCCTGGAGAACTATATGTCTATCAGGATTATTGGCCAAATCGGCAAAAGCAACTATTCTTTCGAAGTTTCGCCGATGTCCGTGAATATCGCCGGTTAGAATTAAACTGCCGTCGGTGGGCAAATGAATCAAATTACCCCGTCGAAACTTATCTGCATTGACGGCTTCAATGCCCTTGTTCAGCAAATCAATTATTGTTTGAGGCATTTTTATTCGTTTTTATCTTTCCCCCGAATATACTGTGTACCATCAGGTCCAGTCTCGACATAACCGTCATCATATTACGTGGACGGTGTGCGGGGTCGTCCTCGATACAGTCCATTACAAGTTTTGAGATTCCGGTGGGTAATTGTTTTTTTAGTTCATGAGGTGCTCGTCGCGGCTCGACGATGGGTAAGCCGAATTTGTTCTTTTTGGGTATCATAGTCGGGGCATGCTTTCCGGTAAGCGCCCAGAACATTGTTGCGCCAAGGTTAAAGATGTCGGTTTTTGGGCCGAGTGGTTTACGCTTAACCTGCTCAGGCGCAATATAGTCCGGTGTGCCCTGGATTCTCGGCTTTATGGTTCCGATTTTACAACTCTGGCCGAGGTCTATGATTTTGATAGAGCCGGCCTTGTTTATAAGAATATTGTTGGGCTTTATGTCGCAGTGGACAAAGCCGTGCTGATGCATGGCGTTAAGGCCGCTTGCGATCATCCTGAATACGAGCAATACGTCGCCTAAACTCAAGGTGGAACAATCTTCGAGGTTCTTGCCGTCAAAGTATTCCATAGAAAGGAGCATTTCTTTAACTCTAAACATACTGCGCATTTTCCTTAGCTCGTAGCACTTTCGGACGTAGAGGTGGTCTATTAGCTGAGCCACTTTATATTCGGTCCCGACCTGCTCGAAGATCCTTGAATCTTCCGGCCTTTCGAATATGACTCGTTTTAGAGCAACTTTTCTTCCTTCCTCTTCGTCGGTTGCCAAATAGATTGTGCTGCGCGCACCGGTTCCGATGCGTTTTAGTATGGTAAAACCTCCAACGTCGAGAATATCTTTCGCCATATTGTCAAAAACAACCTAAAATTTTATGAAATATAATATTACAATCTAAAAAAATAAGATGCGCAAAACAGGCTTCTTGTTCCGCTAACTTATCAACCTACTATCGGAACCGCCGCCATTATAGGACGCAAAACAATCCAAATCTTGCAGTTTTCATCCAAAATTGCACAAAATATATCAAAATCACCTTTATTATATCGAACGATAAACTGACCTACTTGAGTTTCACAAATGCGGAAGTATACAATAGAATCGGCTATTTATCCAATTATTATGGTGATTTTTCGTGATATAAGGTCGAAAAAAGTAGGCTTGAGATTGAAGTTCCCGATGGACTTTGGAGGTTGCCGAAAAAAACTCCCCGGTCCGTACACTCAACGCATATGCGTTGATAGGTATTGGTCGGTTACCACTTTAGAAACTCAACGCATAAATCATTCAGCTACCATAAAGTTCGCTTTTTACGCCTATAAACGGCATCAATCGATAATATTCTCTTTGAATCCAGCAGTTAAAAACATTAAACCTCCAAGAAAACCACGGTCATGGATCAAACTAGAGGCAGTTGAGCGAGCAAGGCAATGGAAGGCCCTAATTGGCAAAAATGGCATCGAATGCCGGGCTGATTTAGCCCGCCATCTTGGTATATCAAGGGCCAGAGTGACTCAGGTTCTCAGACGTCTGTTATTATCGTAGAATGCTTCTCTTTCCGAAACCGGCAAAAGTCTTAATGCCCCACTCTCACTGCCTCTATTCTTGACCAAATCTCCCATATTTGGTATGATAATTTGTCGAGTAGGAGGGCACTATGGCCCCTTGCGACAGGATAATTTATTGTACTGTAACCCCCATTAAGAAGAAGACACAATGAAACACATACTATTTCTAATCACAATGGTCGCATTATCCTCAACCTCACAGGCCGCATACGAAGAAACGATGGAACCGAATGGATTGACTAGAAACCTCCAGACCGACTTCGGCCTGGTTGATGACCAGGCACAACACAATCAGAGCGATATCCTTCAAAAGGCGATAGATGACCTTTCCGCAAAGGGCGGCGGACGCCTGATACTACCGAAAGGCACCTATCGTTTTGCGGGTGTTTATCTAAACTCCAATGTACATTTGTTGATAGAAAAAGACACGGTAATCAAACCCTATTGGCCTGAAGGTACAAAAACGGTCGTTTTCACTTTAGATGGGGGGCGGGATACCGAGAGTAGCCACATCGAGAATGTAAGCATCCGGGGGCTGGGCGGTAAATTTATGGTCAATTATTCAGATCGTGGAAGTGTAGCGGGGGAAGGCATCCGAACCATCAACTGCAGACAGGTCAAAAACTTTTTACTTTCCGATATCTATATCAAGGACAGCTTTACTACCTATTGCGCAGTCATTTTTACTCCGGCCAAGGACACAGATGCCAGAAACAGGGAAGTCTTCAGGCCCACAGACGGCCTGGTAAAGAATCTTGAAAGCACTAATTCAAGTCCGGGTTATGGCTTGGTCCAGATGCATGCGGGGGAGTCTATTCATTTTGAAAATCTCAAAGCCATCGGCGGCGGGGTAACGTTCAGATTGGAGACTGGCGCCGGGGGACATAACGGCGGTGTGTATAATATTACTGCAAAAAATCTGTACTGTGAAAACGGCAGTACTGCTGTGCTGCTCGGACCGCATAAAGCTCAAAACGGCGTTGTTAAAATCGACGGAGTCACCGTGAAAAGCTGTGCTTTTGCCGTAACGATGGGACCTGGTTATGTTGAGGCACGTAATAAAGAAGATAAAAATTACAAACCCGGTATTTTTGCAAATGGGACTACTGTAAAAAATGTTCATGCGATATTCGGGACAAATGCAGCAATATCACTCAAAGGACTCTCTAACGTTCCGGAAGAATACTTAAAAGAGCTTAGATTTGATGAGAATGACAGGAAGCTCAAACGTGTCAGAGGCCCCTCAGTCGGGGTTGTAATGAATCGAACCGCGGGGAGCTGGAACCCGATTATTGAGAATGTGACAAGCGAAGGTTTCAAATATAACAAAGGCATTATGAAAATAGATGAGAAACAGCCCAGAAACTGGAGAGATAGGCTCGAAGGGCTGCCTATCCTTGACCAGATTCTTCAGCAGCAAGTCGAAAACAGTGAAAAAAAGACTGAGAGCACCAAAAAGAAACAGAAGCATAAGAAATAGATTGATACATATCAGTCTAACACTATCCGGAGTTTCGCAGACCTTTGGGAAAACCCCAAGGCCAGCCAAAAAGAAAGGAGTGGATATATACAAGATCATATGAGCATGCTTTCATCTGGGTAGACCTGGCTGAGATAAGAGCCAAGATCGAATGGAGGTGACTAGAGGCGATATCCTTTCACATCTATATGAAAATTGAGTAGTTGGTTATTGAGAATCTAACCTTGGATGAAAGACAATTACAATAAAATATATTGAGTTAAGCCCTTGTTATATAAGGACTTACGCCCCAAGAACTCCCCGAGTAGGACTCGAACCTACAACCTAGCGGTTAACAGCCGCTCGCTCTACCAGTTGAGCTATCGGGGAATAGCAAACTGCAAATCAATACATCGGCTTTTAGGGCCAATTTTCAAACAACCTTTAAGGTATTATCTGAAATTTAGCGATTTTGTCAAATACAATTGTTGTTTGGTGAATGATTTTTAAGAGCAGTTTCTATCCACTCACGCAGGCTGATGCCTGCTTGTGCAGCGCGTTCGAGCAGCTTCTTGTGGCGAACGAGGCCGCCGGGATTACCGGCAATCGGACAATAAGTAAGATTATACCACAAACAGGCGGCGAGCCATTCTTTCACGGGTGTTCTTTCTTCACCAAGATAGGCATAAACCCGAAGTATCTCGTTTTTTGGGTCGAAGCCAAGGTCAATGTGCCCTAAATCCATTAGTAAAAACTGCATCGGCGAGCCTAAGAGCCATTTGTCCAATCCCAACACGTAACCGAACAGCAATCGTCCGAGCCTTTCCCTCTCTGAGCCGACTTTGCGGGTCGGGATATCCAATTTGCCGGTTCCAATACCATGAATCCAGCTTTCGGTAAAACGAAACGTGCTATGATGACAATCGGACAAAGTGCGCACGCCAGATGCGATAGCACAGCAGGTTTTATATAACTCTTTTTTTCGGGAATCCTTAACGCCTTCAAGGTTCTCCAAATACTCCGGTTTCCACTTCGGATAGATACGCGGCAGGCCTGCTTTCTCTGATATTTCCATATCGAGATGAGCTCCCTGTCCGCCTTCTTCAAATATTTCCTTGACAAGCATTTCTCCCTCCTGCAGTTTCGAAGTATCATCAAACTGAGAATAAGGCACTGTATCGCTGGTCTTTGTAAAGAAATCAATAGTAAGAAGCATCCGTTCCATCATCAGCTTCCGGACTTCCGTGAGTTCTGAGGCCGGCCCAAGCCACTCATAAGTACGATTGATGAATCTTGCAGCGTGAGGGAATTCCTTGATAAAACCTTCTCTGGACTTGCCTGCGAGATAACCTGTTAATACGGTATGTATTATCCTCATGCTCTCTATATGAGACGGTTGGGATGTTTTCTGCTCCCACCACATGCCGGAACACCAGCATCCATTGCGAAATGAGGGCTCATCCAGTTTTTCCCTGCCGATGGCGTTCAACAATTCGTCCACAGTAACGGGAAAACCGCTATCACACGGCACAAGGCTCGCGATATGAGCGCGAATCTGGCGAGTGCTGTCATCCAGTTCTCCTAATTTGCTCTGCATGTTGTTGATGTATTTAATTTCATCATCCCAGTCCTTTTCCTGACCAGGAAACGTCCAGGAAACAACCGACCATTTTCTTATCTCATTACCCGCCTCATCTGCAGTAACGGTTGTAATTATTTCCACTCTTTCGCCTTTGGATGAAGATTTCTTACCGGTGTATATCGCCTCTAAACCCGGAGACACCAGATCGTACGGCACCAATCGCTCTTTCTTTTTTTTCATTATTCCGGCTCTGGATATATCGAAGCAGCGTGCTAAAACAGCACACGTATCGATACCGTTTGTGCCAATGAACACCCGTCATTGCACGGCTTGTTCAATTGCCTCTGCTTTAATTTGGGAACGGGACTTTCGCCGCAGTTTTAAGGCTCTAAATGCGGGCTTCCAATAGTGCTTGCCTATACCAGTTTCATCTTACGAAGATTCTTGAGACAGCGTTCAACGCACTCCAAAGGCGGATAGGCGTAGCTCTCCTGCTCGACGATATACCATTCGGTTCCACCAACTGCTCTGCAGAGGGCAAAGAAGGCTTTCCAGGAGACATCACCTTCCCCTATAAGGGCTTTCTTGTTAGTTTTGCTGAACTCCTTCACATGCACGGTGATCGCCCGCCCCGGATAACGGTAAAGGTAAGGTAGAGGATCCACCCCGCCGTGTATCGCATTGCCCACATCAAGCTGCATAATCACATCTTGCTTGGTGTTACTATAGAAAGTGTCCCAGGGAAGCTCCCCGTTCATCGCCGTGAATTCGTGACTGTGGTTGTGATAACCGACTAACATTCCATGCGGCTTGACTTTCTCGGCCAGCTCGTTGAAGAGCTTTGCCGTATCGAGCCAGGCCTGGTGTGAGCTCCTGTTCTTCCCAGGTAATCCGGGGACGACGAGGTACTTGTTGCCCAACGTTTGATTGAACTCTATAGTTCGGGCCAGGTTGTCCCCGAGCAATGTGTCGAGACCGGTGTGGGTGCCGCAACACACAAGACCGTTGTCATTGAGCATTTTGCGCAGCACTTTGGCCGCCCTGTCGTAATATCCGGCAAACTCAACGCCCATATAACCCATCTTCGCCACGGCGGCAATCACGCCCGGCAGGTCACGCTTGCAGTCTTCGCGCACCGAATAGAGCTGAAGCCCGTTCTGAACTCGCGCACGCTTTTTTCTTGTTTGCTTCTTCTGGCTCCTGGTTGCTGCATCCGCACCTGAGGCCAAAACGGCCGCCACAACCATGCTTTTTGACAGCAAACCACGTCTCGAAACTGAGCCTGTATCGTTCGATAACATCTAAACCTCTTTCTGTAAACTTACGCCAATAAAACCGGCATTTCCCGTTAGTACGTCCTCAGTCACATTCTGAGGCACATCTTCTCCACATTATAATAAACCCGGCACAGAAGTCCAGGAAATCCTGATATATCTGGCGACTACCACGTGCTGCTTTGAAAAGAAAGTTATTGCCCCGGGTGCGGGTCTAAAGTACAATAGGCCCTTAAAGTATTGGAATATTATGTTCAAGAATTTTTTGGGTGCCGGTTCAGTTTGTTATTGGAGACAATATTAACTTTGATAGCATATAGATGATTCGAAATCGGCAAACTGAGGGGGCGCTTCAAACGACATGCCAAATCGTCGTTATTTGGCGTGGCGTTTGACCGACCCGGCAGCAAAGGCGAAGCTTTTTAGTAACAGAGAAAGCAATCTCCTCCCTCGAAAGAGGGTGGGGAGGGAGATTGCGGTCGTGCGATTTAGATGGATGCTTAACAACAGAAGGCGGTTTCGGTAAGGCGTCAGCCTTTTATCTACCCTCTTTGGTTCCGGCTCGCCCGGTTTAGGTGTTTATGATTAAATTCTCATTTTTTTTGCAAGACTTATATGCAAAAACGTGCAAGACAGAGATTCGAGTTTAATCCAGACCTTTGACATATATTCAAAGAAAGAGGATAGGTGCTCATGAAAAAGAAAAGCCGATTCTTTGCAATTATCGTTTGTCTGTTAGCAATGTCATTTGTTTTGTCGGCGGAAAGACCTCAGCGCAAGCCTCAAGAGCGGCGGGCCAGGCAGGTCCTTGATGCCACGGGCCTCAAAGGCGGCCTGGTTGTGCATATCGGCTGCGGAGACGGAAAACTGACGGCAGCGCTATGCGCAAATGACAGCTATCTGGTGCACGGCCTGGATGCTAATGTGGACAACGTTGAAAAAGCCCGTGAGAACATTCGCTCCCTCGGTCTCTATGGCAAGGTGTCAGCTCAGTTGTTTTCGGGCGACCGCCTGCCATACGCCGACAATCTAATCAATCTCATAGTGTCCGAGGACCTCGGTAAAGTTCCTATGGATGAAGTGATGCGGGTGCTTGCACCCCGTGGCATGGCGTATATCGGCAAAGAAGGCAACCGGACGAAAACTATCAAGCCCTGGCCGAAGGAAATAGATGAGTGGACTCATTGGCTGCACGATGCAACGGGCAACGCCGTTGCCCAGGATATGCTCGTGGGACCACCCCGGCATCTGCAGTGGGTAGCCAATCCTCTTTGGTCGCGACACCATGACACTGTTCCGAGCGTCAGCGCTATGGTCTCTTCAGGTGGGCGACTATTTTATATCTCCGACGAGGCACCAGCCGGCATCGATGGGACGGTACCGGACCGGTGGTTTCTTGTGGCTCGAGATGGATTCAACGGCGTCTTATTGTGGAAACGTGCTATGCCCGAATGGGGATGGAGACAGTGGAGCGCTACCTGGCACGGGCGTTTCAACCAGCCCTCGCATCTTCCGGGTCGCTTGGTTGCTGTCGGGGACACCGTCTACATTACACTCGGCTTTAACGCGCCGCTGACTGCCCTTGATGCGGCTACAGGAAGGCTCGTCAGGACGTACGAGGGCACCGACAACACAGATGAGATACTGTATCACGAAGGATTGCTTGTTCTCGCTCTCAACAATGAAACCCGCAAGCCCGCTAAGGACAAGAGAACGCCAATCAACAAGAGCATCTGTGTAATTGAAGCTGAAACCGGGAATATGCTCTGGAAGAAGGGCAATTACCAGGGGCTTCGTTCAAAGGCCGATTCGGTTGAGCCGTTCGGTCCTCTTGGTATGGTTGTTGCAGGCGGGCGCATCTTTCTAATGGACAACGATTCGGTCATAAGCCTCGATTTGAAAACCGGTCACGAGCTCTGGCGCGTGCCCCGGCCCGAGGTCTCTGAGTTTGTTGCCCTGTTCGGAATGCGTATGAACGACCTGTGCGTGCTGGTTTGCCATAACGACATTGTGCTGTACGCCCAGCCGGAAATGCAGATTCGCGACCCGTGGCACACCATCCCGGGAACACTATATGCCTTATCCGCTAAGACCGGAAAGCTGTTATGGAAGCATCGATACGGGGGCTGGGCACACTTCTACCAGCCTGACATTTTTGTTATAGACAACCTTGTATGGATTCACGAGCATGTGAATGCCCAGGAAGGGCAAGGCAAGACTTTGAAAAAGCACCAGCTCATCCCAAAACAGGACACGCTGGATTACGCCGTTCTTGGTCTTGACCCCGCGACCGGCGAAGTCAAGAGGAGGTTCTCAACACGGGAGACGTTCAACGTCGGCCACCACCATCGCTGCTACAGGAACAAGGCCACCGCGCGTTTCCTTTTGACCTCACGACGCGGCGTGGAGTTTCTGGACACCAAATCAGGGGAAAACAAGTTGCATCATTGGGTTCGTGGTGGCTGCCTTTATGGTATCGTTCCATGCAACGGCCTACTGTATCTCACACCGCATCCCTGTGACTGCTATATTGCCACGAAGCTCAACGGATTCTTTGCGCTGGCCCCGGAGTCCTCTGTTAGGAAAGTCCCGAGGAGTATATCGGATGCTGACAGGTTTGAGCGAGGCCCCGCATACAGTAAAATCGACAATGAAAATTCGAAAATCGAAAATCCAAGCGATTGGCCGACTTATCGGCACGACCCACAGCGAACCGGCACGACCAAGTCGGCCGTGCCAACCGACATAAAGCGTCTTTGGCAGGTGGAAATCGGAGGTAAGCTTACTCCCGGAGTAGTGGCTGATGGAAAGCTCTTTGTGGCTTCGGTGGATACTCACACTATTCACGCCATCAATGCAGATAAAGGCAAAACACTTTGGACTTACACTGCCGCAGGACGAGTAGATTCGCCTCCCACCATCTACAGAGGACTTGTGCTCTTCGGCTCCGCGGATGGCTGGGTCTATTGTCTTACCGCCTCCGACGGGAAGCTGGCCTGGCGTTTCAACGCGGCGCCGCGGCAGCGGTTGGTAGGAGCTTTCGGCCAGCTCGAATCGGCATGGCCTGTCAATGGAAGTGTGCTGGTCAAAGACGGAATCGCCTACGTAGCGGCGGGAAGGTCGTCCTACCTGGATCAAGGAATATTCCTTTATCTACTGGATCCCGAGACGGGTAAGGTGGCCGGGGAAAAGGTGGTCTATAGCCCTGACCCCGAGACAGACAGGATGCCACCCGGCGATCATCGCACAATACCGGGCGTGCTCGCTGATATTCTCGTAAGTGACGGAGATTCCGTCTATATGCGCCAGATGAAGGTCTTTGGCGGTGAAGGCGAAGACGCCCCGCATATTCTCTCAACGGCTGGGTTTTTGGATGATTCGTGGTTCAATCGCACCCAATGGTCCATCGCAAGCAATGCGCATGGCCAGATGCTGGTATTTGACAACGAGTCGGCCTATGGTGTCCAGGCCTATCCGAGCATTAGCCGGAAAAACGTCTTCCACCCCGGCGAAAAGGGATACCTGCTTTTCGCGAGCGACCTACAAACATCGTCCGGCCGCAGACCGATTGATGTTCGCAACACGTCAAGCAAACAAAGGCAGATGAGGGCCAAATGGTCCCTGCATGTTCCAGTTCGTGTCATGGCGCTGGTCCTCGCTGATAATACCGTCTTTGCCGCTGGAACTCCGGACGTTGTCGCTCCAAGCGATCCCCTGGGGGCCTTTGAAGGACGCATGGGGACAGTGCTGTGTGCGTTCGCCGCATCCGACGGCAGGAAGTTAGCCGAGTACAAGCTGGATTCACCGCCAATCTTCGATGGTATGATTGCCGCCAATGGGCGATTATATATATCTACCCGAGATGGTCGATTGGTATGTATGGGTAAGTAAACTTGAAAAGAGTTCTGCAAAATTGCAGGTTAGGCATATATTATTTAAGAAAAATAATTTTTGATTTTCTTATAGAATCCTATAACTGTTTATTGTGCAAGAGCTTACTGTTTGAAAAGAAAAAAACAAAACAACGTTTTTTTCTTTCCAAAGTATGCCTAACCTGCAATTTTGCAGAAGCCTTAAACTTGAACAGAAAGGAGATTTAATTATGACTGCAAGAACAGAGACAAAGTGGATTAGCACAACGGTTATTTTGGTATTGGCATTGGTGATTGGCGTCCCTGTCGCCGGCGCTGAACAACATTCCTCCGCGGAGCGTGAGCAAGCGCGGAAAATCCTGGATGCCAGTAATGTGCAGGGAGGTCTCATCGTCCACATCGGCTGCGGAGATGGGAAGCTCACTGCCGCGTTGTGCGCAAATGACGGCTATCTCGTCCACAGCCTGGACACAGATATAAAGAATATCGAAAAGGCCCGCAAGCACATCCAGTCGCTTAAGCTCTACGGGAAGGTTTCGGTCGACCGCTTGAACGGCAGCCGTCTTCCATACATCGACAACCTGGTCAACCTCGTCGTCTCGGAGCAGCTTGGCGGAATTACTATGAGCGAGGTCATGCGGGTCCTGGCCCCTAATGGTGCAGCCTACATTAAGAAGGCTGGACGGTGGGCCAAGACCGTCAAGCCGCGCCCCAAAGATATCGACGAATGGACGCATTACCTTTACGATGCAGCCGGCAACGCAGTCTCGCATGACCAGGTAGTTGACCCGCCTGCTCATCTGCAATGGGTGGGAAGCCCAAGATGGTCGCGGCATCACGACCGTATGGCGAGTATGAGTGCGCTGGTATCAGCAAATGGCCGTATCTTTTACATCTTTGACGAGGGCCCCACAGCCATCATCCAATTGCCGCAGGAGCGAACCCTCATTGCCCGGGACGCGTTCAACGGTACTATTCTGTGGAAACGACCGATTCCATCGTGGCATACTCATTTGTGGCCTTTTAAGAGTGGGCCGGCCCATCTGCCGCGCCGCTTAGTGGCCGTTGGGGACACGGTATATGTTACGCTTGGTTTTCAGGCGCCGCTGACTGCGCTTGATGCAGCAACAGGAAAGACTATCCGGACATATAAAAACACGGACGCCACCGAAGAAATTATCGCTTCTGACGGCGTGCTGTTCCTGATGGCCAACGATACTCCGATGAACTATAACGAATATAAACCCGAAACCAACAATATCGGGCAAGCTAAGACCCGTGTGGCCAAGGAGTGGCCGTGGGACGAGCGACCAAGACGCATTATGGCGATTAAGGCAGACACAGACCAGCTTCTCTGGAGCAAAAAATTTCGGGTCGTTCCTCTGACACTGGCGGCTGACCAGAAGAGAGTGCTCTTCCACGATGGCCAGAAGATTATATGCCTCAATCGCACCAACGGCGAGCAGCTTTGGGCATCACAGCCGGTCTCAAGACGTCCTTCCATCCCAACAAACTTTGGGCCGACATTGGTCGTGTACAAAGACGTTGTCTTGTTTTCAGGCGGTGACAGGTCAATGTCGGCGTTGTCTGCTGATACCGGTATAACACTTTGGACATCCGACCACCCTCGTTCAGGCCACAATTCTCCTGAAGACCTTCTTGTGGTTGGTGGGCTTGTCTGGTCGGGGGCAATAGCAGCCGGCAAAGATTCGGGTGTATTCACCGGACGGGACCTGTACACCGGCCAGGTCAAAAACCAGTTTCCGCCCGACGTCGATACTTACTGGTTCCATCATCGATGCTACCGGGCAAAGGCAACAGACCGCTGGCTCCTGCCGTCCAGGACAGGCATCGAATTCGTTGACTTCCAGAACAATCACTGGACGACGCATCACTGGGTTCGAGGCGGCTGTCTCTACGGTATTATGCCATGCAACGGCCTTGTCTATGCACCGCCACATTCCTGCGCCTGTTACATCGATGCCAAGCTGTACGGATTCAACGCCCTGGCTCCTAAATCCAAAACCAGAAAGCTCCCGAGGAAGGTATCTGATACCGATAGACTCGAACGCGGTCCTGCATACGGAAAAATCGACAATCGACAATCAGAACTCGAAAATCCAGGCGATTGGCCTACTTATCGTCACGATGCCGAACGCAGCGGCTTCACAAACACACAAGTCCCCGTTGAGTTGAAACGCGCCTGGGAAACTAATCTGGGCGGCAAGCTCAGCAGTGTCGTAGTCGGCGGGAACAGGGTTTTTGTGGCTTCAATAGATACCCACACCGTACATTCCCTCGATGCAAAGAACGGCAAGACACTTTGGAGCTACACGGCCGGAGGACGGGTTGACTCGCCGCCGACGATATATCAGGGCCGGGTCATGTTTGGCTCGGCTGACGGCTGGGTCTATTGCCTGCGCGCCTCCGATGGCGAGCTGGCCTGGCGTTTCCGAGCAGCGCCGGCAGACCTGCGATTGACGTCATTCGAGCAATTGGAATCCGCCTGGCCGGTTCACGGCAACGTGCTTGTGCAGGACGATATTGCCTACTGTGTCGCCGGAAGGTCAATGTTCCTCGACGGCGGCCTGCGTTTGTTACGGCTTGACCCAAAAACGGGCCGAAAAATATCCGAGAACATTCTCGACGACCGCGACCCGAAGACCGGCGAGAATCTGCAAGTCCACGTCAAAGGCCTGAATATGCCACCAGCACTTGCGGACATCCTCTCAAGTGACGGCAAGTACCTTTACATGCGGATCCAGCGTTTTGACCTTAACGGCATACGCCAGCATATCGCCCCGACCGATGTTACCGACCAGTTGGGCGAAGGACGGCATCTGCTCTGTTCGACGGGTATGCTGGACGGCTCATGGTTCCACCGCTCATACTGGATATTCGGCAAGAGCATTGCTTCGGGCGCCGGCGGCTGGCCCCGGGCCGGTCGAGTTACCCCTGCCGGACGATTGCTGGTTGTTGATGATTCCAACGTCTATGGTTACGGCCGCAAGCTGGAATACTACAAATGGACGACACCTATGGAATATCATCTTTTTGCCAGTGACAGAGAACCTGAAATCGTTAAAAGAGCGGCCCGAAAGCAAACAGCCAAACTAACACCTCGGCAGCAGAGACAGCAGAAAAAGAAACAGAGCAGCGCTGCCCCCACCACCAGGCCGCTCTATTATTGGTCGCGGGAAGCACCGCTTTACGTCCGTGCTATGGTCCTGGCGAACAAAACCCTCTTCATCGCAGGCCCACCTGACATAATCGACGAAGAACAGATATTCAAAAACCTTGGTGCACCGGTCGTTGCCAGGGAACTTCGCGAACAAACTTCGGCCTTTGATGGACAAAAGGGCGCTTTGCTGCATGTGGTTTCGGCCTCCGATGGCAAGAAACTGGCGGAATACAAACTCGAAACCGTACCGGTTTGGGACGGGATGGCCGCCGCTAATGGGCGACTCTACCTTTCAATGAAAAACGGCCGAGTACAATGTTTCGAAGGTAAGTAGGAAACACAGATGACACAGATTGGGATTGATTAGCACAGATAAATCTGTGAAATCTGTAATAATCGGTGAAATCTGTGGAGACAAACGCGATGAAGAATTCCACGACAACGCGAAGACAGTTTTTGAAAGCAAGTGCCGCGATAGCAACTGTGGCACTAGGACACGGAACAGGTGCGAGCATTTTGGCACAGCAACGATTATCACCTCGGTTGCAAAGCTCTGATACGGGAGGTCCTCAACGCAGGCAAAACGTGCTGTTTATCGTGGTCGATGACCTGAATAATTCACTCGGTTGTTACGGCCATTCTGTAGTCAAATCTCCCAACATTGACCGGCTGGCTGCGCGTGGCATTCGTTTTGACCGTGCTTACTGTCAATTCACGATTTGCAATCCGAGTCGCACATCGTTTCTGACCGGGCTAAGGCCGGATTCAACCGGCATTTTCAACAACACTACCCCTTTGGTGTCGAAGCTGCCGGATGCCGTAACTCTACCACAGTTGTTCCGCAAAAACGGATACTTTACAGCTCGCGTTGGAAAAGTTTTTCATTCAGCCAAAAATATGGATGACCCTCAAGCGTGGGACGTAACATCTGACCCTAAAGGAACACTACTGGGCAAAAAAGGGCAAGGGAGGAACCTTACCGGCGGTCGAGTCCGATGGTGCCGATGGCTTGCTGCCCAGGGGGATGACGAGGATCAGCCTGATGGTCAAGTTGCCGCAGAAGCTGAACGCCTGCTGGAACAACATCGCCGTGGCCCGTTTTTCATTGCGGTCGGATTTCACAAGCCGCACGACCCGTTTATTGCACCGAAACGATATTTCGACCTTTATCCACTCGAGCGTTTGAGGCCGCCAAAAGACCCACCCGACCGCTCTGCCGAGCTTCCCCAGGCAATCGCAAGCGGCTGGAAAGCTGATTTCGACCGTTTCACCGACCGGGAGCGACGCGAGTTTATGCGTGCCTATTATGCCGGGATATCGTTTATGGACGCACAAGCCGGAAAGATAATCGCAACTCTGGACCGTCTGGAGCTCTGGCAAAATACTACGGTGGTGTTTTTCGGCGACCATGGTTATCATCTTGGCGAACGCGGCTGGTGGAATAAGAACACCGTGTTTGAATTGTCAGCGAGGGCTCCTCTGATTGTCGTAACACCCCAAATGAAAAGGAAGGATAAGAGTTGTTCGCAAATTGTAGAATTCGTGGATATCTATCCCACACTGGCAGACTTGTGCGAGCTGCCGCCGCCTGCGAATCTGGAAGGGACCAGCTTTAAGCCGTTACTCGACAACCCGAAGCTTTCCTGGAAGAAAGCAGCGTTTACGCAGGTACAACGCGGCAGTATAGCCGGCCGTTCCGTGCGAACCGAGCGCTGGCGCTATACAGAGTGGGACCGGGGCAAGCAGGGCGTAGAATTGTATGACCACAACACCGACCCCGGAGAATACTACAACCTTGCTCATGACCCTCAGCACACCCAGACCATCGCAGAGCTAAGGAAATTACTTCGGCAGTCTATGGGATAATAAAAATCTATCATACATGATTGGAGAAAGTAATATGGTACAAAGTATAACCCGCAGGAACTTCCTAAAACGCTTCGCTACCGGAGCCCTTGGTGTAGCAGGTGCTTTGATACCGGCAGCTTCTTTGTATGCAAGGGAAAATAAACGTAACAGACGACCCAATATTGTTATGTATATCTCCGATGATCATGGGCTGGATTTCCTGGGTTGTTACGGGAATAAAGATATTCAAACTCCCAACATTGATTCCTTTGCAAAAGAGGGAATGCTGTTTTCAAACATGTTCGCCGCCTCGCCAACGTGCGCTCCTTCCCGTTCGGTATTGTGGACGGGACTTTATTCCGCACGAAATGGCTGCATGGGAAATCACACTGTCTGTCGGGACGATATCACGTCACTGCCGAGGTATCTGGGCCGTTTGGGCTACCGGGTCGTACTGGCGAACAAATTTCATGCCAAGCCGAAAAAAGTCTTCAGTTTCGAATACATTAATGCCGGACTGCCTCACAACCCCGACAATCACAGAGTATATCGCAGGGAAGGTCTGAATGTCAGGGCCGTCGATGAGTTTCTCGCAGAACATTCCAAAGAGCAGCCCGATAAGCCTTTATGTATGATTCTTGCCGACAGCAGCCCGCATGTCACCTGGGAGCCGAACAAGATCTACGACCCGGCTAAATTGCGATTACCTCCATATATTGTTGACACAGAACTAACCCGAAGGGCTATGGCTAATTACTTCCAGGATATTACTACTATGGACAAACGCGTCGGAGAAGCCAGAATCCTGTTGAAAAAATATGGTTTTGAAGATAATACGCTCTTCATTTATACTTCGGACCAGGGTTCTGAATGGCCGCATTCAAAATGGACTGTATATGATACCGGCATTCATGTGCCCTTTATCGCTGTCTGGCCGGGAAAAATCAAGACTCGTTCAGTCTGTGACGCCATGATTTCCTTTGTCGATATTACACCAACTTTTATTGATATTGCAAACGGACAGCAGCCGGGAGGTTTGGACGGAAAAAGTTTTTTAGATGTATTGTTCGGCAAAACCAAAACCTTCCACAAATATATTTATGCCAGCCATACACGTGACGGCAATATGAATGTCTTTCCTCAGCGCGGCGTTCGGGATACCCGCTATAAGTATATCCTGAATCTTCGTCCCGAGAACACCTGGACGACGCATTTTACAAAAGTGCCGGGCATCCCCGAAAGTCATAAGCAAGTCTGGGACACCTGGGTCGAAAAAGCCAAAACCGACCCACGAGTTGCCAAACTGCTCGATATTATTGAGCATCACCCGGCCGAAGAACTATATGATTTGCAAACGGATCCTTATGAACTTAACAATATTGCCGGTAAATCCGAGGCCAGGTCTATTCTCAGGAAAATGCGGCAACAGTTAAAGAAATGGATGACCTCCCAAAATGATCCGGCTCTAAAGGACAGCCATAAGAGTTCCGCCAAAGGCAAAAGGCGGTAGCTATCAGCTCACTTAAATATGAAATCTCTCTTTTGTAAACTACTTCGGCAAATTCTTTGAGTCAAAAATCCCTTTAGGAAACTGCGGGTTAGTTTTAAGGTACACAGTTTCGATATGTGTGGGTTCTTCTAAATTGGCCGTATCATTATTCAACCACGTCTTAATCTTCTTTGGGTACCATTGTCCTGTATCGGTTCGGGCAAGTTCTGCCACTTCACGGATACTAGTAAGGTCTTCTGGGATGATATTGGGGTCTACTCCATAAAGCCAAGATTTGTCTTTCTGCCAAGGCGCGTTCCGCAGTTGATAATATTCTTGTCTTATACAGATGCAGTCCCGCTGTTGATCAAGGTAATACAACGACTTCTGAGGTAGAGTTACATGTTTTCCGCTATGGTCTACCCGTCCTGAGAATAGCAGCTCAATACAAATCAAATTATTTCTTTTCGCATAATCCGTTTCGAATATTTTTAACTCTCGGCCGGATCCGATCCACCCAATACTAATATTAGGCCAGCTAATATCATCCAGACCTTTATGATTTGGATTATGTCCTTTCGTTCGGTGGTTTTTCAAGCGATTAGGCAGACCATACACGTGATAATCATATTTACCATCGTAAAGGAAAACCTCCCTCAATTCACTGTTTTTGTTACTTGTCCACCAACTAAGCAATGAATCGAAGTTTGGCTCCGTCTCATTTGGGTACTCTCTCCAATTTGCTGTGCGTCTCTTAGCAATGTGACGTTCCGTCATCATCGAATTGCCATTGCAGTAAGTTATTCTTGCCACGCCTGGTTGTACGCTTTCCCTTGGCCACTCCATTGTCACAATAACAATGTATTTATGAGGGAACTTTTCTCGATGAGAACGATAATTTGCTAAGACCTCAGACACATCCACTTGCGGAAGATTGTTCACCACGCTTGCTGCTCTTGGCACTCCGAGATCATATATATCTTTTGGCCCACTGTTTGGGTATTCGAATTCAATCTCTCCATCCATTACAACATTTCCATTTGCGTCGACACCTTTCACCTGAGCTGCAAATAGTAGTTTTGAATGGGTCTGAATATACAATCGTAAAGTATGACTTTCATTATTCAGTCCCACAGATGAAATAGATATCTCTTGAACTTGAGCTCTTTGACCATTATATTCACCTTGTTTTGTGATAATTTGCGCGCCCTGTTCTTTCATCATCTTATGCATGCTCTCAAGAAGCGAAGCCGGAGAAGACAAGTTCAAAGGGAAATCATCTTCGGAGGCATAGTCTATTGAGATTCTATGCTCTTGCGGGTCATATTCATATTTCTTGTGTTCTCTAATATTCCAAAAGATAATCTTACCTTTAGCGTTTTTACTCGCAAAAATTTTTGACTTGAAACCGACCCACTGCTCAGCAGATCCGGTTATACCCCTTTCAAAACCGCTACTTATTTGATGCATCCACGGCACGTTTTTCATTGCTTCGGAAATATCGGCGAATGCAATCGTCGTAAAGCCAACCGGTTTGCAGAACTGATTAATGCTTATTATCACCGCTATAACTATCACTGCTGCAGCGGCTAATTTTGTAATTGGACTTTTCATAATTACACTCAACATCACCTTGACGGTTTTTCTTGATCTTATATATATTTGAGGTACCGACAGATCGTGTTTATCAAGCTGCTTGACAAGGCTGTTTTGTAGGCTTTCACTTCTATCGGCGATTGCTTGAAAAGCCGAGCGAATCGTTTCCTCCTCGTCCACAAGGGCCTGATATAAAGATCGACAGGTTTCGCAGATATCGATATGTTTCTTAAGCTCATCAGCAGCCTGGGGCTCTAACTCACCGAGCAAAAAGGCTGTGATTGCTTCACGGCGGTTTTGACAATCACTGTGATTATTCATGTCGTTCCCTCCGAGAGTATCTCGTGCAGCCGAAGGCGCGCACGGACCAGCCGGCTGCGCACCGCATCTTCGCTGATTCCCAGTGTTTCGGCTACACTGGCACAATTGTGACCATTTAGATAATACAGAGTTATCGGTTCGCGGTATCCGTCCGGTAGTTGAGAGATAGCTTCATACAAACGTTCTATATTCTCATTGACCTGTTTTTGTGGGGCAAGGACATCATCTGGTATCGGCCGAATCGATGAGCGGTTGCGATAGTAATCGATACACATCCGCCGAGCGATTTGCAGCAGCCATGGGCGGGCACGGCTGGGGTCCCTCAGAGTGTCAAGTTTCGTGACTGCTTTTAAGAAAACCTCTTGCATAATATCCTCACTATCGTGAAAGTTTTTCGTCCGTGCAATACACAAGCCCAGCACCGCCGACGCGTACTTAAGCACAAGCATCTGAGGCGTTAAAGTTTCTCCCGTACCCGCCGCACTTGTTTCTTTGTTTTTGTTCAGCGGCCCAGCTTCAGTCAATTAACATCCCCTTTCACTAACAATGACGGAAAAAATCCAAGACTGTGACAGGTATTGTAAGACTTTTGAAAAATTTTTATTCCCTATTCTACCCCAAAGCTCATAAAAAAAGCCGAGCCAAACCAGCCCGGTAAGCGATAGTCTTGCAAAAAAGGTCAAAACAGCATATAAATTAAGCCGTTATGGCGAAAGATATAAAGAAACAAACTTGTGCTGAGCTTGCCGAACGTATCGAGCGATTGCGGGACGAGATTAGAGAGCACGATTACCTCTATTATGTATTCGGTCAGCCGAAAATCGGCGACCGACAGTACGACAAGCTCTTCGCCAAGCTCAAGGCGTTAGAAGAGGCGAACCCACAATTTATTACACCCGATTCACCTACCCAGCGCGTTTCCGAACAGCCCATCGAAGGTTTTACCAACGTCAGGCACGCAGTGCCGATGCTGAGTATAGATAATACTTATAACGCCGATGAGCTAAAGGCCTTTGACGAGAGAGTAACAAAGCAGCTTGTCAGCAAAGATTACGATTATGTGGTCGAGCTGAAAATCGATGGGCTTGCTATAAGTCTTCGTTATGAGGATGGGATTCTGGTTACGGCTGCTACTCGTGGTGACGGTGAAGTAGGTGATGACGTTACCGCTAATGTGCGCACAATAAAAGCTGTGCCGCTCACACTATTGGGCCGGGATACAATCCCCGCCGTACTCGAAGTTCGCGGCGAAGTCTATATGCCCACAAGCGCTTTTGTTGAACTGAACAAACTTCGCGCAGAAGCCGGCGAGCCGGTCTTTGCCAATCCTCGGAATGCGGCGGCAGGCTCTTTGAAGCTGCTGGATTCAAGAATTACCGCAGCAAGGAACCTTTCGTTCTTTGCATACGCGACCGGCCAGGTTTCCGAGCCGTTAGCAGAAAATCATTACCAAACGCTGGAGGGATTCAAAAAACTCGGCCTGCCTGTTAATCCTAATATCAAAAGGGCCAAAGACATCAACGAAGTAATAGATATTTGTTTGGCTTCGAGTGAAAAACGGCTGAAGCTGGATTACCAGATTGACGGTATGGTGATAAAGATTAACCGCTTCGAGCAGCGGGATGTATTAGGCGCGACGGGCAGGGCGCCCCGGTGGTGCATTTCATATAAGTTCGCCGCTGAGCAGGCTGAGACTATCGTCGAAACAATTGATGTTCAGGTCGGCAAAAGCGGAATTTTGACGCCGGTGGCAAATCTGACGCCGGTGCAATTATCCGGTACGACGGTCAAGCGGGCGAGCCTGCACAATTTTGACATGCTCGCAAAACTCGACGTGCGGTGCGGTGACACTGTGGTAATTGAAAAGGCCGGCGAGATAATACCACAGGTGGTGAAAGTAACGATACAACAGCGAAAAAACGTATTCAGTGAAACATTTGCGCTTCCTTTGATGTGCCCTGTATGTGGCGGACAAGTTAAAAAAGACGATAATGGTGTATATCTTCACTGTGATAATCCAAACTGTGTTGCTAAACTGAAAGAACGCTTGGAATACTTCGTTGGAAAAAACCAGATGGATATCGACACATTAGGTTCTGCTCTTATAGAACAATTGGTTGATGTGGGGCTAGTAAAGAATTTTGCGGGCCTCTACAAGTTACAGAAATCGGAGCTGGCCGGCCTGGAGCGAATGGCCGAGAAAAGCGCCGACAATGTCATAAGAGCGGTAGAGGCGAGCAAGACCAGGCCATTATGGCGATTTGTTACGGCTTTGGGCATCCGCCATATCGGGGGCCAATCCGCTCAGATTTTAGCTGAATATTTTGGCTCGCTTGATGCTATTATGAACGCAACACAAGAAGAGCTTGCCCAGATAGACCAAATCGGCCCGACAATGGCGGAAAGTGTGTATGAATATTTTCGCAATCCGGGTAACCGGGCGGTAATCGACCAATTATTGGCCGCGGGCCTAAGGCCTCAGCAGCCAAAAGCACGGCCCCGGCGAAGGGGAAAATTACAAGGCAAGACTATTGTTGTCACCGGCACGCTGGAGAACTTCACACGCCAGCAAATAGAGCAAGCGATTAGACAGGCAGGGGCGAAATCATCATCGAGTGTAAGTAAGAAAACCGATTTCGTGTTAGCCGGCGAAAATCCGGGTAGCAAACTCGACAAAGCCAGAGAACTCGGAATTGAAGTTATTGATGAAAGTCAATTCATCAAACTTATCCAACAGGGACCCAAGTTAAAGGAAAATTGAAATCAATGGATACGGGAAATTATGTTGAGATTTTTGCTAAAAGTTCTTCTGGTAATCCATATACAGTTAGATTTTACCTTGATGAAAATGAAATATCAGCTTTTTGCTCATGTCCTGCCGGAGTTTATCGAATTCTATGTAAGCATGTAATGCGGATTATAAATGGTGATGACTCAATTCTTTATGATAGGAGCCAAAAAAAACTTATGGAACAAATCGTCTCTCACTTGCAAAAAACAATTATTCACTCACTTTTGTCTGAATTAAATGAATCTGAAATACTTCTGAAAAAGGCACAGCAGAAAGCCAAAAAAGCAAAGAAAAATCTTGAGAAGGCAATATTACAAAAATGAACTCAAAAGATGACTCCTTAAAACTTCTCGAAAAACTTATCACCCAAAAGTTTTTGGGAAAAAAGAGAAGGTATCCAACAAAAGAAAAAAGACTTACCGAATTCTTAAAAAATCCGGAACGCACTCTAACTGATAATGACGAATGGTTTATATATGTTCCCTCTTGTTTCAATGACTGCCTGGATATTGCAAAAACGGATCGTCGTTTTAAAACAGGTTGTAAAATTAAGGATAAAAAAACTGAAAAAATGAGGGATGAAACGAAAATTAGAAAGGTATGGACACAGGGGTCTCATTTTGACTTTCATCGTGGTTGCACTCTTTACGACACTCCGAAGGCATACAATAGGTGGGGTGACGCAATTAATGAAATAAAGTACTGTATCTCGATTCACAGTGGAAAATGTGCAAAACCAGCGATGGATAAAGATAAGCGAGACCCTGGAGAAGTAGTATTTTCAATCTTTTCACCATGTCACCAAACAAAGAGCCTAAAAGAAATTGGAGAATTTACTCTCAAACAAGACGAGTTTGTGCGATTTCTAATTAATGGAAATCCGAAAATTATTTCAAAATAAAGAATTGGAGAGAACTAATTACTACGCAGGATTCAAAATTCATTCAGATGGCGTTGAGGCTGGCTCGGCGGGGTATCGGCTCGGTTGAGCCGAATCCTGCGGTCGGGGCGGTTATCGTAAAAGCCAATCAGATTATCGGTAGTGGCTGGCACAATAAGTTCGGCGGCCCCCACGCAGAAATAAACGCACTGGAAGATTGTAAGACCTTGGGCGTTAATCCTCGCGGCGCTGTGATGTACGTTACGCTTGAGCCGTGCTCTCACGAGGGTAAGACCGGCCCGTGTACACAGGCTATAATTGAAGCCGGGCTGGCGAAGGTTATTGTCGCAACGATAGACCCATCGGAACACGCCAAAGGTAAGGGCATCGAGCAATTACGCAATGCGGGAATTGAAATTCAGACCGGCATCTGTGAAACTGAAGCGAGAATACTAAATGCCCCTTTTATCAAATTTGCCGCCACAGGTAAATGCTGGGTGACATTGAAATGGGCCCAGAGCATTGACGGCAAAGTCGCCCTAACCGAGCCGCGACCGTCAGGGAGCGGTCGGATTTCCGGCGAACAAAGCAGGAAAAACGTGCACAAATTACGCAGACGAACTCAGGCGATATTAGTGGGCATAAATACCGTAATCGCCGATGACCCGCTACTGACGGCCAGGCCGAGCAAAGGCAAAAAAGCCACAAGAATCGTCTTAGACAGCCACCTGAGGATTCCTCTGGATTGTAAGCTGATTAAGACGGCCCGAAAAAGCCCTGTGCTGATATATACGAGTGAAAACGCGGTCCAAACAAATCCGGAACTTGCGGAAAAGATTACTAAAAAAGGAGTTGAGCTGCTTGCCTACCCGGATACACAGGGCCGGTCTAATCTGTATTTTCTGCTCGATGAGATGAGTAAACGCGGCATCGCTCAGTTACTTGTCGAAGGTGGGCCGAGGGTATTGACCTCGTTCCTGAAGGAGGGGCTTGCCGATGAAGTTGTCGTTTATATCGCACCGAGAATATTAGGGGCACAGGGCAGCGTTGAGATATCCGGGCCGATGGCGGAATTAACGCAAGCTGTCGGCCTGCATTACGTTGAAATCAAACGTTTCGGCGATGACGTCCGCCTGACCGGCCTAACCGGAAAAGCGCTTAGCGAAATTTCCGTCTCCTCCTGAAAATAATGCTTTGTCACAAATGCATTGACGGATGTCATTCCTGCGAAAGCAGGAATCCAGATGTGTCGAAGGTCTGGATTCCGCATCAAGTGCGGAATGACAATTCATCAAATCACGAGTGACAGAGCAATAGTTTCGTAGCTCGCATAATTCGGGGATGCATTGAATGGATAAAAGAGAGGTGGTTAAATTAGCGATTGAGGGACGCAAGGTTCCATACATTCCCTGGAACTGCGGCTTTACTGTGGAGGCGGCTGAGAAGCTGCGGAATCATTTTGGCCGGGATGATTTGGACAGGGTCTTAGATAACCATTTTGTCAAGCTTGGCAGTGATATAGGATTTTTTACTGCTCTCGGTGAAGACCATTGCCGTGATGTCTTTGGAGTGGTGTGGGACCGCAGTATTGACAAGGATATAGGTAATGTTGAGGGGTGTGTTTTGCCGGAGCCAACACTTGCCGGATATGAGTTTCCCGACCCGCTGGACAGGCAGTTTTTTGAGAATATCCCCGAACTGCTATCGCAATATGGGGATTGTTTCCGGGTCTTTAAGATTGGGTTTTCACTATACGAGCGGGCCTGGGCGATGCGGGGGATGGAAAACCTGATGATGGATTTTTTAGACCATCCGGTATTCGTGCACGAGCTTTTGCGAAGAATAGCCGACTATAATATCGCCCAGATTACCGAAGCCCGGAAATATGATATAGATGCGGTCTATTTCGGCGATGACTGGGGCCAGCAGACGGGCCTGCAGATGGGGCCGCGGATGTGGGCGGAATTTATCCGGCCCCAGTTGAAGCGGATGTACTCGGTGGTTTGGGAGGCGGACAAGTACGTTACTATCCATTCGTGCGGCAAGGTGGATGAGCTTTTTGATGATTTGATTGAGCTTGGGCTTAATTGCTTTAATCCGTTTCAGCCGGAGGTCATGGACGTCTTTGACCTTATGAAAAGGTATAAGGGACGGCTTGCATTTCACGGCGGCCTGTCCACCCAGCAGACCCTGCCATACGGCTCGGTAGAAGATGTTAAGAAGGCGACAGCCAAACTATTAGAATCAGGCAAAGATGGCGGCTACATCTTCGCACCCGCCCACGCCGTCGAGGGCGATGTCCCATTAGAGAATATGTTAGCCTTTATAGATGTCCTTCACGCCCAGAACGGCTACAAAGGACGATAATCGTGTATCGACAATAAGCTTTTCGCTTGTGTGGGTGGCTTCGTGATTTATTTCAGTAAAATCATAGTTGACACTACTCCCTGCTGTGAGAACAAACCCACTTACAGAAGCGTCTGGCGAGTTCCTTGATATTAACTGTAATGCCAAACATGCCTGGCTTTACTTCAACAATTTCTTCCTGCTTTGTTTCTGCTGGGTTTTCGGGCCATAAGTCAGCTTCTACGCGTTTAAGAGCAAGCTCGATATGTGTTTGTATATCTCTGCTCCCACAGTAGTATCCTTTTTTTATCTCACTCCATTTTAACTCAACCCACTCTTCATTATTAGGCCAAATACCTTCAGTGATAAGGGGAGTTCTCGGGCTTTTAAGCCTTTTGTCGTGTATGATAGTGAGCAGAACATAGTCAGCTCTTAGTGATTTCTCTATTTTAACTCGTTTTGATAAGTGCTTTGGTTTATCATCGTCAATTAAGCGACCGATGTGGGCATCTAAAGTTGTGGCATAAGGCAACACTAACAAGTCTCTTGGGTCAGGTGTTTTCTCATTATCATCTACCCACTTCAAGATATCTTCATAAAAGGCTTTGGCCTGTTTCTGAAAGTCTACCATTCTCTTTTCAACAATAATCCACGTGCTTATCTTTTCAGCAACCTCCAGCAAATAATCCCTACGTTCTTTCTCCGCCGTTTCTATTTCTGCCTTTTCCATACCCGTAATTTTAAGGGATTTTGGCTTAAATGGCAACGTTTTCTGTGTTTTTTACTTGCTTGGCTTGGGTATAGTGATTGGTCAAGAACAATAGATTTCTCGTCTAAGGCCGATTTTGAATATATCAGAAAGTGAGCTAAAGTTTGGAGTGCCTAAAGTGAGCTAAAGTTTGATAATTCTTCGCAGGAAATGGCAGGCTTGGTTCTTCTCCAAAAAAGTTGGTTAAAACAGCCTCTACTGAGGCTGGTATTTATCGCTTTGGAGGCGCCGGCATAATCATAATTGGGCGGCTCTCAAAGCGATGCCCCCCGGAGTTTATCCCTGCAAAAGCAGGGGCTGTATGCCGCCATAGTGGCGCTCGCCTCGCTCCAGCGTTGCCCTACTCTCCACCATGGCAGACAAATTATACCAAGGTATGCTGTTGCCCACAAAGCGTTAAATCCAAGGACGTTAGGCCGATTTTTCAGTCTGTGGCCACCAACTTTTTGGGATGATAGCCCAGGGTTTTTAATTAGTTCCTGTTGCGGAAACAGTATTTGTCATTCCCGCGGAAGCGGGAATCCAGCTTTTTCGCTCTGGACCCCTGCTTTCGCAGGGGTGACATTGTCGGTTTTTAGGATAACTGCACAGCATAAATTTGTCTTTTCCATCGTAAGGTGTCCTGCGGACTGATTTCCTGATTCACTGACAACTCCACAGGACGCCTTACGGCGCTGCATCCTGATGTCCTGACCTACTGATGTCCGTATTTTAGGCACTTTTAACTTTAGGCACTTCAAACTTTAGAACTTTAGTACTCCGAATTTTTTCCTTGATTAGCAGTATCAAAAAGTGTATAATTATAATGATTTTAGCGGCCTTTTAAGCGCTGAAAGGAGAAGGGTGCGCAATTCCTTTTAGCCGGCTTTTTATAGGTCCTACAACGGCATCAACTTTTGGGTTAACTTGGTGAAAAGTTGTACCGATATAATAACGGAAATTGTGCGGCATTAAAGCGAGGGTTGAAAAACCATCTATGATGGTTTTCTGCCCGTTTTTTTGCCTGGTGGTGCGAAAGGGGATATACGATGAAAAAAATCCTGAATGTCCTGAATGTCTCGCTTTTTTTACTGGTGTTCGGTTTGTTTGTTTCTTCCGGCTGCGAGAGCTTGCAGAGCTTCCTTCCGTGGGCCAAGCAAAAAGAACCAGAACCACAGCAGCCCGAAAAGTTTTTTTGGGATAGTAAACACGAACCTATAGCTATAGCTCCAATAACAAGTGTGCCTCCTCCGGTAGAGGGGGCTGTTTTTACCGAGCCAAAGCTGGTAGCTTTCACTGAGACCGGCTCGTACGAAATCTCAAGGACCTATCCGTGGCCGGAGTGCGGGGTTGTTCGGTTGGACAAGACCATGCCGAAGGAAGTTGAGCTAAACAGGCCGTTCGATTACTTCATCAAGGTTACAAATCTAACGGATACGATGCTGACCGATATTGTGATAACCGAAGAGCTTTCAGATAATTTTGAATACACAAGCGCAAATCCGGTACCGAAAGAAGATATAGACAAACTTGTGTGGGAAATAAAGTCGCTTGGGCCAAAAGCTACCAAGCATATTACGGTTTCCGGCGTGGCTACCCGCGTCGATTCCCTTGAAAACAGTACAATTGTTGTTACGCCCATCGTTTCGGCCAGTGCCCCCATAAGAATTGTCCAGCCCAAATTAGAGTTGACAATGACCTCGCCGACTGAGGCTTTGCTGTGTGAGCCTATTCCTGTGGTATTCGTGGTAACCAATACAGGAACGGGCTCGGCACAAAACGTCAAAATCGTGGACACACTTCCTGCCGGGCTGCGGACGATTGACGGCAAGAGCAAATTAGTATTTGATGTAGGCACACTGGCGGAAGGCCAATCGCAGCAATTCTCGGCTGAACTGCGGGCCAACAAGACCGGTAAATATTTCAGCAAGGCGGTGGCAAGCTCGACTTCTGCTCCAACTGTCGAATCGGAAGAAACTATGACGACTGTAGGTCTGCCTGTGCTGACAATCATGAACAACGGTCCCAAACGGCAGTATATCGGTCGAACATTAACATACGAAATAACAGTTACCAATAAGTCAAATGTACCGGCGAAAAATACCGTTATAGAAGATAGCATTCCGGAAGGGTCAACCTCAATAGAGGCGAGTCAAGGTGCAAAGCGTTCCGGTTTAAAGCTGGTCTGGGAGCTCGGTACTCTTGAACCGGGTACTTCCAAAAAGGTAAATGTATCCTACACGTCAACCGAAGCAGGCATGCTAACGAATGGCGCAATTGCAACTGCATACTGCTCGGAGCCTGTAATTGCTTCGGTGAAAACCATTGTGACCGGAATTCCTGCGGTATCGATGGAAGTCGTTGACGTCTATGACCCGGTCAAAATAGGCGACCGCACGACATACGTTATCAGTGTAACGAACCAAGGCTCCGCCATTGCCACAAACGTCAGTATTGCCTGTATTTTGGAAGATAATGTTAAATACATTTCTTCAGCGGGTGCGACCGCCGGCTCGATAAAGGGACAGATAGTAAAGTTTTCCCCGTTAAGCAGTCTTGCGCCAAAAGACAAGGCAGCCTGGAGGGTGGTCGTTGGGGCCGTAAAGCCGGGAGATGTACGCTTCAAAGTCATTATGAATGTGGACCAGCTTACTCGTCCAGTTGAAGAAGCAGAAGCCACACATCTGTACGAGTAATTATCGAAAAAGCCGGCACGTTTTAGCGCTTAATTGCAACACAGCCTGGAATCCCAAGGGTAAATAGTGTTGGGATGTGCTCTATCCACCTCCGCGGGTACCAGCTTTTTTCTTTCCTGTGTCTGTTTTCTGTGTTAGACTATATGTACTTTTGTTAAGGAAAGAACTTCACAGAAAGGATGCAATGAACCGGCCGAACACACCAGCTTATCAAGACAGAACGAAAGTTGCTGGCGAATACGAAACGGCAGCCCTTCACGACAAACTATGTGTAGCGGGGATAAGATTTCACTTCATCGGGGCAGGCGGTATCGGGATGAGCGGGCTGGCGCAGCTTCTGATGAAAAATGAGGCGATTGTAACCGGCTCGGACCAAACACTAAGCGATGTTATAGACGGACTTCGACAGACGGGAGCTGATATAAAAATCGGCCACCGGGCCAGGAACCTCAGTCTGGGAACGAATGCGGTTGTTATATCGGCGGCGATAAAAGAAAATAATCCGGAATTGAAACTGGCCCGGGAGCGAGGATACAAAGTCTATAAGTACGCCCAAATGTTAGGGGAGTTAATGGGCTGCTATGAGGGTATCGCTGTAAGCGGGACCCACGGCAAAAGCACAACGAGCGGATGGCTTGTCTATGTGCTAAAACAAGCCGATCTCGAACCAAATTTTATCATCGGGGCCAAAGTCAGTCAGATAGGCAGCTCTTCGGGCGTGACAGATAGTAAATATTTCGTGGCGGAGGCGTGCGAATACGACAGGAGCTTTCTGAACTTGAAGCCGAAAATCGCCTGCATATTGAATATCGAGCAGGACCATCTGGATTACTATAAGAATGAAGATGAGATAGTCGAGGCGTTTGGCAAATTCGCTCTGGGGACCAAGCCGGAAGGCGTGGTGATTGCTAACGGCCAAGATGCAAATGTGGCGAAAATTACCAGGCAACCTGGATGTGAACTGTGCTGTGAGACTTTTGGGCTTGATAAAAATTGCAATTTCTACGCTAAGAACATTGTGCTAAATGAGGGTCTTTATGCTTTTGACGTTTGTCATAATGGCAACCTGTTAGGAGCGACTCGGATTTCGCTGCCGGGCAGGCATAATATACTAAACGCATTAGCGGTTGTGGCTATGGCGGTTAACGCGGGGCTGGAACCAGGGCAGGTACTCGAACTGCTGCCGGGCTTTACAGGAATCGAGCGTCGGCTGATGTTGAAGGGACAGTTCGGCGGCATCACGGTTCTTGATGACTACGCTCACCATCCGACGGAAATAAGGGCATCATTGGAGGCGATACGGCAGAGGTATCGGCCAAGACGAATCTGGTGCGTTTTTCAGCCGCACCAGTACAGCAGAACAAGATTTTTGCTTGATGATTTCGCAGAAAGCTTTAAGCTTGCCAATGTAACGATTGTGCCGGAGATTTACTTCGTCCGGGATTCGGCCTCGGCCAAAAAAGAGATAAACGCTCAGATGCTTGTCGGAAGAATGCGAGCAAATGGCACTGAGGCGTTATTTATCGACAATTTCGGGGCTATTTGTGATTATTTAGAGAGCAATGTAACTGCCGGCGATGTTGTAGTTACTATGGGCGCAGGTGATATTTGGAAGGTGGCAGATGGGTATATTCAGCGGCTTAGAAGAAATAGTTGAGTACAATTATCCGTTGGGCAAGCATACGTGGTACGGGCTTGGGGGGCCGACAGATTATTTTATAAGGCCTAAGACGGTCGAACAAATCAAAGAAGTCATCAGGCGGTGCACTGAGAACAAGCTCCGGATTTACGTTGTGGGGTTCGGCTCCAACCTGCTCATCAGTGACGAGGGACTGCGGGGGGCGGTAATAAAACTCGAATCAGAGCAGTTCACAAAGATAGAGTTTAATGGTGAGGAGGTTACCGCCTGGGCGGGGGCGGAATTGAGCAAGCTGGTTTTAACGTGCGTGGAAGAGGGGCTGTCGGGCATCGAGGCCCTGACAGGGATACCGGGCTCAGTCGGCGGAGCGGTGAAAATGAATGCGGGGGGCAACTTTGGAGATTTTGGGGCAGTGGTAGAAAGCGTTACGTTGATGGACAGCGAGGGCAATGTCTTTGAAAAGAGCAAACCGGAGCTGGTATTCGACTACCGCCGAACAAATATCACGGCAAAATTCATTCTAAGCACCCGGTTGAAACTTAATGCGGCCGACTCAGAGCACATCATGCGGACGGTAAAGGAAATCTGGATTTATAAGAAGAATAATCAGCCGTTGAATACGAGGAATTCCGGCTGTATATTTAAGAATCCGAGAGGGGTTTCGGCTGGTGCTTTGATTGACAGGGCCGGTCTAAAAGGGCTGCAAATCGGCGGGGCTGTGGTCAGTGAGAAACATGCAAATTTCATTATCGCCGAAAAAGGGTGCACAAGCCGCGACGTAATAAGACTGATAGAGGCTATAAAACAGAGGGTTAAAGAACAGTTCGACACCGAGCTGGAACTTGAAATTGAGATTTGGTAATCAATAAATTGGAAATAGTAAATAGTAAATTAAAAGTAGCCGTCCTTATGGGCGGCATTGGGACCGAACGCCAGATAAGTATTCAAAGCGGGGAATGTGTCGCCGAGGCGTTAAGAAAGGCCGACTTTGAGGTGGTAACAGCCGACGTTCTGCCGGACAATCTTGATATATTGGAAGATAGCAGCGTTGATGTGTTCTTTCCCGCCCTGCACGGCGAATTCGGCGAAGACGGGCAACTCCAACAAATACTCCACGATAAGTCCCTTGTCTATACAGGAAGTGGGCCAACAGCAAGCAAATTGGCGTTTGATAAAATGGCGAGCAAAAAACTCTTTGCCAAAGCAGGTGTGGCTACACCTGCGGCGATTGAGTTTAACGCTGAGACTGATATCGGGCAACTTGAAAAACGATTGCAGTACCTTGCGGACGAATATGTTGTAAAGCCCATAAGGGAGGGGAGCAGCGTTGGAGTCAGGATTATCGCCGACAAGCAGGAAGCTATCGGCGCCGCCCAGGAAACTTTAGATGAGTTCGGCGATTGTATGATTGAGAAATTCATCCCGGGTAAAGAAATAACAGTCAGTATACTGGAAGATGGGGCGCTTCCAATTGTTGAGGTTAGAAGTCAAACCGGCTTTTACGATTACCAGGCAAAATATATTGATGAGCAAACGGAGTATTTGTTCGATACGATTAGGGACCCTGCCCTGACGGCTCAAATCGAACAGGCGTCGATGGATTGTTTCTATGTGCTTGGCTGTCGGCACTTCGCAAGAGTTGATTTTATGTTGAGCGATGAGGGCATTGCCTACGCTCTGGAGCTTAATACTATTCCGGGCTTTACAACGCATTCACTTTTGCCCAAGGCAGCGGCGAAGGCGGGACTGACGATGAGCGATTTGTGCTCGAAAATCATCGAGGCAGCATACACGCCACTGCTAAAGTGTAAAGTGCCTAAAGTGTAAAGTGCCTAAAGTGACACTTACGTGTCATCCTGAGGCGAAGCCGAAGAGCCTGCCCTGAGCTTGCCGAAGGGATCTGGCCTGCGAATGATGAGATTCTTCCCCTTCGGCTTCGCTCAGGGCTAAAGGCTTTTTTCGCTCAGAATGACAGCTTTGCTGTCACTTTAGCTCACTTTAGGCACTTTCTAATTTCCTGAAACGAGATTATGGCAACCAGAAGGAAAAGAAAAAAAAGCAAGACGAAAAGAATATCGTTTAAGCCCGGCACCTCAAATACTACTCTGCGAAGTAGCTCGCTACGTAGCACGAGAAGAAAGAAGAAAAGACAAGCCAGCCGACTCGGTCCGAGTTTAATAAGAATTTTAAAAATATCGGCAGTGGCCTGTGTTTTTGTGTCCGCAGCAGCCTGCATTTTGGTGGGGATAGTGGTCGGTTTTTCCTTCTTAGAAAGATACGTAAAAGAAACTTCTCCCGTTTCGGAGCAGACAATCCGTCTGGAATTGGCGGATGTCCCGGCCTGGGTGAATAGCCGGCTCAGAGAAAAGGTTCTGGCCGTGGCAAAAGGTGCCGGCGAGGATTTAAGACTTGATGAAAATGCCGCCGGCTCGATGCAGCAGAATATCGCCAGAGAGGTTGTGTGGCTGGATGAGGTAACAGTGCAGACCACGCACGATGGGTTCCGCATCGAAGGGCGGTGGCGAAGACCTGTGGGGCTGGTCAAGTCAGGCCTGAGCAGATTTTACGTGGACGCCGAGCAGGTGGTGCTCGATTTTGTTCAGATGCCTCATCTGCCGGTAGTAAAGATGGCGGGCCTGCCGTTGATAACAAAAATGCCACCTCCAGGTGAAATTTGGGGGCGCGAGGACCTCGCTGCGGCCATAGAAATAATAAAACGACTCGAACAGATGGACAAACTTGTTACGCCCGACAAGCCGCTGCTTCATGAAATCGACAGGGTCGATGTGAGCAATTTTAACGGCAGGGAAAATGCTCAGCACCCGCACCTTGTCTTGTATGCGAAGGACAATACACAGATTATATGGGGAGTTGAGGTAGGCAAATGGCAGCGGTATCTGGAATCTACCGATGAGGAGAAATTAGCGAAGCTTTACGGCTATTACAAGGAGTACGGCACGCTCTCAGGCGGTGCAAAATACATCAATTTGCGGGACCCGCAGGACAATATCCCGCTGCCGATTGATAAATATTAAATGCCCCGAAAGATTAAAATCCAAAAACGCAAAACCATAGTATAATACAGAAGACAAAATACGAAACTATGAAAAGCACGAAGCACGAAATTCGAAATACGAAACAAATTCAAATGACCAAAATACAAAATCCAAAACAAAGCGTTTTGAACATTTGAATTTCGGATTTTAATATTGTTTCGGATTTAGGATTTCGATATTCGGATTTTGTTAGCAGATTTTCATCTCCTTAGGCCCGAGTTTTAGTATTTAATGCGGTCGCCAGGTCGGTATAGCGATAAGGGATTTGGAATTCTGTGCAGAGGGATTTAAGTTTCTTCAGGGCTGATTCACTCAATTCGCTTTGAAAATCCGCATCGGCTCTGCAACAAAAAATTCTACAACCCGCGAAACGATATTCATAGACTGTGCACTTGCCGTCGATGTTGTAAGGACATCGGCTCCTCGGCATTGGCCTGATTTTTTCGGCGCCCAGATTTGCAGTCAGATACATCAATTCCGGCGAGGTAACAAACAGACGATGGTCGAATCCCTGGTCGGGATCAGGGGCAGCCCCCTGGTCGAGGGTAGGGCTGGCAAAATCACAGCATTTACCACAAGCTTTGCATTGGCCGGTTAGATTATTATTATCTCGAATCTGGGTGTCCAGCCAGTTGTAGATTTCAGCTACTTTTTGTAACAACATCTACAAAACCTCGTATGTCACCCTGAGCGAAGCGAAGGGTCTCTTTGCCCCCGTAACGATGAGATTCTTCACCCTTCGGCTACCCCTTCGACTTCGCTCAGGGCTACGGCTAATTCAGGGCAAGCTTCTTTCGTTCAGAATGACAACAATAGCACACAAATAATTTTGCTCAATGTTTTAGGAGTCGGTTGTTCGTTCCGCATCCTGCCACCATTTTTTGTTCCTTCTGATTTTTTCTATTTCGTCGTGTGTGTAGAGTCTGCCGTGGTTGATGCCGGGGCATTTTTGAGCGGCTTTGTTCCAGGCATTGGGGTCGGCTAAATTGTCAGGCCAAAAAGGCCAGGTCCTGCACTGGCTCGGGCGAACAGGGTAAATAATACATCTTTTTTGGCCGGCGATGTCTTGCAGGAGTATGCAATCTTTGGTGCCGGGGTGCTCGATAATCGTCGTTCGCAGGCCGACACGCTTCAAGTACTCCTGTCGCAAGTGCCCCACAGATATTTTCAGGAAATCTGCGATTATTTGAATCTCCGGCTTAGTAACCCAGATATAGCCTTCACCCGGCCCTGAGCAGCACCGCCCGCATTGCACACATTCGAAATGCAGACCGGTAATATACCACGGATTTTTCTTAACCACAGATTTCACAGGTTTGAGCCGACAATATTCAGTCGTTAGTATCTAACCAGCGGGCGATTGTATTTACAAATTCCTTTCCGCTCTGAAGCATTTGTTCGGCGTCCTCATTTGATACCACAAACGTGTATTCGTAATCCCCTATCTGTCTTTTCTCGAATGCCCTATTAAGCTCCCTTCCCATTTCTTTTGGAAAAGTGCCTGTTTTGATAAAATGCTCCCCAAAAGCAGAAATTACACCTTTGTGAGATGAGAACGAAAGATTCTTAGTGAGGAGTACGGCTTGAGCGGCGTAAAACATAGCATAGTAGGTTCTTGAGACAGACGACTCATAATCTTTATCTTCCAGAAGTAGGTGAGCGCTCTTAAGGTATCGTTGTGCTTTTTGAATCAGGGCGGTTGTTTCTGTCATGCCGGTATTCCCTCCCTACGTAAATTCAAAAGCAGAGGGCTATTCAGAGAATTGTAATTTTCTTCCGAGACTGGGTAAACCGACAGTAAGACACTGTAGCTGAGATTTATATCCGTAATCACGTCTATTAGACGGTCTATTTCTTTTCCCGCAACAACATCACCTTCGAGTACAATCGCCAGGTCAATGTCCGAATCAACTGTCGGCTGTTTTCTTGCGTAAGAGCCGTATAGGATGATGTTTTTCAGTCTTTTACCGTATAATTTTTCGATGCTTTTCCTGAATTCTTTAAGTATCGGCTCTATTTCCATAATATATTCCTGCGTATTGTATTAGGTTTCGCTGCCGCAATTATACAAAAATTCACCGGGAATAGCAATTACCGAACTGCATACATTCAAAATGTAAACCGGCAATATACTAGGGAGTTTTCTTAACCACAGATTTCACAGATTAACTCTACCACAGATTTCACAGATTGACACTAAAAGACCAGAAATCACATTTATTTTACCACTTCAGTACGGCGCCGGTGTCGGCGCTGGTGGCCATTGAGGCGTATTTTGCCAGGTAGCCTTTTGTTATTCGTGGCTTGGGTGGTTTCCAGGCCTTTTTGCGTTCGGCCAATTCGTCATCGGACAGCTTTACGCTTATGCTGTTATTCGGGATGTCGATTTCTACTATGTCGCCGTCTTTTAATAATCCGATAGGGCCGCCTACCGCTGCTTCGGGACTGATGTGGCCGATGCAGGCACCTCTTGTTCCGCCGCTGAACCGCCCATCGGTAACCAGGGCAACGGATTCGCCCAAACCTGCACCCATAAGATAACTTGTCGGGCTTAACATCTCCTGCATACCAGGGCCGCCTTTGGGGCCTTCGCAACGAATTACCACGACGTTACCTTCTTTGACTTTGCCGGCCAAGATGCCGTCGCAGGCCTGTTCCTGGCTCTCGAAGATAACGGCTGGGCCGGTGTGAGTTAGCATTGCAGAGGCGACTCCGGCGACCTTGACCACGCTGCCGTTGGGGGCAAGGTTGCCTGTTAGAATAACCAGCCCGCCGGTCATCGAGTACGCATTATCAAGTGAATGGATAACTTCGGGATTTTTGATTTTAGCATCTGCTATATTTTCACCAAGGGTATTAGTAGTAACCGTAAGACAATCTGTGTTTAGCAAATTCGGAACTTTGCTTATTTCTTTTAGTATAGCGCTTATACCGCCGGCGGCGTCAACATCCTCCATGTGATATTTGCTCGACGGCGCCACTTTGCAGATGTTTGGGCATTTAGCTGAGATTTCGTTTATGCGTTCGAGGCCGTATTTGATGCCGGCTTCGTTGGCCACCGCCAGTGTGTGCAGTACGGTATTGGTCGAGCCGCCCATCGCCATATCCAGAACAAGTGCGTTGTCCAGCGATTTGGTATTGATTATATCCAGCGGTTTGATGTCCTTTTCAATAAGAGTCATAATCTGTTTGCCTGCCGCTTCGTAAAGCTGTTGGCGTTTTGGGTCAATGGCCAGGATTGTTCCGTTGCCGGGCAGCGCTATCCCTATTGCCTCGCAAAGACAGTTCATCGAGTTTGCAGTGAACATTCCGGAACAGCTTCCCTCGCCCGGACAGCCGGTGCGTTCAAGCTCCTTTAGTTGAGCTTCGTCAATTTTGCCGGCGTTGAACTCGGCAACACCTTCAAATATGCTGATAAGGTCAAGGGCTTTTCCATCCTTTGTTTTTCCGGCGGCCATAGGTCCACCGGAGACGAAAATCGTTGGGATGTTCAGCCTGACGGCGGCCATCAACATTCCGGGTATGATTTTGTCGCAGTTGGGGATGCAGACAAGGCCGTCAAAACAGTGCGCCCGTGCCATAGTCTCAACGGAATCGGCGATGATTTCACGTGATGCCAGAGAATATTTCATACCGGTATGGCCCATAGCAATGCCGTCGCAGACCGCTATTGTATTAAATTCAAAGGCAGTACCGCCGGCGTTGCGAACGGAGTCCTTAACCACCTGTGCCACCTTGTTGAGATGAACGTGGCCGGGGACTATTTCGCAGAAGCTATTAGCGACGCCGATGAACGGCTTGTCGATGTCGGCGTCTTTAAGGCCGCAGGCGTGAAGCAGGCCGCGGTGAGGGGCCCGCTGGAAACCCTTTTTGACTGTATCACTTTTCATAATCATGTTTCTCCTAAAAACGGTTGACAAAGTAATCCGAAAAAACCCAAAGCTGAATTCTAACCGCTGGCAAAAACAAATAAAGAAAAATCGGTTGTCTTTGAAAAAAGCAAATGTATAATCGGGATTTGAATTTGCCACGAAATTAAAGTTAATTGGTTAATTAGTTAATTGGTCATTCTCCACTCACTAATTAACCACTCACTACTAACTACATTCGTGCTTGGGAGAATAAGTCATGAGGCAAGCCAAAATTTGTGGTTTCGCGGTGAGCGCTATAATTTGCGTACTGCTTCTAACAGCAAGCTGTGTGGATTCTACCAAGGAAACTACAACAACCGAAATCAAGCTCCAAGATACTACTAAAATTAGGGTCGAGCCGGAAGAAACCATTGAGGCCAAGGTCGAACGTGAAGAAGCCACCGAAAGGAACATCGAACCCGAAGAAATCGTCAAGGCCGAAGTCGAACCGGAAGAACACAAGCCAACAATAAAACTGGCATTGAAGTTCACTCCAGGGGACTTGACAACCTATAAGGTAACGAAAGAGAATGAACGGAGCGTTATATGGGGTGGCCCCTTAACAGACAAACCTAAGGGCTTTACTGGTGGTCGTTCGGGCAACAGTATCGAAATGACCTTTATCCGGCGGATACAAAACGTTGACGACCAAGGCAATGCCGTTGCAGAAATTACAATCAAAGGGCTGAAATATTTGGCTAAGGTTAAAGACAATATCGTTCTGGATTTCGACAGCTCACGAGAAAAAGACCGAAATAGTCCTTTATTTAAGTTAATCGGGCAAAGTTATACTATAAAAATCACGCCTTCCGGACAGATTTCAAAGGTCATTGACGTAAGCGGCGCCCGAGCTGCCGTCGAGGGCAGCGCCTCAGACAATAAAAGGGCTGCACGACTGCTTTCAGATGAGGTTATCAAGGACCAACACAGCATTCCGGCACTGCCGGGGAGCGAGAAGAACCAATTACGCACGGGCGAGAATTGGAGCAGTATAAAGACATTTTCTTTCGATTGGATGGGCTCAAAAACATACGAAAAAATCTATACACTAAAAGAAATCAAAGACATAGACGGTCGCCGGATTGCCATCGTCGAGATGAATGCCATTCCCTCCTCGGAAAAGGCGAAGGAACTCCACAAAAAACAAACAACGGGTTTCTTTTCACAAATGTTCGATAATCCTATCGAAACATATACAGGCCAGTTAAAGCTGGATTTGACTTCGGGCAAAGTCGAGAAATACTTTGAAGAATTCAGGTCAGAATGGATTGCCGTTGACATAATGTCTCCAGAAGAAAATAAAGAACCTGATACGTTGCGAATGGGTGCGACTCGTCTTTACCGCTTTGAAAGAATTGATTAGCACTATAAGAAGTATGCCTAACCTCGATTTTGCAGAACCCTTTAGCACTATTGAAAAGGAATGAAATTGAAAACCGCACTGACAATTCTGGCGATTGTCGCTATGAGTATCCCTGGTGGATGCGAGCCTGGCGCCGGGGTAAAAGAGCCGTTAACCAAGAACAAAGAACTCTTGACAGTAGATTGGCAGGATGGTCGGAGGCTGGAATACAAGTTTGTATCCGGAAGAGAGATAAGCCTTGATTGGGACCCGACAGGGAAGGTATCCAAATCGGATAAGAGCACTCCTGATAAGTCTGCCGAGTCAATGGAAATGGTTGTAGCATATACACCAATCAAAATAGACCCGTATGGGCTTACAACTATTGAGGCGACGTGCAAATCAGTCAAAGTGGTACGAAGCAGAGGCTCACGGAAAGACGCAGTGGAGCATCTGGCCGGCAAGACTTTTACGTTCACCGTTGGGCCTACCGGTAAAATAGAAGATTATTCGCATTTGGATGAGCTGCTCAAAGAGGCCGGCAATAAAGCATTTCTTCCAGACACCGGCAGGGGCAGAATTAAAGAAGTTGATATGATATGCGATTTTGTCGCGACTCAGTGGTTTCTGTGGGATTCGGTTTCCAGTCTAACAAACCCGTCCAAAGGGGTGGCTGTGGGGCAAAGCTGGAAATCAAAGTTATCCGTGCCTTCACCTATGGTTATGCGAAAGGCAAGAGAGGTTATATACCGGCTCGATGAAATTCGGCAGAGCGAAAAGGGACGATTAGCTGTGATAAGCAGCTCTTATCAGATAGCTGAGACAGTTCCACGGAGCTGGCCGATACCTTATTCCGGCAGTTTCCAAATGAAGGGTACATTCGGCTTTCTCAGCGGCTATAAGCTTCTGAGTTTAGAAGGCCGGGGCGAAGAACTGTTTAACATCGAGGCCGGGCGAATAGAGCAATACAACCAGCAGTACGAGATTCAGATACAGGCATCTATACCAATGGGCATTAGTGTAAAACCAATGATAACCATCATACAAAACCTGACGATGGAACTTTTTGAATAGCATAAGTGCATAAGTGCACAAGAGAATTTACGTACAACGTGTGACTTGTGCACTTGTAACTTGTGCACTTTTTAAGTGGAGGTAATTACAGATTGGAACGTAAAAATCTATGGGCGCCTTGGCGAATTAAATACGTGCAGGGCCTGAATGAAAAAAGCGATTGCTTTATCTGCCATAATCTGGAAAACCCGCAGGATGACGAGAAGAATCTTGTACTGTGGCGAACAGAGAAAAGCATCGCAATACTGAATCACTTTCCCTACAACAACGGCCATTTACTGATAGCGCCGTCCCGTCACATCGGCGAGCTTGAGAAGGCAAGCGAGGATGAACTGCTGGAAATGTTCAAGCTGATAAGAGAGTCACAAAAAGCCCTGTCGCTGGCGATAAAACCTCACGGCTTTAATGTCGGTATGAATTTCGGTCGATGCAGCGGGGCAGGATTGCCTGAGCATTTACACATCCACGTTGTCCCGCGATGGGACGGAGATACTAATTTTATGAACGTGTGCAGTGACACCGATGTTATCAGTCAAAGTCTGATTGAGCTTTTTGAGCTATTAAAACAGATAAGCAAAGAACATAATCTGCCTAATATATGAATTCTACTTTTTCTTTTTGTTAGCTTCCTTGTTAGATATAGTCTTTCCGGTTTTTGCGTTTCTATCAGCTTTAGAACCGGCACTTCTTTTTTTATCCCTCATATATAAACTTGCATGAAGCTGTGTAGGAGTTCGGTACCTCATTGCTATTGTTCTGTTTATGAGCTATACTTCTTTGACTGCCTAAAGGATTCTCTCCCATATCGAATCCCTTCAACAATAATCCCTAACAATAATTTTATCAAACGGTCAAGCTCAGTTCCACTCTTATAATCCGCCTGAGCAATAAAATTCACTCTTTCGGCTTTCAATAACTGTTTGCATATCTGCTTACCCCGAGAGCTGTAAGGCTTATAAACCGCAATAGCATACCCGCCATTTTTTCTAATTACCGTCATACATGGAACATCTGTCAGCCCATCGCCGATATACAGGATGTTCTGAAAAGGTATGGGCCGCAGGTGCATAGGCATATGAAGATTAATGTTTTCATTCAAGTTTTCTTTGCCTTTATTAATTCTGAAAATGAACTGAGTTTTTAGTGTGTCATTCACTACTACATTTGGGAAAGTTGCCGCTCCATACTCGTTGTAATAATATTCTGAAGCAAATACTTTATAAAAATACTTGGCTATATTCGTTCCTGAGATTATCTCCTTTAAGCCCGCTGAAATTACGTAATGCCTGACTTCTATGCCGCGACCGAATTGCTTTTTAATATAGTCATTTATTCGCTTAAAATAAGTTTGAACACCCGGGAAATAATTTATCTTTTTCGCCGATTCTCTCAGCATCTCAGCAGTGACTGGAAAATGTCTGGATTTGGATTTCTCAAGCATCAAACGCATATAGGCTACAATTCCTTCACCATTCGTTTGCGCAGACTCCTGATTTACCTGCTTCCAAAACTTCTTTCCGTCCTTGATGCCGATTTCCGGCAAAACGGTATATTCCTGCATTGGCTGGGGAGTCAGCGTCCCATCAAAATCATAAACGATTGCGATAACATTATGCTTAAATTCTTTACTCACACTGACTACCCATAGCGTCATCGGGGAATGTAATAGTTCTGAAAAACGAATAGTATCCACTTTAGGGCTGGTTTGTCAAACGCCATTTTTCAAAAAGCTGCTTCTCTTAGACGAAATCCAGACGGAACCACCTCATAACAGTGAAATGTGACTTTGCTTAGTCTCCCTTAGTTTCCCCTGAGTCTGAAAGCCTCCTTATGTATGATGTGCTAATAGCCTAGATTCTGCAAGAGCTGCAAAGCAAGGATCTTCGAGAGAAGATGGAATGTCACTCATAATCTATACCTTACGATGATCGAATATAACTTCCCTCCAGTTATCTGGAAAGCCCATCCTGGTCACATCCACATTGGGAAACTCTCCAAACAATGTCAGTAGCTTCCCGCTCCACTCGTCCCAGTTGCCACAAAAGAGAGTCAGTTTCTTTATAATCAAGAAAACGGCAAATATCTTGTCGTTTCGGATTCCATCCCAGTCCCTATCTTTCTTGTTTCGCATGGGTTGGATGGACAGAATTCGATTCCATATTCGGCTATGGTGAGCACACAGATTACGAACATATACAATAGTATGAAGCCAGGAAGTCATTAGCATATGGTCAATATCAAAATGACTCTTTGAAATAGCCTGTCTATCTTTCTTCTTGAGTCCTCTAAGCAATTGAGAAACCTGCCCAAAAGAAATCACTTCACAAACCATCCATACCGGCAGATCAGTCTCTGACGTGTACTTAGCACGGAAGTGTTTTACAAAGACTTCGTGAGATCGGTTGATGTTTTCCCTGATCCTTCTAAGCCAATGATAGTGGTCGAAGTAATGATAATAATTGCCTGAATCAAGATATCCGAATGTCCCGTAATTGTGGGCCAGATGATAGGCAAGCTGTGTTCGGACTGAGATTTCTATGTTCGCTGAAGCTTCAAGTATTAGGTTCTGAAGCCGCCTGTCATATTCGTACAAACAGAGAATCGCGTCAAGTGTCGTCCCTTCATCGAACACGTCTTTCTCAGTTTGAAACGGAGGAAAATAAGCACTTAACCGATAATAGTTGATATTTTGAAGGATCGTGATGGCCTTCGCATCATCCGTGATGATTAAGCCACGGCTTCTCAGAAGCTCAACTTGCTCCTGGAAGGTTAGAGGGGGTTTCGTATATTTCATGAACTGACCCCTCCTAAAAAAAAGAAAGCCCGCCAGTGTTTCGCGTTGCCAGAGGCAAGAGGCGTGGCAGGCATGTTATATATATTATACGTTAGATTTCGACAAAATCCAGGAAAAACTTTATTTTTTTTAAGTCCTTGTGCTTCCATAGCTTATGAAACCAACATTCGTGACTGTACCTAGTTTTTTTTATTTATTTGCAGCTTCGGCCTTCTTTTCTTCTTCGCACGTCCTACTGCTCATAAACGAAGCCTAAAATCGTAAACATCCCTCATTATTGAATATAGGGTTGGATTCTCTTAACCAGAAAGTTCCAAAGCCCGTCGATTCTGTTAGGGTCTGTTTGGCCCGCAAAGCGAGTATCGTTCAATTTTTGCATATCTTGTTTTGTTTTCGTCACTGGGTAACGTCCAAAGATTACAACATAGTTCTGTAAGCGCAATAGTAATTTGTAATGTTCTTTGCTTTTCATCAAACCCGCTGTTTGATACAAATCTATGAGATTATGGTTTGTCAGTTCTCCTGAAAGCTTTTGCTGCTTAACGAAATCTTGATGCTTCGCTACAATTATACCCTTAATGAGAGTTTCTATAGCCAGCCCAGCTAACAGCATATATACCGGTCCGTAATGGAAATCTGCAACAGCAGATTTCTGGTCATAGGGCTCTCTTTTTGCTGGCCATAATGATGACTTATGCAAAGCTTCAGCGGCGGTCTTCAGATGTTTCGCAGACATAAGCCATGCTTTAGGATCTATGGACAACGAGTGCCAACTATCTCTATGATACTTTTCAAACTCCTGCTTTTTCTTCATGCCCTGCATTTTTAGGGAAAACTACGGCCAGTCACATATTAAATCTAAGCCTCACCGGATTATCAAAATGTTAGCCCGCCAAAGCAAGCCTTCCACCAAATAATCAATCAACCTGAACCACAAATCCCTGATGTCTCCCTCGCTTGCTAATCTAAATAATAATTACACTACAGAAGCGGGATTATCAAAAAAATAATTTAGTTTTTTTAGATCTCCACAGCCTGACGATTCCAGCCTCGCAATGAAAGCGAGTATCGCTTGTCCGCCGTAGCTTCTTCGAAGGCGGAAGTATCAAGCAATTTTTGAACGAAACACAAAGGTCTAAATACAAAGTAACCTTTGACTAATTTTTATCTTTCAGTTACCCTTCCCTGATTATGAAAAGACTTCTCGCATCGTGTTTTGGTCTTGGTCGGCTGCCTCTGGCCCCGGGGACGTGGGGTTCGCTGCCGCCGACGATTATTTTTGGATTGATGTGCCAGTTTCATTTATCCGTCCCCTCGATATCAATTGTAATGGCGGCTTTGGCTGTAGCCGGCTCTGTTATTTGTGTTAAATTCGCGCCTGCTGCGATTGCGGCGACAGGCAACACCGACCCACGCGAAGTTGTCGCCGACGAATTGGCCGGCCAGGCGGTTACCTTTTTGGCCATCCCGTTCTTCATTCCGGTAATACTTACGACCGGACAAATCTGCATTATTACATCCGGCGGCTTCCTGCTGTTCAGATTGTTCGATATTGTCAAGCCATGGCCGATACGAAAACTCGAAAAGCTCCCAAAGGGCTGGGGCATACTGGCCGATGATTTATTGGCAGGGGTGTTTGCAGCGATTGTTTTGCTGATTGTTATCTTTTTGTGGATGGGCGGCTAATGTGCTGTTTTGACAGGTTAGAAAGCAAGGATGGCGGTAGAATATAACGTTGAAATATCTAAGAAGCTTGAGGCCGAATTTCGCGCCGCAAAACTGCATCGTCCGATGCGAATCAGCCGATACGATGCCGGCACTGAGCTTACTTATCAGGTGAGCGGTTTCGGGCAGGCAGACACAGCACGAGTTCGTCTGGTCGTCGAGAAATTCGTAGGCGGGGGATTTGCAGGGCAGGTGTACTACGTAAAAATTGCGGGGATTGAGGGGACGGTAGAGGGACTTGAGGAGGGTCGAGCCTATGCGATGAAGATTCTTATTCCGCCATCGGGTTTCTCTCGGCTGTTTCGTAATTTGTTATATCGGGTCGGTTTTCAGGGGCCTTTTCAACTTAAGGTCAATCCGGCAGCGGCAAAGGCCGGAGCGCTCTGGCAGAAATTTATCCGGCGGGGTACAAAGATTCGATTCGGGGATGAAAGTGCAGTTAGAGATATTTATGCAACGTTCGTGGATGACAAACTCGGTAGCTGCGGAGAATTGAGCGAATGGATTGAGGGACGAACGTGGCTGCTGGAGGTCGACGACCGAGTAGATTTATTGGCGAAGTGGAGTCGTGGTAAGATGCTCGATGAATCCGCAATTGGCGGACTCGGTTCGCCGGAATATCGAACGAAGCGCAGGTTTATGAGTGAATTTGTCGAGCTTCTGCACGAGATGGGAGGTTATGAGTTTGCCCGTCAGTATGAGTGGTCAACTTGCAAGAGTCAGCCGAATGTCCTCAAACGCCAGGGAACTAAGGATAACCCGTCAGGCGGGCCGGCAACGCCGGCCACGATAATACCCGCCTTCGGCGGGTTGGTGGCGGTTGATTTTCGAGCGGGGCTTGCCCTGCTGCCGTTTCTGCCGATGAGTCCGGGTGACTTCATGCTCATAGGCAGAGGTATTAAACGTGGTTCACTGGTACAGTTTGACCGGGGTGATATTAGCAAGCTGGAGGCCTTTGTGCAGGGGCACGGCGATGAGTTCGCCGATATGTGCGAGATGTTAGAGGAGCTAAAGGATGCCGAGCAGGTCTATCGAGACTCGATACCTGATATTTCACATAATCATATTCATCTTCTTTACAGTCCAAAGCTGTGGTCAACAATGCTTGCCAGTGCGGTAACCGGGTGGCGCGTGCGGAACCTCGTTGACGAGCAGCACGAGCGGAAGCTGCGAGACAGCAGGGTTTTGACGCTGATATTTTTTGTGATTGGAGTGATACCGTTTTTGGGTAAGTTGATTCGCCGAATTTGGGGGCGAGCTGATTGGCGCAGGCACTACGTGACAATGCTGAGGAGCTGGGACTATCTTCGGCGAGCAATTAGAGGCAGGATTTCTGAAAAGGCTATTGTCTGGCACAGGGCCGGACGCATTGGCGATGAGCGGGCGCTTAAGATAGCGGGCAGGGCCTGCGAAGCAGGCCTTGATCTAAGCCCGCGGTGCGGGGTTTGGCGGTTTTTGTACCATTTGCCGTTGTCGATTTTGCCTGCCGGGCTGCACAGGTTTTTGACGGACTGGGGGTATGCAAAGGAACGTTTGACCTATTTCATTATTCGTCCGGTTCGGCTGTACTTTAATGCGGGGCTGCGTGAGCAGTGGCTTCGTGAGATGATGGCCGAGGGACAAAAAAAGCACATGCTCAGCGATGAGGACGCAAAGATTATCCTTTCACAGGTCAATGAGCCTTTTATTCAGAAGTATCTAAAGAGCTTAGCGGTGCATATTTGTACTTTGCCGGTAACGCAGATTGTTTCTGTGTTGTTAGCAGCCATTTTTGTTTTGACGCATCCGGAAATGTCAAGGGCACAGGCGTGGGGAATTGGTTTGGGTATTATCGCGTTGTTTCAAGTGGTGCCCGTTTCGCCGGGTTCATTAGTTCGGGGGCTTTATGTGCTGTATCTGGTAGTACGCGAGCGGAATTTCAAGGACTATAATATTGCAGTATTCTTAGGGTTTTTCAAGTATGTCGGTTACTTAGCTTTTCCGATTCAGATGACCTATCACTATCCTGCTTTAGCAAGATTTATGTCGGCACACTGGGCGACGGAGGCCGTGCATATTGTTCCGGTATTCGGCGAGCGAGGTGCACTGCTGGAGCATTGGGTATTTTGTCTGTTCTATAACTGGCCTCTGACGATACGGCGTCGAATGCAAAAGAGGGCAGAGTTGCGTGCATCCCTCAAGCCGCGATATTGGCATATTGGTTTGTGTGCAATCGGCGTTACAGCGTTATTTACATTCGCTGAGTGGATTTACATAGAGAATGCCGGAGAGCCATCGAGTCCGAATACGCTCTGGTGGTTTGCAGTCCTTGTGCCGGGAGCATTAGTTTGCGGGGCGGTGGTAACTTTGGGCTGCGGCGGGGCGGCTTTGGGAAAGCGGATTGCAGCAGCGGCTTTCTGCGGCATATTGATTGGTGTGCTTTACACAGCAGTTTCGGCGATACTGAGCTATAACAGTGAGATCGTGGCAAGCTGCGTGTGGCGGGTATTTATTTTTGCGATTCTCTCAACCATCGGGGCGATAGTTACGGAGTTGAAATCGCCTGAGCAGCTTTAGTTTATTTCTTGCGGGAGACTCGAATTTGTGTGATAATTGATGTTAAGCCAAAGTGTCTTTGAACAAATCATCTGAGCGGTTCTGATACGTTAGAAGGGAGTCGAAAATGAAACCGGAAATCATATCCTCAACACTAAGAAAGATGGTGAAACACAAACACCTTAGAAAGCTGCTGGCCAAAAAAATTGACGATTACATCTATAAGATTATAGTCGATGACGAATCAGAAGACCTGCGAGAAGTGCGGATAAAAAGATACCAGTTCTTATCGGCGATGCTGCGCTGCGTAATCAGAAATATAGATAAAGGCTACGTCTCAAAGCAAGTCATGAAGAAAATCATCGATGTGCTTGTTCAAAATAATCTTATCTGCGAAGACCAAAATTATACTCAGGCCGTTGAAAAATACGAAGAAAAGTATGGGGAAATGCCGCCAAGCTTTATCGTTTTCTCTCCTACGCAAAAATGCAATCTAAAGTGCATCGGCTGTTATGCAGCTTCAGGAGTAGATACTCGGGCCACAATACCCTATCCGCTCGTGGATAAAATAATCAGTGAGGTTCATGATCTGTTCGGCGGCAGGTTCATAACTATCAGCGGGGGTGAACCTTTTATCTATAAAAGTGAAGGTAAGACTCTGCTCGATATCTACAAAAAATATGACGACATGTTTTTCCTCGTATATACCAACGGCACACTTATTAACGAAGAAGTTGCTCAAAGACTTGGAGAATCAGCAAACGCAACACCTGCGATTTCCGTTGAAGGCTTCGAGGAGGAAACCGACCAGAGAAGAGGTGCCGGAACATTTAAAAAAATCCTCAGGGCATTCGAACGCCTGAGAGAAGCGGGCGTTCCCTTCGGAATTTCCGTAACGGCAACAAGCAAAAACATCAATGTGTTACTTGGAGATGAATTTTATGATTTTTACTTTAAGGAACAAGGCGCCAGTTATATGTGGCAATTCCAGCTGATGCCCATCGGCAGAGGTAAAGATGAGCTTGATTTGATGGTGAATCCTGAAAGGAGACTCAAGCTATATAGAAAATGGGAAGAGCTGCTGAGTGAAAAGAGATACTGCCTGGCAGATTTCTGGAACAGCGGGGTGCTGGCCAGGGGCTGCATCGCCTACGGCAGAAGCGGAGGATACGCATACGTTGACTGGCATGGGAACGTAACACCCTGTGCGTTTATTCCTTACTACGTCGATAATATCTACGAACTATATAAAAACGGTAAGACGTTGGCTGATGCGATGTTCTCGGATTTTATGAAAAATGGCCGAAAATGGCAAAGAGAATACGGCCTGGACAACTGGAAAAAGCCAAAGAACTGGCTGATGCCGTGCTCTATAAGAGACCATTACGAGATTTTCAGGAATTCAGTTCTGCCCAAAGAGGCCAAACCCGAAGATGAAAACGCCAAAGAGGCCCTGGAATCCGATGAATATTTTGAAGTGCTGAAAAACTACGACGAAGAATTGCAGGGTTTGACGGAAAAAATCTGGGAAACTGAGTATTTAAACGTATAATAGCTGCTCGACCGATTGTAGAATTTGAAGTTTGAACCTTTTTAGCAGGGCCTTAGGGGTGCGTTCCCGGAGCCTGCTCTGGAGGGTTTTTCTGTGATGATGTCAAATAGTTATAGTTCGCTTTGCGATGATTTTTACCTCGATATGTACATCAATACCGAGTTGGAACTGCCGACCGAGCGTGATACCATTCTGTCCTTTTTCGAGCGGATACAAAGACAATTTCCGTCTATGGGCCGTTTCTATCGGCGTGAGAATAATGAGTACTACCTTGAGGAAGACCGCGATCCCGGACAATACAGGTGGGTCAGTCTTGAAATAGACCGTATCGGTTCGGGCGTTGCCAACCCCTCTGATTTTGAGATGGCTTATTGCCAGGACAGATTAGTGCTCGAGCTTGTTCCCTATATGCTTGGTGTAAATCATCTCGATATCGATTCGCTGGATGTTACCTTCGCTATGGATTTTGATTATGCAGGCAGTCACGATGAAGTTATCGCCGAGGCGCTGTTGGCGCAGAGCGCTTTTAACTGCCTTTTGGATTTGCCCGGGGCAAGGCCCATCGGTTTTTCACCCGCGTTGGTAATAGCATTGTCCGAGGATGACCGTACTCAGGGGCGAATCAGCATAGAGTCCAAAACGAGCGTCTATGAGCCTAAGAAAAAAGGACGATTTACAGATGATGCGATAAGTTTGTCTTTTACAGTCCGTCAGTATCCGAGGACCGACGAGAAATTCGAGGCGCTAAAATCTTTTGAATATCAATGCCGATTAGCTGAAGAGCTTATGGCTGATAAAATAGTCCCGAACTTTGTTCAGCCTCTAACCAAGACAATCGCACAAAAACGTTTAACATAGACCCAACAAAGGACCTTTAATGGCTATCGAAGCACCATATAGTAAATACAGCAAAACCAACTTTAGAATCGGCATTGTTCTTTGCCTTGGAGCAGCAATCATCTATGCTTATGATGGCTATTTGAGCAAATACGAGTGGTCACTTCGCCGCAGCTTCTATGAAGAACATGTCAAAGACGGCAAACCAGATTTGGATATGGTGTTCAATCAGAAGTCACCTTTTGTATTTGTCGGGCTTGCTGCCGTTCTAACAGCCTGGTTCTTGGTCCGCAAGAACAAGAAAGTCCTCGCTGACGAAACTGAACTTATAATCAGCGACAAAAGAAGAATTTCTTATGATTCCATACAACAAATAGATAAAACATACTTCGAGAAGAAAGGCTTTTTTGTGATAACATACAAAGACAAAGACGGCAAAGAAGTCAGACGCGCGCTGAGTGAAAGAACATACGATAATTTAGCAGCCGTTTTGGAGCATCTGGTGGCAAAGATAAGTGCATAAGAGCACAAGAGCACAAGAGCATAAGAGCATAAGAGCACAAGAGCATAAGAGCATAAGAGCACAAAACTTGTGCACTTATGACTTATGCGCTTCTTTTGACTTGTGCACTTATGCACTATTTATATGACTTATGAATTGCTTTAAGGAATTAGCACAAATGAATCTTTGCGTTGTGGGATTACAGTGGGGTGACGAAGGCAAAGGCAAAGTTGTCGACATCCTTGCTGAGCACAGCGATATCGTTGTGCGATATAGCGGTGGTGCCAATGCCGGCCACACCGTTATCATAGGTGACAATAGATTCGCATTGCACCTCTTGCCCAGTGGTTCAATCAGGCCGGATACCATTTGTGTAATCGCAAATGGCGTAGTCGTTGACCCTGATGTCCTGACAAAGGGTATTGAGAAACTCGGCGAAAAAGATATTTCGTTAGATGGTCGGCTTTTTATAAGTGAGAACGTTCATATCGTGCTGGATTATCACAAAAAAGAGGACCAGTTGCGCGAAGAATCTCTCGGGAAAAACAAACTCGGCACAACAATTCGAGGCATCGGCCCGTGTTACGCCGATAAGGTCGGCAGAAGCTATACGGTCCGGATGGCCGACTTGAGGAACCTGGAGGCGCTCAAAGCGAAACTTCAAACCATTGTGGAATATAAAAACAAAATCTTTGGGGCTGTTTATAATGCTGAGCCGATGAGTGCCGATGAAATCTTCGAAAAGTGTAAATCTTATGCCGAGAAGCTCCTGCCCTTCCTAACAGATACGACCGAATTTCTGCACAAAGCAATTGCGAACGGCAAATCAATCCTTTTTGAGGGTGCTCAAGGTTCACTGCTGGATTTGGACCACGGCACTTTTCCATTTGTAACCAGCTCGAACTCAAGCTCGCTCGGCATGCCCGCCGGCTGTGGTGTGCCGGCCAAACGGGTCGATAAATTCATTGGTGTTGTCAAGGCTTATACAACAAGGGTTGGCGCCGGTCCCTTCCCCACGGAGCAGGACAACGAGACAGGCCAATACATCCGTGATAAAGGGAACGAATACGGTACGACGACGGGGCGTCCGCGGCGATGCGGGTGGTTTGATGCCGTAGCTGTATCGTACTCTGTCACTATCAGCGCTATCGATTCGGTGGCAATGATGCACCTTGATACGTTAGCCGGACTGAAAGAATTGAAGATTTGCAGGGCATACAAAATCAACGGAGAAGAAAAAACCTTTTTCCCGGCAAATACGGACAGACTATTACAGGCGGATGCCGTTTACGAAACCGTACCAGGATGGGATGAGGAGATAACCGAAGTAAATGATTTTCACGATTTGCCAGTGAACGCCCAAAACTATATTTGCCGAATCGAAGAGTATATCGGCAAACCAATTACAGTCATTGGCGTAGGACCAAAACGAAGTCAGACAATATTCAGGTAATGGATAATCCCGAAGAGAAACTTAAGCAAACCGCTGAGCGTCTTGGTCTAACACTCGAACAGATGCCCCGCAATATTGCTATCATTATGGACGGCAACGGGCGATGGGCAAAGAAAAAAGGTCTGCCGCGAGTTAATGGGCATCGCCAGGGCGGAAAAACGGTCGAGAAAATAGCTCAATGCTGCGTTGACTTTGGTATCGAGTCGCTGACTTTATATTCGTTCAGCATAGAAAACTGGAAAAGACCCAAAACCGAAGTCAATGCGCTTATGCATCTTTACACTCAATACCTTATTGAGATTCGTCCTACGCTGATGAAGAACAATGTAAAGCTGATTCACCTCGGGCGATTGGCCGGTCTTCCTGCAACGGTTCAAAATGAACTTAGAAAAACAATGGAAATAACCGACGCCAACACCGGTATGATACTTGCTTTGGCGCTAAACTACGGCGGCAGAGCGGAAATCATAGATGCGATCCGGAAAATCGCCCAAGAATATAAAAGCGGCAAATTATGCTTAGGAGATATCGACGAGCAGTGTATAAGCCAACATCTATATACAGGGCTTGCCGAGCCGGACCTTTTGATACGGACGGCAAATGAAATGAGAATCAGTAACTTTCTGCTCTGGCAAATTTCATACAGTGAATTCTACGTTACAAAAACCTTTTGGCCGGATTTCAAAAAAGCATCTCTGGAAAAAGCGATATTGTCTTACGCACGACGAACCCGACGTTTCGGAACTATCAAATAAGCTGATGAGTAAATGAGTAGATGTGTGGATGAGTAAATGAGTGAATCGCTATAAGGGTATAAGGCTACCAGATTATCAGGTAGTGGGCATCAGATCATCAGGGTATCAGGTTAGTTAGTATCTGTTGCGGAGACTGTATTTGTCATTCCCGCGAAAGCGGGAATCCAGTCTTTTCGTCCTGGACCCCTGCTTCCGCAGGGGTGACATCGTCAGTTTTTGCTTTCCGCGACAGAAACTGGTTAATCGTAACTGCTCCTGAGAACCTGATGTCCTGGTATTCTGCAACCTGATGTCCTGATATCCCGGTATCCTCATTTACACATAAACGCCCTGGCAAAATATAAGAAATTATGCTGAGATACCGGATTCTTTTTGGAATATTGATGACGGTGTTCTTTACGGCTGTTGTCATTTTCGACGGCTGGCTGGACGGCTTTCTGCCTGTACAGGGAACAGTTCTTTGTATTCTTATCGCTTTGTTGGCAATCCCGGCCCAACTGGAATTGTCGAAACTCGCAGCGGCGAAAAACCTGAAGATTTTTATTCCTGTTTCAATCATCGCCTCGATTTTATTCGCGACCAGCCGGTATTGGCAGCAGGAATATTGGCAGCGGATTATAGAAATTCGGCCGGACACTTATCTAATTTTCCTCTCGGCCTTCGTGCTGTTGGCTTTGCTTTTATACCAATATATAAGCAACGGGACTTCAGGGGTTTTAGCTAATTGCGGAGCGAGTTATTTTTCGATTTTGTATCTTGGGCTTTTAAGCAGCTTCTGTGTGTCGATGCGGCTCGAATTTGGACTCCGGCCTTTGCTTATGTTTGTTTTTGTGGTAAAATCGGCTGATATAGGGGCTTACTCGATTGGGACTTTGTTTGGAAAGCATAAATTTTCGCCTAAAATCAGCCCTTCAAAAAGCTGGGAAGGAATGGGCGGCGCGGTTGCAGCCGCAGTGATAGTTGCTGTTGGTTTTGCGGTAAGTTGTGATATAATGGTTTGGTGGTCAGCGGTAATCTTTGGCGTGTGTTTTGCGTTTATCGGGCAGATTGGAGATTTGGTCGAGTCTATGATGAAGCGAGATGCCGAGCAAAAAGATTCGGCAAATAATGTGCCGGGCTTCGGCGGAATATTAGACATTATCGATTCGCCTCTGGTGGCGGCACCGTTTGGGTATCTGTTCTTTATGTTGAGCATTATCTCGTGATGCGTCGTACGTGATGAGTATTGCGCAAATTAATATATGGGAAGAAAAAAAGAAACATACAAAGATTTAAACACTTCGAATGCAGGTGCAGATGACAATGGCAAAAGAGTTGAAGTGTGTAGAATATAAAGAAGCCGGCTTACTTGAAAGGTCGGATAATATTTGTCGAATAGCCCCAACTCGACTTAAAAAACTTTAACGCGATACTCAATACGATATACGCAATACGAGAGAGAGCTTTGGAAGTTACCATACAATTAGATTCAACGGACAGGCAGCTTGAATTGTTCGGTCCCGCCGACAGTTACCTTCGGCTTTTGCGGGAATCGCTTGGGGTGCAAATTACGGCCCGGCAGAGCAATTTAATAATCAGAGGCAAAGAGAAAGATGTAAATAAGACCGTTGAGGTCATCGACAGGATGCAAAAACAGCTTCTCAAACGTCGTTCGCTGACTGCTGCAAATGTAACTGCTCTTATAAGCAAAGGCGATTCACACAGCATTCCTGAGGCCAGCGAGGCTATTACCGTCTATGGTCATAAAAAGGTTATTGAACCGTCCACAAAGGGACAGCTAAAGTACATTAAAACAATGTTGGCCAACGACCTTACCTTTTGTATAGGACCTGCCGGAACGGGCAAGACATACCTGGCGGTCGCAATTGCGGTATCAATGCTAAAGAAAAAGCAAATCAGGAGGATTGTCCTTGCACGTCCTGCAGTGGAGGCAGGTGAGAAACTCGGCTTTTTGCCGGGCGATATCCAGGCAAAGGTAAATCCGTATCTTCGCCCTTTGTTTGATGCGCTCGAAGATATGATGGACTTTGCGCAGATGAAGAAATTTGTGGAGCTGGATATTATCGAGATAATTCCGCTTGCCTTTATGCGCGGCAGGACGTTAAACGAAGCTGCTATTATCTGCGACGAAGCCCAAAATACATCGGCCCTACAAATGCTAATGGTCTTGACAAGATTGGGTCATGGCTCCAAAATGATAATAACCGGTGATATAACACAGATTGACCTGGAACCGGGCCATAAAAGTGGAATGGTCGAAGCAATTGAAATTTTGCGACGAATCAAAGGTATAGGTTGCGTAGAATTAAACCAGAGAGATATAGTGCGACATCGACTGGTTCAGAATATTGTGCAGGCCTACAAGAAAAACCCGAAATGACAGATGAAATTTAAAAATCCGAGACATGAGATTCTTTTAAGAAGCAGACAAACAAATATGCTACAAGCTTTGCACATAAGCATCCCAAAAAGGGATAAGAAAGAAGGATTGGTGGAATACGCAGAGAGGCTTTCTAATTTATATTCTATCAACCACAGCATCAAGCATCGAAAACAGAAAGGCCAATTTTTCACTCCTCATCGAGTCGGTAAATTTATGGCAAACATGTTCGAGATAAAGAAAAATTCTATTCGGATTCTGGACCCAGGGGCGGGCACAGGCGTGTTATCAGCTGCTTTCTGTGAAAGATTAATTAAACTCGATAGCACTTTTAAGATAACTATGGACACCTACGAAAATGATATCCGGTTGTTACCATTTTTACGAGCAACTCTGGAATCCTGCAAGGAAGTTCTGGGAAACCATGGATCCAAAGTGAATTACAACATTTATGAACAGGATTTTATATTAAATAATGTGGATTGTCTAAATAGTGATACCCTTCTATGGCAGCAGAGCGATACGATTTCATACGATTTTGCAATTTCTAATCCACCTTACTACAAACTGGACAAGAATTCTCCACAAGCCCTTGCTATGAAAGAATGGGTTTGCAGCCAACCTAACATATATACTTTATTTATGACACTGTCAGCAAGTATGCTGAAGCCAGGTGGTCAAATGGTATTCATTACACCTCGCAGCTTTTGTTCCGGCCTCTACTACAAGAAGTTTCGTCGATGGTTCTTAACTAATGTTAAATTGTCACATATTCACCTGTTCGAATCAAGAAAAGAAATCTTTGACAAAGATGATATTCTTCAGGAAAACATAATCCTGAAAGTCAAGAAGCAGAAAAAGCAAATACATGACAGAAGAATAGTTATTTCTACAAGCAGGAACAAGCATTTTGAAAAAGTAAAGAAGATAACGGTTCCAGAAACGAGTGTAATCTGTAACAAAACTGAAGAGTCACTTGTAAGAATACCCAGTTGTTCTGTTGACCTTGCAATTCTGGACACTGTCGAGAGGTGGCCGGTTACTCTTCGGGATTTGGGATTGGAAGTGTCAACCGGCCTCGTTGTAGCCTTCCGGGCAAAAAAATTCCTAACAGAAAAAATCGGAGACAATGGAGAATCAGTACCGCTGTTGTGGATGCACAATATGAAGGGTATGAGAACTGTGTGGCCTGCCAACAAAAACAAAAAGCCTTCTGCGATCAAAATATCAACAGGAAGCGAACGATTGTTGTTGCCGGTTGAAAATTATGTACTACTGAGAAGATTTAGTTCCAAAGAGCAAGCACGCAGACTACATGCAACCGTTTTTTTTGAATCTGAATTTCCATACAGAGCCGTGGGCATAGAAAATCATCTGAATTATCTCCACAAACACGGAGGGTTGTCTATCGATGAAGCTCATGGCCTTTCGACAATTCTTAATACTAGCATAGTGGATAATTATTTCAGGTTGCTGAACGGTAATACCCAAGTCAATGCAACAGATATAAGAAGCCTGCCTTTTCCAGAAATGAAAGATATCAGAACGATAGGACGGATTGTTCGCGAAAAGTTAGCTTCCGATGAAACGCTTGACCCTGATAGTATAATCAGCAAGATAACGGCAATTGACAGCACTTTAATAAATGCTCTGCATAATAAAGATAACTAAGCATGAGTAAGATTGACGAAGCTATAGGTATTTTGAAGACTTTGGGACTACCCAAGGCTCAGCAAAATGAACGGTCAGGTTTAACTCTGTTGGCATTATTAGACTTAAAAGAGAACAGTCCTTGGTCTGCCAGCAAAAGCAGGTCTATAAGAATTCACGATATCCTGATCTTCATTCAGAAATGCTACGGAAAACAATATGCAGAGAATACGAGGGAAACAATAAGACGCCAAAGTCTTCATCAATTCGAGCAGGCTGGAATAGTGATTAGAAATCCTGACGACCCGATGAGACCGACAAATAGCCCAAATACCGTGTATGCAATCGAACATAATACTCTAAATGTTATTAGAAACTATGGAACTTCCAAATGGAAAAAAGCTGTAGAAGGCTGGGTAGCCCGTAAAGGAAAACTAATTGAAAAATACGAGAAACGCAGGAAAAGACATAGCATATCCGTAAATCTCCCAGAAGGTACACTTGTACGTTTATCTCCCGGCAAACACAATAAGCTTCAAGACCAGATAATTGCAGAATTCCGTGTTAGATTCTGTCCTAAGGCATTAACCGCATATGTTGGAGATACAGCGAGGAAACTGTTGCATATAGACGAAGATTTGCTGAAAAAGCTGAAAATTCCTATAACCGAACATGACAAGCTTCCAGATATTGTTCTATATGACCCCAAAAAAAGACTTCTTTTTTTTATAGAGGCTGTTACCGCTCACGGTCCACTGTCTCCAAAACGGCAAATAGAACTTGAGCAAATCTTAAAATGCTGTAAAGCGAAAAGAATCTATATAAGCGCATCTCCAGATTTTACGGAGTTTAAAAAGCATATTGATAACATTGCCTGGGACACAGAGGTATGGATAAGCAATAATCCAGACCATTTAATTCATTTTAATGGTCCAAAGTTTTTCACAGTTTACAGTGGTATTTAATGTTGAGGTAATGATCGAAAATGCCGTTTTGGAAGAAAATAAGTCCGCGTCGAAGTCAGGTGCGCAAGAATATATCTGCTGAGCGTTTTTCGCGAATAAGCCGGCTGCTCGATACCAATTCTTTAATCTCGATTCTGCTGTGGTGTCTTTTCGTGGTCCTCTGTATTCCTATTGTAACTTTCGGGCTGATTCAGCAGAAGCAGGACTATTATTTTAACCTGTTACTAACAACGGTAATAGTGGTTCTAATCTGTCTTGCTGTGGCTTTCTATATTCATCACTACCAAAAGAAAATAATAAAAAACCACGCCAGGGCGCTGGCACTGGTCGGCTTATTTATTTTGTTGTTAGCAGCAACTAAACTTATCGCGTTACTGTTCAACCATACCTCCGGTGCCACCGGAAGTGCCGTGACAGCAGCCATCATTTTGACAATCGCCTATAACCAGCGTTTTGCGATAGGTATGATTATGTTTTATTGTCTGCTTGGCTGTTTTGCCACAGGAACAATTAACGAATATCAACTGACAGATATCAACCTGTTTTTGACGATGCTTGCCGGTGCCATTACGTGCTGTTTTTCTTTGAGAGAAATCCGTACAAGAATGAAGCTGCTTCAAGTGAGCACCTTGGCAGCAGCAATTGTATTTCTAACAGCGGGTTCCTTAGCCTGTTTGGACTATTTGGCCCAAAAACTGTCGCTGGCGGATGTATTCAGCAATGCGGGCTATCACGCGGGGACGACCTTCCTTGTTGGCCTGCTCATCCAGAGTTTGCTTCCGCTAATCGAAAAAATCTTTCATATAGCAACAAGTATGACTCTTCTTGACCATAGCGATGCGAATCAGCCTTTGTTGAAAAAACTTGCTATGGAAGCACCCGGAACATTCAGTCATAGTTTGTTGATAGGTTCCATTGCCGAGGCTGCCGCCGAGGCAATCGGGCGCAACGGTCTTTTGTGCAGGGTCGGTGCTTACTACCATGACATCGGCAAAATCAACAAAGCAAGCTATTTTATTGAAAATGAAATCGGCTCAGCGAGCCGGCATAAAGAGCTATCGCCTACAATGAGTCAATTGATTATCGTGGGCCACGTTAAAGATGGAATAGAAATGGCCAAGGAATACGCTTTGCCCAATGTGCTTCGACAATTTATCGAAACACACCATGGAACAACCTTAATCGAACATTTTTATCACGAGGCCAAAAAATTAAAGACGAAAAACTCAAAAGGAAAAACTGTTGATGAGCTTTCCGAGAGTGAATTCAGGTACCCCGGGCCAAAACCGCGAACAAAAGAAGCGGCGATTGTAATGTTAGCCGATACTATAGAAGGTGCCGTCAGGAGCCTGCCTGAAGTAACGCCTTCCAAAGTAGAAGCAGTCGTGCACACTATGGCTATGAGACGTCTGCAGGACGGCCAATTCGATGAATGCGACCTGTCTCTGCGGGAACTAAGCCAGATAGAGGCAAGCATATCAAAAACTCTTGCGGCACACTATCACGGTCGAATCGCATATCCCAAAGCACCGGATGTGCCGGAAGAGGCCCAATCTCAAGCTGAGCAATCCAAGCAAAAAAGCAGGTAACAACCATGGCCTCCGCTAAACAAGACCAAGAGATAGTCGTACAAATCGCCAAAAATTTCGACAGTATAGATGTTTGCTTATCCAAGGTTAAAAAACTAGTCGATGCTATCTGCAATCGTTTTAAGCTCTCAAAAGCAATAGTCAGTATTGTAATAGTTGACGATGCCCAAATCCGGAAATTAAACAATCAGTTCCTGAATCGCAAATCGACTACCGATTGTTTAAGTTTCGACCTGTCCGATGACGAGCTGCCTCAGTCACCCAAATTATTCGAGTTGATTATCAATGGCGAAATGGCTGTCAGACAAGCAAATCTGCGAGGGCATTCAGGCAAGGCAGAGCTGGCACTTTACATAACGCATGGGCTGCTGCATAACCTCGGATTCGACGACTCCACGCCGAGCCAGGCCCGGAAAATGCACGATACGGAGGATGAGATTTTGCAACAACTTGGTTACGGTTTGGTATATAATACGAATAGTCGATAAGAAATTCGAAGCCTGTCTCGATTCCCTGCTCCGGCTCGCTCCGCCGAGACGAGTGGCCGAGTCAAAACGGGCACTAAATTCGAAATAGTACGGATACCACACATGTAAATGTGTGGAGGACAGGATGAGCAGACCCCACACTTACGTGTGGGGAATGGTTTGGCACTTGATATTCTTATTATAAATGAAAGGTTGTCAAGAAGTGGGCTTTGTTGGTTTGGCGGTGTTGTTGATTTGTTTTTTTGCCGGTGGAACGCTGTTCTTTTCCGTCAATGCCATTGCTCTTAGAACATTCTCACACGTCAAATTACAGGAAGCGTTCAAGGCGGCAAAAAAAAAGACAAATCCGGAAGAGCTCATCGAGCAGTTGACAGAAAAGGCTGAAGAGCTGATTTTGACGTGCTATTTATATCGGCTCATCCTGAATATATGTATATTACTGCTGTTGGTAGCTGTTTTCACCGGTCCCGGAGCAGCGTCAGACCCGGTTGATTCTGTAGTCAGCTATCTGCTTACATTTATTGCTGCGATGGCAATATTTTCCATATTCAGTCTGGCAATTCCTCAGGCCTGGGCTAAATACACCGGTGAAAAAATTCTTAGCCGAACGTACAAACTGGTGATGGGATTTGCGATTGCAGCGGCACCCGTTCTTTATATCTTTAGATTATACGACGGCTTTGTCCGACGCCTAGCCGGGGTAGCTGAAACAACACCCCAAGAACAACAGGAAGAAATGCAGGAGGAATTTTTGACCGGCCTTGAGCGGCGCAGAACCGAAGGCGTGCTCGATGAAGAAGAGCAGGAGATGATTGAAAATGTCTTAGAGTTGAGCAGCAGCACCGCCGATGAGATTATGACGCCTCGCACCGATATTGTAGCGGTCGAGGTCAACTCTGATTTGCAGAAGGTTCTGGAGACAATCACTACGGCCGGCCATACGCGTGTTCCGGTCTATGAAGAAAATATAGATAACATAATCGGTCTTGTTTACGCCAAGGACCTGCTGACCCAGATAGGCAAAACGGACGGCCAGTTCAAATTACGCGATAAAATGAGAGATGCTTATTTTGTTCCTGAAAGCAAGCCACTGCGAGTGCTGCTCCACGAATTTCAAAATCAAAAACAGCATATAGCTATAGTGTTAGATGAATATGGCGGAACGGCCGGGGTCGTTACCTTAGAGGATATTCTCGAAGAGCTTGTCGGCGAAATAACCGATGAGTACGAAGAGACCCCGCCCAAACCGATAAAGAAAATAGACCAAAACACAATTGAAGCCGACGCCAGAACATACATCGATGACCTAAACGACCAGCTCGAATTGAATCTGCCCGAAGATGAGGATTACGAGACTATAGGCGGCTTTGTCTTTTCGCGTCTTGGTTATATTCCCAAGACGGGGGAAAGCTTTGATTACGACAATCTGAAATTCACTATCGCCTCGGCTGAGGCCAGAAGAATAAAACGCATCAGAATACAGAAGACAGAAGACAGATAACAGAGGACAGATGACGGAGGACAGAATACAGAGGTCAGAGGACAGAAGACGGAAGATTAGTTAATTAGTTCCTGTTGCGGAAACAGTATTTGTCATTCCCGCGGAAGCGGGAATCCAGCTTTTTCGCTCTGGACCCCTGCTTTCGCAGGGGTGACATCGTCGGTTTTTGTTTTCCGCAACAGATACTAATTAGAGAATTAGTGAATTAGCGAATTAGTTGTTTAGCCCCCACACCTGTGGTGGGGGCCAGTGTTAAAGTCAGTGTTAATCCGTGTTAAAGTCAGTGTTGGTCAGTGTTAACCAAAGATACAGCTATCTGCATACGCGCTGTTGATTATTCCGAGACATCTCAGATAGTAACATTTTTTGCCAGGACAGCCGGTAAAATCAGCGCCATCGCCAAAGGCTCAAAACGACCCAAATCGGCATTCGACGGCCCCATCGAAACATTCTCGTACGGGAAAATTGTCTTTTCCAATTCAAACAAGGAAAAGCTCGCCACCCTGACTGAGTTCGAATCCGCTTATGGAAGTGCAGGCTTTACCGGCCTGAGCAACAATCTTTTTACCTTGAACTGCTGTCTTTTCAGTACCGAATTGTTGAATAAATTTACCCACGACTACGACCCACACCCAAAACTTTTCGATGACTTTCTGCAGTTCTTACAAAACGCCCAGGAGAACAAAAACAAACACCAGATGTTGGCATTATTGATATTATTCCAGTTGGTTCTGCTGAAGGAGGTTGGCCTACAACCGATTCTAAGTTACTGTGTGAATTGTAAAACGAGATACGAACATCGAGCATCGAGTATCGAGCATCGAGTTTACTTCAGCAGCTCGGCCAATGGGCTGATTTGCAGAGATTGCGAGGCAAGTTTCCCGGACAAGGTTAGGCTGACCCAAACGGCCGCGAATTGTCTGAGCAATCTGAAGCTGATTGCCAAATCGCAGGAAAAAACGCTGATTGAAATTGAGACGGTTTTAGTTCACCACTTTACCGAGCTCCTCGGCCGCAAACCAAAAATGGCAAAATATATCCTGACCCTTTAATTCTGCCCTTCTAAATTCGCCATTCTAAATTCTAAACTCGCCCGCAACGAGCGTTAATCTTAAAAGCAAATATATGCCAAATACAACAAACAAGCACGTGGGCATATACTATCAAGCTTATATCTACCACTACTCCAATAAGCTTAACAGGGTGTTAAAAGAGACAAGTGGTGCGAGATATCGCACCCTACATGACTCGGTGGGGCAAGCCCCACCCTACATGACTTGGTGGGCAGTGCCTACCCTACATGACTACCTGTGCTTTCTTTATATCTGCATGATAATTCTGGAGGGATTTTACTTGTCCGGCCTTTTGTTGAAAAGCGGCTATACCCTTTACCGTTGCAGCGGCGGCGGCTACGGTTGTAATGTAGGGTATTTTGTATTTGATAGCTGCTTTACGAATATAGGAATCATCATATTTACTTTGTTTGCCCCCCGGTGTATTGACGACAAGCTGTATTTCTCCATTTTTTATACTATCAAGAATATTTGGTCTTCCCTCGTGCATTTTAAGGACACTTTCCGATTCTATTCCATTCTCAGATAGAAATTGGTTTGTCCCTTTAGTAGCTTTAATCTTAAAACCGACATCTTTAAACTGCTTTGCTACCGGCAGTGCGGAAGACTTTTCGTCATCTGAAATGGTAATCAGGACGGTTCCGTCCAAAGGCAACGGCAATTGTGTTGCCTCCTGGGCCTTATAAAAAGCAAGTCCAAATGAATCCGCCATGCCAAGGACCTCGCCGGTCGAGCGCATTTCAGGCCCTAAGAGAGGGTCCACCTCATGGAACATATTAAAGGGAAACACAGCTTCCTTGACCCCAAAATGAGGTATGGACAATCTCTCTAATTCCATATCCGAAAGACGTTTGCCAAGCATAAGCTGTGTGGCAATAGGAACCATTGGAATACCGCAAACCTTGGAAACCAGCGGAACGGTTCTTGAGGCACGCGGATTGGCCTCGAGAATATAAACAACATCATCGGCAATGGCATACTGGATGTTCATCAGGCCAACTACGTTAAACTCAATGGCAATTTTCCGGTTATAATCATAGATTGTTTTGAGATGCTTTTCGGGAATACTAACAGGCGGAAGCACACACGCGGAATCACCTGAATGGACGCCTGCAAGCTCAATATGTTCCATAATCGCAGGAACAAAAGCGTCTGTGCCGTCGGCAATGGCATCTGCTTCGACTTCAATAGCGTTTTCCAGAAATTTATCAATCAAGATAGGTCTTTCGGGCGAGACATCCGTGGCCCTTGCGACATAGTATCTGAGCATTTCTTCATCGTGAACCACCTCCATTGCCCTGCCCCCAAGCACATAGGAAGGCCTGACCATTAACGGATAGCCAATTTTCTCTGCGATTTTAAGCGCCTCATCCAGGGTGCTTGCCATTCCGGATTCCGGCTGTGGGATGCCGAGCTTTTTCATTAACTTGCGAAATCTATCCCTGTCTTCGGCAAGGTCAATCTTTTCCGGTGAAGTGCCGATAATTTTTACACCGGCATCTTCCAGCTCGCCGGCAATATTGAGGGGTGTTTGACCTCCGAACTGGACAATAACACCTTCCGGCTTTTCCTTATTATAAATACTTAAGACATCTTCAACGGTGAGCGGCTCAAAATACAGCTTGTCCGAGGTGTCGTAATCCGTGGAAACAGTCTCCGGGTTACAGTTGACCATAATGGTTTCATAACCTTCATCGCGAAGTGCAAATGCGGCATGAACACAACAATAGTCAAATTCAATGCCCTGCCCGATACGATTTGGGCCGCCGCCAAGCACCATTATCTTGCGTTTATCGCTGACTTGAACTTTATCCGGGGCATTATAAGTTGAGAAGTAGTAGGCGGCATTTTCCACACCGCTTACAGGAACAGGTTCCCAGGCCTCAACAACGTTAAGGGCGATGCGTCTTTTCCTTATCTGTTCTTCCGGAACATTCAGGAGCTGGGCCAGATACTTGTCTGCGAATCCGTCCTTTTTCGCCCGGATTAGGAGGTCGTCCGGCAATTTTTTGCCCTTGTATTTTAATATTTCTTCCTCAAGCTCCACCAGCTCTTTCATCTGCTCAATAAACCAGTGTTTAATATAGGTCTTTTCAAAGAGCGTATCAATACCGATGCCTTTACGCAGGGCCTCGTACATAATAAACTGGCGCTCACTCGTGGGCTCTCTTAAAAGGTCCATAAGCTCATCGAGGGATTTCTTATTAAAATCCTTTGCAAAGCCCAGCCCATAACGGTTAATTTCAAGAGAGCGAATGGATTTTTGAAATGCTTCCTTGTAGTTCTTGCCGATGCTCATTACCTCCCCGACGGCGCGCATTTGCGTACCCAGCTTATCTTCAATGCCTTTGAATTTTTCGAAGGCCCAGCGTGCGAACTTTACAACCACGTAGTCTCCAGAGGGGGTATATTTTTCAAGTGTGCCGTCACGCCAATATGGAATCTCATCCATAGTCAGACCGCCTGCCAACATTGAGGAAACCATCGCGATAGGGAAGCCGGTTGCCTTGGAGGCAAGCGCCGATGAGCGCGAAGTTCTCGGATTAATCTCAATGACGACGACCCGGCCGGTTTTGGGGTCGTGAGCAAACTGAATGTTGGTTCCCCCTATGACACCGATCGCTTCGACAATATCATAGGAATGCTTCTGGAGACGCTTCTGAAGCTCAGTCTCTATGGTCAACATAGGAGCGGTGCAATACGAATCTCCTGTATGAACACCCATGGCATCAACATTTTCTATAAAGCACACTGTGATCATCTGATTCTTCGCATCCCGAACAACTTCAAGCTCCAATTCTTCCCATCCGAGGACAGATTCCTCAACAAGAACCTGCCCGACAAGACTAAAAGAAAGTCCTCTACTGACAACAGTACGGAATTCCTCGATGTTGTAAACCAGGCCGCCGCCGGTTCCGCCCATGGTATAAGCAGGGCGAATAACACAGGGTAAGCCGATATTCTCAAGCGATTTTTCAGCTTCCTCAAGACTATTCGCAATCTCGCTTCTTGGCATCTCAATACCCAGTTGATTCATTGTATCCTTGAATGCCTGGCGGTCTTCTCCTCGTTCAATGGCGTCAACCTTAACACCTATAATCTGGACGCCGTATTTGGCCAGGATACCCTTGCGCGATAATTCCGCAGAAAGGTTAAGGCCTGTTTGTCCACCGAGATTGGGCAGCAGCGCATCGGGTTTCTCTTTTGCAATAATCTGCTCTATGGTTTTGATATTAAGCGGCTCAATATATGTTGCATCGGCCATACCGGGGTCGGTCATGATGGTTGCCGGGTTGGAATTGACAAGCACAATTTTGTAACCCAGTTTCCGAAGGGCCTTGCACGCTTGTGTGCCGGAATAATCAAATTCACAGGCCTGGCCAATAATAATCGGGCCTGAGCCTATTATCAGTACTTTATGAATATCTTCGCGTTTCGGCATTGGCGACTCCTTATTTCTTAATCCTCAATTCTCTCTTGCTTTGACAACTGGTAAAATAGCATACTTGAATAGTGTAATACAAGACATAAATGATAATACAAATTATTAGGACGGTTTATAATGCGTATAGATATGCTAAAGATATTCTGTTTTCTATCATCACCCCCCAGCCGGAGGATGGGCTTTAGCTCATGCTGTTTTCTTAGCTGCGAATCCTCGACAGTTTGAAGGCGCCCTCGCCGCCGTTTATCAAATGAATCAGCGGCTGAGGCCTGTCAAGGCCTTCGATGAACTTCGGCCTGGCTGCCCAGGGCGTAACGCTCAATACTCCGGTCAAATCCATCCAGTGCTGCAGTCGCCCAACCGGTAAATCCCAGGTCATATGGAGGTGGTTGGCCGGGGGGTATTGCTTATACTCGAGCATACTTGCGTATTTCGGCACGACAAACGTGTGCGGCCAGATAGGTGTGGTCAATTCACACATCGCCTTGGCGAGTTGTGCCGGCACTTCAGTGGTATGCGCCTCGTCCCAGACCAAACTGAATAAACCAGTGGGGCTGCTGTATGCGATTCGCCCGGCGATGCCTTCGATTCCTGCTGGTGTCATAAAGTTGACTGCGTTGCCACCGCCGGGGAAGTAGTTTTCTTCGGCCAAAGGCAACGATATGCCGGCCATAATATTCTTTACCGATGTTCCCGGCTTGGCCGCCCAATCAAATGATGCGCTGCCGGAGTTGGTGCCGTCAACCAGACCCTTCTCCCAGACTTCAGACTCCAGAGGCCAGAGGCCAGACTTTGAGCCTTGGGTCTTGGGTCTATGGTCTTGGGTCTGGAGTTTGACACCGATTTTTTGAGCTAATTCTTTTATTTCCCACGACTCCCAGACCTTTCTAAAGTCCATAAACAGAGGTGGATTTCCGCCGCTCAGGTACGTCATAAACAGCATCGTCAAAAGTCCCTGGACGTCAGCTTCGGTGGCGTAAGGAAGCGGTGCCTTGCGTCCGTTATGGTCGAAGGTAGAATTGAAGAAACTCTCCATTACGTCAGCTACGGGCAGAGGAATGCCCCGCAGGTCGCTGCCCCATTCCAACTGGCTCATAAATCCACCGCCAACCGCGTTCAGGTCCATCATCAGGTTACGAACGATTAAGTACATCGCCAGACTCATATTGAATCGTTCGCTGTCTGCCTCATCACGCAATTCCAGTCGTTTACCGACGTATCTGCTGACCCAGCCTCGCAACGACTTGAGTTCCTTTTCATTGTAGGCTTTTTTGTTGAGCATATCGGCCAGAAGCTTCATATCCAAACGCGTGATTTCCAGGCCAAATGTATTCCTGATAGGAATGACGTGTGCCAGAGCCGTTTCCATTCCCATGGAGTCGTGCCCGAAAATCACAACTCTGCGGCCTCGTAATGCCACAGTAGTTAGGGCAGCATAGCACCAGTCGATAAGATTTTTGGCTGTCTGTTCCGTCATCTTCGGGTCCATACCGGTATCGGGCCAGGTGCCGACATTTAAGGTAACCATTCGGCCATACTGACTGATTGCAGCGTTGAGCGCGTGGGCATAGACCACGCCGGGCTTGGGACCGCTGTTGCCGCAGGTAATGTTTATAGGTGTATTCAATGGAAACTGCTGCAGCAGTGAAATGGCGGTAAGCTGCGGAAACGCCCAAGTGTCAGGCACACATACTAAAATGTCCACGCCGGCTTTGCGAAACTGCTGAGCTACAATGTCGGCCTGTGCTTCACCATCAATCAGCACAGTAGAATAAACGACCGGCACCGGTGTCTTATCAGGCAAAATGACAGAACCGCTTATGCAATCAGCCGCCATTTTCGCAATGTTCTGACAGCGGGTTCGGCTGGCCGCATCGATACGAGGGTCGCTCGTAGCGAAAACTCCAATAACAGGAATCTTGGGCGTGGCTTTCCTTATATTCGGCAAGTGCCTGGATTCGACTTTCTTTGCCATTTCAAACACTCCTTTCTGGATTAGAAAGTGCCTAAAGTGAGCTAAAGTGACAGCAAGGCTGTCATTCTGAGCCCTTCGCTGCGCTCAAGGACAGGCTCCGCGAAGAATCTCTCTTTCGTTGGCCAGATCCCTTCGACAAGCTCAGGGCAGGCTCTTCGGCTTCGCCTCAGGATGACACGTAAGTGTCACTTTAGGCACTTTAGTTCACTTGCTTTATATCTTCCAGCAGTTTTCTCACAAAATCCAGGAACTGGGCTGCATAAGCACCGTTTGCAACTTTGTGGTCCACGGACAGGGTCATGTTCATTAACTTCCTTACTATGATGTTGCCGTTATCCGGCACACAAGTATCGGTTATCCGGCCGATGCCCAGGATACTGCACTGGCCTGGTACAACTATCGGGATGAAGTTGTCTATCCCAGAGGCGCCGAGGTTAGTTACAGTGATACAGCCGCCCTCCAAATCGGTGGGAGCTAATTTATTGCTGCGCGCCCTTTCAACCAGTGCCTGACTGTCACGTGCAATCTGCTTGACGTCCTTTTTGTTCACGTCTTTGAGAATCGGTGCGACCAAACCGTCCGGAACAGATATTGCAAGGCCGATATGGATTGCCTGGGCCAACTTGATAGCCTCGCCGGCTAACTGGCCTGTCATAATCGGATATTTCTCCAGGCCCGTCGCTACGGCCTTGATAATAAAATCATTGTAGGAGATTTTCACGTCACCGCTTTCGTTCAGCTTTGTCCGGAGTTTTACTAAGTCGGTGACATCGGCCTTTACAGTCAGATAGAAACAGGGTATCTCACGCTTTGATTTTAGCATTCTCTCTGCGGTGATTTTCTGCAATCTGTTAAGCGGTACCGTCGCACCGAGTTTTACCTCTGCTGGAGCTTCCGGAGGTCCAGCGGGTTTAGCTGGTTTCGAGGCGGCGGCTTCTCTGACGTCCTGCTCGGTAATTTTGCCGGCAGGGCCGGTGCCGGTAAGCGCTGCCAGGTCCACGCCAAGTTCCTTAGCCAGCTTCTTTGCTCTTGGCGAAGCCATCACTCTACCTGCAGGCGTAGTCGGCTGTGGCTCAGGTGTAGCTGGTTCAACGGGCGCGGCTTGCTCAACAGGCTCCGCTTGCGGCACAGCAGGTGCGGCGGCCTTGAGCGAATCGACAAAGCTTTGCGGTACTTTTTCATCCTTGTCGCCGAGGACCAAAAGCGGCGCACCGACGGCAAGTGTTTCATCGACCTCAACGAGAATATGCTTTACAAAACCGTCGGCGGGTGATTCCATCTCGAGCGTCGCCTTGTCGGTCTCTATCTCAAAAATCACATCCCCTTTTCTTACCTCGTCACCAGCCTTAACCAGACAATTAACAATGGTTCCTTCTTCCATTGTTTGGCCAAGCTGGGGCAATCTTACTTCTTTCGCCATTACTTACAATCCTTCCGTTAGCATTTTATTTTTCCAATATTCAAGTGACCAAAGTGAGCTAAAGTGACAGCTTTGCTGTCATTCTGAACGCAGCGCAGCGAAGTGAAGAATCTCTTTTTCGTTGACCAGATCCTTCGGCTTCGCCTCAGGATGACACTTACGTGTCACTTTAGGCACTTTTAACTTTAGGCACTTTTATTTCGTTTCGGACTTAGTATTTTTTATACAATTGCCTTAACAGCTTCTACGATTTCCTGGACACTGGGGATGCTTGCCGTCTCCAACGGTTCGCTCATAGGTGGGGGTACGTCGGCTGCGGCCAGGTTGACCGGTGCCGCATCAAGATAATCAAATCCGTGTGAGCCGTCGCTAAATTCATATTCCATAAACCGACCGGCTATTTCTCTGCCTGCGCCGCAGGTGCAGAAACCCTCGCTGACGGTTATAAGCCGTCCGGTCTTGCGAACCGATTCAGCTATAGTATCCATATCCATCGGCTTTAGCGTTCGTATGTCGATTACCTCGGCGTCGATGCCGTGTTCGGCGGCCAAGACTTTCGCTGCTTCCAGCGAATACATCACCATTCTGCTGTAGCTGACAATGGTTGCATCTTTGCCGGGCTTTTTGATATCCGCCACACCTAACGGGATGATGTAATCGTCCCGCGGCACCGCACCGAGCTGGCCGTAAGTTGCCTTGTGCTCGATAAAGACAACGGGATTGTCACTGCGGATGGCGGCTTTGAGCAGACCCTTTGCATCGTAAGGTGTTGAGGGCATTACTACATAAAGGCCCGGGGGATGCATAAGCCAGGCTTCGAGTGATTCTGAATGGTGGGCGGCGATACATCTTCCGACCCCGCCTTCGGTTCGCAGGACCATCGGGACCTTGGCTTTGCCGCCGAACATATAGCGGTTATAAGCGCCGACGTGGACGAGCTGGTCCATCGCTATCGTAACAAAATCGACGTACATAATCTCGGCCACCGGACGCATACCGCGAAGGGCCGCACCGACCGCAGCGCCTGCAATTGCGGCCTCGGATATTGCGGTATCAATGACTCTGCCGGTACCGAATTCGGCCAAGAGTCCTCTCGTTGCCTGATATGCGCCGCCGTAAAGGCCGACGTCTTCGCCCATCACGATAACGTCTTGGTCCCGTTTAAGCTCTTCAGCCTGGGCGGCGGAGACCGCCTGGCCAATCGTCATAATATCCATACCGAACTGAGACTTAATCCGGCCCTTTGCCTGCTCAGCAGCTTCCTTCTTCGTTTTCGCTGTGGATGAAGCAAGAGCGGCCTGGAAGGCGGTGGTCGCTTCGGTCACTTTTGCACTAAGTGCCCTGTCGGAGTCGATAAGCTCGGCGGGGTAAGTCTCCTCGACATACACATCTTTGGTTAGGTCCGCAGTGTTGGGCCAGGGACTGTCCATGCCGAACTTAGTGGCTGTTTCGATTGTGGCAAAGGCCTTATCCTTTATCTGGTCTAACTGCTCTGTTGTGCATAGCTTCTCGGCCAGCAGCTTTTCCCTTAGGACGGTAATAGGGTCGCGCTGGTGCCAGGCCTTTTCTTCGGCCTTGGTTCGATATGCGCGTGGGTCGCTTCGGCTGTGGCCGTACCAGCGATAGGTCTTGGCCTCGATGATTGTCATCTGGTTATCTTTTCGCGCCCTTTCCACAGCCCTGCGTACGGCAAGAAAGACCGCCATCGCATCCTGGCCGTCCATAATCATAGCAGGCACATCATAAGCAGCAGCCCTTTGAGCAATGTCCTCGATATTGCTGGCCCTGGTGGCACCTTCGATTTCACTACCGGAGAACGGCACGCTCATTCCGTAAAGGTTATTTTCGATTATCGCCACGAGCGGCACGGCCAGCGTTGAGGCCATATTCATTGACTCGTGAAAACTACCGCAGTTAGTGGAGCCGTCCCCGAAGAACGAAAGAACAACCTTGCCGGTCTTTTTGTATTTTTCCGCCAGAGCCGCCCCGACAGCCGCCGGCTGATTGCCGCCGACGATGCCGGTCGAGCCGAGATTATTTTGCTTATCTACTTCAGCGATGTGCATTGAGCCGCCTCTACCCTTGCAGTAGCCGGTCTCTTTGCCCATCAATTCGGCCATCATCTGGTTCCAGTGATTTTGGTGGTCGTCTTCGCTGTCGGCGTATTTGTTGCCGATGGCGCCGCAGTGACCGTGGCCTCGATGTGTTGAGCCGATGACGTCACCACACTCAATAGCGGCAATGGAACCGACGGCAACGGCCTCTTCGCCGGCGTAAAGATGTGAGGCGCCTTTGATAATATTCTGGCCCAAAAGCTCAAAAACCTTCTCCTCAAAAAAGCGAATCTCATAAATAGTCCTGAGCCAGTCGGTTGCATCCTCAAGACTGAGAGTCCCATCCTCGATAAGCTCTTTGACCTTTGGTTTCTGTTCTTTTCGAGTGTCCTCAATACAAAAATTCATACTGCAAATCTCCTCAAAATCCACACTTCGGGGGCAAAAACGCCACAGCTACCCTGATAACAGCATTAAAAAGCGGTAGTATAGCACATTTTGCCCGTAAAAAGAAACCGAAGGTTCCTATTTTCTGTTTTTTTGCAAATAAGGCCGAAAAAGATCTCCATAACCTTTTTATTTGGATTACCTCAAGGTGTAATTCCGGATTAGCAGAACGGGGTGGAATTGGCAGGCGGATTTTGGTAAGATAAAAATTGTGGTTCAACTGCAAAAAAGTTGGTGGACTGATAAGAAATAAATCCTGCAAATCTTTTGGATTTAACGCTTCAAGGCAACAGCATGAATGGGTATAATGCCACCGCCATCGGGGAGGATAGGGCCACGCGCCGAAGCGCCCCGAGCGCCCTGATGGTGGCATACAGCATAGGGCAGTATCTTAAACTGTGCCGCCTACTTATGATATTATGCTGGTGCCCAAAAAGCGATAAATCCTTTTATAATCATGTGTTGATCAACCAACTTTTTTGCAGTTGAACCAAAATTATTAACCGTTCAGGTGGTAATATGTTGAATTTTGGCCATTTTATGTCATTGCGAGCGAGGCAAAGCCGAGCGTGGCAATCTCTTTGCTGCGAAAATTTGAGATTGCTTCGGCCTAAAGGCCTCGCAATGACAAAAAAACGCCGTTTTGAACCTGTGAACGGTTATAAAAATTGCAGAATTCAACAACATAAAGAATTATGTGAAAATATAAGGTCAAGGAATCCGAAGGAATTCTTCCTATGAGCAATATTAAAAGCATTATCGTGTTGTTTTTGAGCATTCTATTGGCTGGCGGGTTTTGTTTTGGTGATGACTGGCCCCAGTTTCGCGGGCCCAACCGCAGTGGAAAGTCGGCAGAGACGGGACTTTTGAAAAAATGGCCGGAAGGTGGGCCGGAGATGCTTTGGTCAGTCGGGGGGCTGGGAATAGGCTTTTCTTCTGCGGTCGTAGCCGACGGATTCATCTACACAACAGGTATGCTCAACGGCGAGGGGCTCCTTTTTGCCTACGACCTTGCCGGCAACCTGAAATGGAAAGTATCCTACGGCCCTGAGTGGCAACGGTCCCACCGAGGCACTCGCACCATACCCACTGTTGACGACAGCCGAGTCTATGTGTTCAGCGGAACGGGCGTCCTCGCCTGCTTTGATGCCAAAACCGGCGAAGAAAATTGGACTGTTGATACTTTGAAAAAGTTCCAGGGGAAAAATATTATGTGGGGTATTGCCGAGTCAATTCTGATTGTCGGGGCCAACGCAATCTGCACTCCCGGCGGCAAAGACGCCAGCGTGGTAGCCCTTGATAAGATGACAGGCCAGAGCGTATGGACGAGCAAAGGCTTGAGTGAAAAGTCCTCTTATTGTTCGCCGGCCCTGATCGAAATAGGCGGCACAAAGCTGATTGTCACCATGCTCGAAAGGTCAGTGGTTGGTCTTGATATCAAGACTGGAAAAGTATTATGGAAGGATAGGATTAAAGAAGGTATAGGAAGAAGCAATCATCCTGTTACTCCTTTGTACCACGATGGTTATATTTACATTACCGCCGGCTATGACAAAGGCGGGGTAAAATACCGGCTTTCTGCAGACGGTATAAAAATAAGCAAAAAGTGGGAGGATGCAACTCTTGATGTTCACCACGGCGGTGTCGTCTTGGTCAATGGCTATCTCTATGGGGCCAACTGGAACGGCAACGCCAGAGGCGATTGGGTCTGCCTTGATTGGGATAATGGAAAAGTTATGTATGAAGCCAGATGGAACGGAAACAAAGGCTCGATTATCTACGCCGAAGGTATGCTGTACTGTTATGATGAAAACACCGGCGATTTGGCTCTGGTTAAGGCCTCTCCGAAGGGCTTTGAAATAGTCAGCTCTTTCCGGGTTACACAAGGCGACGGCAAACACTGGGCCCACCCTGCCATATCCGACGGCCGGCTCTATATCCGCCACGGCGATGCCCTGATGGCCTTCGACATAAAAAACAAATAGTTTCTATCCGAATGGCGGTCGCTTTGCGGGGGATTTGGTGTGCTACCTGCGGATGTGTCGGAGATTTTGAGCTTATAAGCAATATTCTGTTGGATATGTTTTTACTATATTTACTAAAGGAACCTCTATTCGGGACATTGACCCATTCGGCATCGACTTACTTATCGAACATTGACCATTCGGCATCGACTTACTTATCGAACATTGACCATTCGGCATCGACTTACTTA
>CAYQKF010000001.1:96654-124769 GCA_964417935.1 uncultured Pirellulales bacterium
GACTTACTTATCGAACATTGACCATTCGGCATCGACTTACTTATCGAACATTGACTATTTGGTATTGACTGACTTATTGAACGTTGACCCACTCGACATTGATTTGTTTATTGGACATTGACATATTTGATATATTTGGCTGATACCTCAGATGAACGTAGTACTTTTCGTTAATGAAAAGTACTACTGCGGTTTCTAAGAAGTTAGCCTAACATTTTCGCCATGTCATTCCTGACTTAATCCGGAATCCAGACTTTGAGTCTTCCTGGATTCCCGCTTTCGCGGGAATGACAGGGACGGCACGTGTCTTTAAAAAGTGGAAATTATTTATTGGAAACGGCACTACGTGCACAGCAAATGAAAAATCCTTTCTGTCCGTAAAGCGAGGATAAAAATTTGAAAAGCGAGGAGATAATATTTGTAAAGCAACGATAGAAGCCGTAGAGCAAAGACTCAGATGCTTATAGTACTTTTCGTTAACGAAAAGTACTACGTTGACAGTGAATATAAAATTCTGTTTGTTCGTAAAGCAAAGGCAAAAACATCGTGGCGCAGAGGCAAAAACATCGTGGCGCAGAGGTAAAAAGTCGTAACGCAGAGGCAAAAAATCGTGACGCAAAGGCAAAAAATCGTGACGCAAAGGTAAAAAGTCGTAACGCAGAGGCAAAAACATCGTGACGCAAAGGCAAAAAATCGTGACGCAAAGGCAAAAAAGAAAAGCAATACCTCAGTTCTTCTGCTTTTTGACCGCTTCTATAAATGCTATCGCTAATCCGAATTTGCCTTTGACCCCCACTCTTCTACAGATATTCCACAAGTGAGCGCTTACCGTATTATAACGTATTTTTAGTTTTTTGGCGATTTCGTCATTTTCCAATCCATTACAGATACATTTGACCACATCCATCTGCCTTGGGGTGAAATGATAGCATCTTTGAAGATATGTCAAATCTTTACTATCAAATACCATATGACGCTCCTTAATCACTAACGCACCATTACCTGTCTGGAATCAGGACTGGCCGGATGCTAATTTCTTGCGGAAGGCCTCGGATTCCCAGTTGTTGATGAAATCCTCCTGTCGCTTGTTCAAAGTGAGAATCCCGCCCATCCGATTCGCATTGGTGCGAATGAAAATCGAGTACAGAACAATGTCCCGCACGGTCGGCGCAATCTTTTCGGTACCGGCGACAAAAAGGCCGACGCCTTTAACCAGAAACGCCGCAGAGGGTTTTCTTCCCCTCTCGATCTGCCGCCTCAGCCGCTCGGCGATACTCTGCGATATGCTCTTCAGCGTTGCCCCCGAAAGCGACTTCCTTCCTTTTTGCAGCTCCACCCACATCGCGGGGCCATTGGCGTAAACCAGCTCGTCCGGCGTTAAAGAGCCCTTTAGCATTTTCTTTGCATCTCTTTGACGGAAAAAATCGGCAATAGCATCATTGTAATAATACCATATCGTCGTGTGCTTACCGGTGGCCTGGAAATATGCTTTTTCGATGCATAGCTTTACATCACTGTTTTTTCCCTTTTGAACGGATTTAGCGTTTCCGGATTTTGGCTGCCTGAGCTTGCTGTTGCAGCGGTTCATTACCCTGCGAACGAGGCGTAAAGCGCCGGCGGCACTTTTTGTTGTAATGAAAAGCCCGTGCTTTTCCAGGAAAAGAATCGCAGGCTTTTTGCCTAATTGCTTCTGATAGCCATCCACCAGCCCGGCTATTCTTTTGGCAAGCATATAGCCGGGGTCGGTATAATGGACCCAAAGCGGGGGATAACTTTCATCCTTGAAAAGCTTTTCGAGCTTTGCCTTTCCATTTTTCGCGTTTACATAAGCCCCGGCTGCACTTGGATGCAGATGAATCACACACTTATCCAAACAAGCGTGCAAGTGGGCCTCCACCGACGGACGGGCATCAGTCTTAATCTTATCATCGCACGAAAGAAGCAGCCGATTCACTACCTCAATTTCTCTTTTTTGTGTATCAAGCTGTGCTATCGACTTATCCCTTACAATTGACAGGGCCGAACCGACCCGCAGCCTTCGCCAGCCTTGTTTTTCATTCATATCCTTCAGGGCCGTGCCGCTGGCCTTGATGTACATATATTTGCCGTCTGCCGTTTTTACAGATGTATTACCGCCTCCACCTTGAACGAGCGTCGGGTCTCCTCCTGTCCCTCTCGATATTTTTATTAGCTCAGCAAGCGCTTTGTCCATTTGAATCATTCCTTTCGTATCTTCGGCAATACCCTTATTATGTGTTCCGTCTTTTCCCTGTTGATTTCCCAGCCTCGGCAACAGGCCTTATCTTGGTGTGGCGTCCGGCAAACCACCGTCCACGGGAATTGTAGCGCCGGTTGTAGGTGTCTGGCGCGTGGCAAAGAACAGTACGGCGTTGGCAACATGCCGACCCGTAATCTTAGCTTTCAGGAGATTCCTGTTTCGGTAATACTCCTGCAACTGATCTTCATCGAGTCCCCGCGCCTTCATTCGGCTGGGGCCTATTTCTTCCCACAAGCCGGACTTGTACTTTCCCTCGGAAAATACCGCATCCGGCGCCACCATATTAACGCGAACCCCGTATTGCGCAAGCTCAATGCTGGCAATTCGTCCCAATTGGTGGGCCGCCGCTTTGGTAACGCTGTAAGCGCCAAAGCCGGCGCCGGGGCTGGGAACGTTTTTGGTTGATACGATGATAACGTCACCTCCGGTATTCTGCAGTATAAAGTGGTGGGCGATTTCACGAAGCGTCAGGAAGGTCCCTTCCACGTTTACTTTTTCGAGCTTGCGAAAGTCATCGAGTTCTATATCTTTCAAATATGATACCAGCGGGATACCGGCATTAACAACCACAATATCAATTCCGCCCCAGGTCAGAATAACACTTTCAAAACCCCGGACGATTGAATCTTTATCAGTAACATCGATTGGGACACCTATGACGCGGTCGCCTGCTGTTTGCTTCAGGTCAGCCGTGAAACTATCAAGTTTCTCGCCCGGAAGGTCGGTGGCGACGAGATGGCAGCCCTTTTCCAGCAAGCCACGGCAAATGCCGTAACCAATGGCTCCTGCGGCACCGGTTACAAGCGCAACCTTATTCTTAAGAGGCATATCAGGCTCGTTCCTCGATTCTCCTGCTTTACGAGTATCCAGCATCGAGTATCCAGCATCGAGATAAAGTATTCCAAGGTCACGAACACATATCATCTCCGGTTTGCAATTGTGCTTGGCGGAATAATCTGAAATGGAGTCGCTTAGCTGTTTGCGAAGCTTTTCCGGATCAGCACTTTTAACCGGAGCATATAAAAAAAGTGGCGGCTTCTGACCTTCGAGCAAAGTTCGTAGGGTGGGCTTTAGCCCACCAATTTTTTTGCGGTGGGGCAAGCCCCACCCTACCTGCTGAGCTGCGGCATTTTTCGATGTACCGGCAAAATCAATCGCTTCTTTACCCGTCAGTGATTTCAATATCACCGGCACATAGGGTATGTCCCGGCTGCCTGTCTCCTCTGTTAGAAGCCCGCGAACAATCGGCGCTATTTGAGCCAATTTCCTTTCAAATTGCTGGCTTGACGCATTATTGCTCATCGTTATCTCCAGAGCATTTTCAATCTTGGTTTTTCTGCTCTTGGTTTTTGAGGGTTTCGTACAGTTCGAGGGCCTCGGCCGGCTTCATATCTTCATGAACAACCTTGCGAATCGCCTGCATCATCGCCTTGGGCGCATCAGACTGGAAGATGTTGCGTCCCATATCCACGCCCGATGCACCTTCCTGCACTGCATTATACGCCATTGTCAGGGCGTCGAGTACGGGAATTTTCTTACCGCCGGCCATCACAATCGGAACCGGACAGGAAGCCGTTATAGTTTTGAATCCGTCCGGAACATAATAGGTCTTTATAATCTGCGCCCCCAGCTCTGCACAGATGCGGCAGGCTAAACGGAAATATCTCGCATCCCGGACCATATCCTTGCCCACCGCGGTAACCGCCATAGTCGGAATACCGTAACGCAGTCCCATATCCACCAGCCTTGTCATATTATGCACCGAGCGGGTCTCGAATTCGCCGCCGATAAAGACCTGCAGCGTAATCGCCGCGACGTTCATCCGAATCGCATCCTCTATATCAACGGCCAATTCCTCATTCGACAGCTCCTTGAGTATGCTCGGCCCGCCGCTGCAGCGCATCACGACCGGCTTGTTCAGGGTGGGCGGCACCGAGGTTCGCAGAATCCCACGGGTCAGCATTATAGCGTCGGCATAGTACATCAGCGGCACGATGGTCAGGTCAATCCGCTCAAGCCCGGTCGTCGGCCCCTGAAAGTAGCCGTGGTCAATCGCAAACATTACCGTTCGGCCGGTATCGGGATTAAATATCCTCGAAAGCCGGTTCTTCATCCCCCAGTCAAGAGAGCCTGCTCCTTTGAGGAAAAAGCCCGCAGTCTCCATTGGAACATCTTCGTAGTATTTTTTTTCTCCTTTTGCGGAGTCTTTTTCAGGCATAATTCTTTCCTTTCTCTCAATCCGCTTTGTTTCTTTTCACGGCCCATATCGTACCGGTGACAAAGTAAATCAAAGTCGGCCAGATAAGTATATTCTTGAAAGCAGCGAGGTTCTGTTCGTATTGGCTGCCGCCGGTAACGTACACCCAAATCGGCAGAATCAGGCACATAAGCAACGCTGCAGCGGCAATAATTCCCGATATCCATAACACAGGGTCTTTGCCGGTATCCCTTTTCTGTTCAGTCCAACTGGCCACATCGGGTTCACTCGTTGATGATTCGGGAATGACGTTCTGGGATACTTGCGGTTGCTCATCGAACTTTTCACGGGCGCCGGCCAGCGAAGCGAAAATGATATAGAGCACTGCGGTCAGCAGCCAGACCGGCACAAATAAGAAGAACAAATGCAGCGTTCCAGTCTGCTCAAGGGTTAATGCTGTCGCGATGGCAATACCCCAGCTAAGCAAAGCCGGCCAGCTCACCAGCAGCTTCTTTCGTGAGGCCCAGAATTGAGTTAAGCCGATTTTGGGAAAAATCCAGTGCTCAACAATAACAATCGCCCCGACGGGCATCAACAACAGGCCATAGTAACCGACGAAATCCAGCAGTTTCGTAAATACAAATGGAGAGCACGCAATTACTGTGGTAACGGCTCCTGCCACAAGTGTTACCAGCCATCGAGGCCAGCCGGGCGTTACCGCCTGAAAGGCCAGGCCCGCCCGATATAACGTCGGATTCGAAGTTGTCCAGCCGGCAATGACAACGGCAATGATGCCAGAGACGCCAAGAGCCTGCGAGGCGACGCCACCGGCGTCGAGCTCGCCTATAGTTTTGCCTAAGATAATCGCTGTCGCGGCACCCATTATACCTGCGCAAATCCACGCCAAATAATGGCCGAGGAACATCCCGAAGGCTGAATATAGGCCATAAGATGTCTTCTTGGCGTAACGCAAAAGTGCCATATCCGACAGGCCGCCGTGCATAGCAAGATTGCATATCCACGCAAAGGCGGCCACCTGCCAGAAGGTAATTTGCGGATTGCCCGGCGGCGCAACGCCCGTCCAAATCGATTTATTTGCGAGTGTCCAGAAATCCTGAAAACTGCCGATTTGACCGCCGATCTCCTTAGCCGCTAAGCCGGGCAGCATTGCCACCGCGCCTGCGATGAACATTAGAAACATCCAGGGCGAACAAATCTCTGCAAATTGCGCCAGCTTCTTGAAGCCCAGAATCGCCAGAGTAACCACAACCGCACCGACCCCGATTACAACCAGAACGAATCTTATGTCCGTCGGGAACCAGCCCGTTTGCTCCTCGATGCCAAATGGGATGCGAACCGCCGAGGCCGAGACTGTAATCATACACCCGGCCAGGATACAGAACAACACGGCATTGAGAACATTATAAACCGTTGTGGTAACCGGCCCGGCAACCTTCCGAAGATACCAGTACAACGTCAGCCGGGTACGAACGGCAATTGGAGCGCAGACGAATGTCCAGGTCAGCACAGCCATCAGGTTACCAAGAAGCAGCCCTACAAATACGTCAAAGGCGCTTGCACCCCAGGCGACAAACAGCGCTCCTATGACGAACTCGGTACCTGCGACGTGCTCTCCGGCAAAAATGCCCGCAAAATGTTTGCCGGGCTGAAGCTTGTTCTCCGAGACCGGCTCGCGCTCAAATTCGTAAAGCAAATCCAATCCCTTTATAGCACCGCTCTCGCTGTTACCAGCCATTCATTTTCCTTTCCATTCACAGCTTTAAGCTTATCTTAAATCTGTTACCTTGTTCTCATAATCCCTTACATCTTTTAGCCAATCCGGTCCCGGCGGGACATCTTGCTTTGTGCAGTAGTAATCCCAGACCGCCCCGAAGGGCATTGTCTTAAGCTCTTCAAGCATCGCCAGACGCGAAGTGTAATCACCGTTGATTTCCATTTGGCGCAGCTTGTCTGTCGGCTCCAATAAGGCAATCAGCAGGGCCTTGAGCATACAACGTGTGCCTATGACCCAGGCCGCTATCCGGTTAATGCTGGCGTCAAAAAAGTCAAGGCCAATGTGCACCCTTTGAAGATAATCGCCCCGAATTAGCTGTTCAGCGATGGCACGCAGCTCGTCCGAGAGAATAACCACGTGGTCGCTGTCCCACCGCACGCCCCTGCTGACGTGGAGCAGTATCTCGTCAAAAAAGGTCAGTACGGACGATATCTTGTCAGAGACAACCTCAGTCGGATGAAAATGTCCTGTGTCCAGGCACAGCAGAATTTTATTTTCGATAGCATAACCCATATAGAATTCATGGGAGCCGACGACGTAACTTTCCGAGCCGATGCCGAAGAGTTTGCTTTCCACCGAATCCAGAAGGCAGCTTCGGTCCATCGGTTCGGCGAATATCTCATCGAGCGATTTTTTGAGCCGCTCACGAGGACCTTTTCTATCAACCGGTATATCTTTATATCCATCCGGAATCCATAAGTTTGTTACACACGCTGTGCCTAATTGCTTTCCCATCGCAGCGCCGATTTTTCGGCACACGATGCCGTGCTCTACCCAGAATCGCCGTACGCGGTCATCCGCACTGGACAATGTGAAACCGCTCTCGGCTTTCGGATGCGAAAAGAAGGTGCCGTTAAAATCCATTCCCAGGCCGTTCGCTTTCGCCCAGTCAATCCACGCCGTAAAATGCTCGGCGTTCAATTCGTTACGCTCGACTTTGCCTTTGGCCTCCGCGTACATCGCATGCAGGTTCAGCCGATGCTTACCCGGTATCAGGCTCAACGCCTTTTCCAGGTCCATCCGCAGCTCATCAGCGGTTCGTGCCTTGCCGGGATAGGCGCCCGTGGCCATTATGCCGCCACCGCTAAGGCCCTCTTCGGTCTTTTCAAATCCACCGACATCATCCCCCTGCCAGCAGTGCAGTGATATTGCTGTGCTGCTCAGCCGTTTCATCGCCGCCTCGGTATCGACACCCAGCTCAGCATAGCGCTGCCTTGCCTGTTCGTATGCTTTTTCAATTCCTCTTGGGTCAGTCATTTCGCTTCGACCTTCTTAAAACTTAAAAACTGCACTCACTACTCAATTTTCAGAGAGTCCTTATCCGGCAGTTTCGGAAACGACGCATGAGGTTCAGCCTGATACCAGAACGCAACTGAAGAAAGATCATCTTTTAGAGGCAGATACTTTCTGTCTCTCCAGCCCAGCGCCTGTATCGTTACTTTCAGGTCTTTTTCAAACCTGATAGGATCCAAAATGTGCCAGCGGTACAGCCCAAAACGCGGCTGTGTTTCGGACTCTATCACCTGCGGCATCCCCGCGTAAGGACTGTTAAATTCCTGATACTCACGCGAATCCGGTTTGTGAAAACCATAAGAACCGCAAAAATAATCTTCCGTTCCGGTCCCGCAAATCGTCGGAAATTCCGTGTCACCATCCATAAAGAACTTAATCTCGCCTTCACCCCACCAGCCCGGACTGTTCGAGCCCCACGTCATATATGTTCCAACATAGTGCCCCTGTCCCCGTACGCCTTCAAGAATGGTATAATCCTGCTTGTAAGGAAGCGGATTTACCCGGCGAAACTGGGCGTGAAAATAAGCTGCGTCTTTCGGGACATCAGTCAGTGTGTAGTCAATCTGGTAATACAGCACCATCGGTTTTTCGTCGATATTAGTCATAGTAATCTTAAAGCTCTTGCGAAACGGCATTACCCAATAACAGTTGAATCCGCTCTTGGGATTGACACAGACCGCCAAGGAGTTGACTCCAACATACTGACCCATACCGCAAGCAAAGAAATCCCCCGCCGGGCATTCGACAGAGGGTTTCTCTTCGCCGTCCCAGTAAATCCGCAGAATATTAAAGCGATTGTTCCCTGTCGGAGTCATCCATATATGCTGAATGGCGCCGCAGCCTTCGATGTCAGCCATTAGAAAGGTTTGTCCCGGCCTAATCCTCACCGAAGGAGAAACTTTCCAGCCCTGCCCTAATTCACTCGCTGCCCTTGCTCCTGTACCCTCCGTTGCCATTCCACCCTTGCCTTTTTCGCCGGTGAAATTCTCCGGACTAACCGAACGCGTCTCGGCATAAGACATACGTGCCAGATTCCCCATACCCATTTCCAGGCCGCTGAATCCTGATTGCTGACCATCACAGCCGGCCATTAAAAAAGCAATCAACCAAAGCCCGCAAATCAACCAAATGTTACGTCTTTTCGTCCACCTTCCAAATCCCCTCATTAGTTTCTTTGACTTTTCCATAATTTGTCCTTTCCTGATTGGTTATCCCCCTTTTTAAGAATTTTGATACATTTCCAAGAGTTTCTGCTCTGCCTGACTTGTCCACAAGCCGTTATTTAGACATCCGGCAACTTCCGGCATCTTTTCGTTCAGCTTTTCAAGCGGCACCAGCGGCAAATCTTTACAGGCCGGATAAACAACAATTTTACCTGCTATCGACCGGTTCTCGACCGCCCGAATTCCGTCGGTCGCACCGGCAAGCCCGCAAACAGCCGCAACGCTAAGGTTCGTATCGAGCCTGCCGGATTCGGCCTTTTCCAGCATCCGTTTCATATCCTCCAAAGTCGAGCCGCTCGTACCGATGAAATACAATCTCTTTTCTATATAAGCATCAAGGTCAATCTCTCCGGTAACCGTCGCGGGAATGCCGGCGAAGATGTTTATCAGTCCGTGCTCGGCAGCATCAGACACCGAAGCGGCAACCAGAGCAGGTATCGGCGCCATCAAAGCGGTATAGTCAAAAACATCGGTAATCTTCTCTTTTGTTGGGTTGTAAGCCTTATATGCAACGCCGTTTTTCTTAGCTAAAGGCCCGGCGATTTTTGTCAGTGTCGCCAGCCGGTTGTCATCCACGTCGGAAGCAAAAACGCTCACACCTTCGACACCTTGGCAGATGTTTCGTATGACGTGCATCATACCCATCGGGCCGCCAGCCCCGACAACATTAATCTTGTCACTGGGACGAATTTCATCGGTTTCGGGAATCACTTTCATAGACTCAGCCGGGTCCGAACCCGTAGTGCCAACTATTCGAATACCTCCATAGTGAACTCGCCCAACCGTAGTAACAACATCTCTGCAGAATCTGTCGCCACATAGAACGATATTGAGAATACCATTCAAAGCAACTTTTGCAAACAATACTTCAACAACCTTAGCATCAGAGCCAAAATAGATTATGTCATCGTAACCGGCATCGGTAAGCGCCGATATGCTTGAAACCTTTTTTATTTCCACATCCACCCCAGCCGAACCTGCGGTAAAACCGCAGGCTAAATATTTAGCCCCGCGTTTTACACGGGGTTTTGCCGACCGTGAGAGCCAGGTTATTTGCCTCGGCTTTCCGTATCGACTAAACAAATTTTGAAAAGTTTTTTCGGTTACTTCAGTATCAGCAACTATGAGCATATTCCCATCTATTTTCAAACTCGTGCGTTCGGCGGATACATAGGCATCTTCAACGCACGCCCACGGCTCCACCAGAGCTACAGCCGAGCCGGAAAGCTCCTCGCCGACGGGTAAAAGCATTGAGTTGCCTTGCGGTGTGGTTATGACCCTTTCGTCCATCAGCACATATTCGGCGAGAGCGCCTTCAAAATTGTATCCGAACGCCGCGTTGGAAGTGGCAGTGCGTATCCAACGGTAGTCCGTCTGTACAAGGAAGCGCTCGCCGGGCTTAAAATTTTCCACCGCGGGGCCAACCGCCTCAATCCTGACCACAGTTTCATGGCCTGGCACCGTCGGTGCTTCGCCGGGTACATAACTGGGTATCTCTTTAAGTATTTCAATATCAATGCCGGAAACTATTTTGCTCTTACGGACATGTGAGGAAAATTGTTTCAGTAACTTAAGGTCGGAAAAACAAAGCCCAACCGCCTCGACCCTACAAAGAATCTGATGTGTGCCGGGAGCGAAAACCTTCTTGGATTTATTCAGGACAAGCTTATCCGACCCAACCAACTGCACAGCATATTGTGTCTTCGGTAAATCTGCCATAGCTCGTCTCTCGTTCCTCGTGTTTCGAGTTTCGTAGGGTGGGCTTTAGCCCACCGAACAAAACTCGGTGGGGCAAGCCCCACCCTACAAGGCCTCGCAATGACGGTCGCTGTCAATTGCTAATCTTATCTAATATTTCCTTAGCGGTTACATCCTCACTTAAGGCGCTGAGTTTATCCTCGTCCTGTGGCTCAAGTGTGCTTCCAAACTCTTCAAAGAATTCGTTTTTGTCCGCAGCGCTCTTAAAGTTTTTCTTGGCCCAGTCGCTGGTATAGCCTAATCCGCACTTTTGTTGAAGCACCGAATGGGCATAAACGATGTGGGCGCCACTTAGAAATACCGGCACTAACGGCGAAAGCTCCGCTGTCTCGAAGTTGTCCACGAATTTTTGTCCCGGGCTGTTCATCTCCGTGCCCTCTACAACCGGCAGATGCAGCTTTTGGGCAAGTTCAACCACCTGATAGAGATTGTCCGTTTTTTCATCTTTGGCTCCGGACGTATAATTGCGGTCCGGGATAACGTTGATAGCCGCGGCGCCGGTACTCATGGCTACATCCAAAAGCTCTTCGATGTTTTTTTCACCTTCGCTGGTGCCGTCCAGCCAGGTCAAAGTTGGAATTGCCCCGGCTGCGAGTAAAAACCGGTTGGTATCAACCATCAGTGGAAACGAGCCTTTGTCGGGCGGGACATATCCAACGCCGCCGCGCTTCATAGTTTTCGCTCGAATCGTATTTAATAATTCTCTGCCCTCAGGCAGCTCTGACGATTTGACTTCGACACCCAGTTTCTCAGACCAGAAATCGGCAAGGCTCTTTTCCTGGCCGAAGATTTCTTTAGCTTTGCGGGCGTATGCAAGACAGATATGCCGCTCGGTCGCATTGCCCGACGGCGTCAGAACGAGCACATCCCGTTCGTAATCCAATTCAGCGGGCTTTAGATATTTATTTACCCGGCCCATTAAATCCCTGTTTCTCTGCTGTGCGGTTTTGCGAAGATTAAGCAAAAACTCTTCTTGCTCACCTTCCAACGCAGCTCTCGGAAATCCTACTCCCATATGGTACGTGATACCCGGCTCACCGGGCGATGTCATTACTCTGGTTGCAAATTCCGGCACAAAGACTCGTGTCTCCAGGCCGGCACAGGCCTTCAGATCGAGCATTCTCGCCGCCTCAAGGAATTCTTTTAGAGCATCCAGCACATCAAAATCCACCACTTCTGCAACGGCTAATCCGGCTTTGCGAGCCAGCCAGGCGAATTTGCTCGGTGAAAAGCCGTATGTGTTGTATGAGAAAAAGGTATGACAGTGCAGATTGACATCTGTGCCGGCTTTGGGCAAATCGATTTCGCCTGCTCGGACCCTTTCACAGAGTGCCGTCAGAGCTTTCTTTCTTTCGTCGGCGTCAAAACTATCCAGCTTACCTTCGAGTTCTGCAATCAAAATGAATCTTTCTACTGTTGGTAATTGCCTTATGCACTTATGCCCTTACGCCTTGTGCACTTTTTTGTATTGCTCATCCCAGAGTGAGGCATCCTGCGGCTGATATTCTTTAAGGTCAAATGAATTGCTGACTATCTCTCTGGCCTGGGCCAAAGATTGTATCTGTCCTGTCGCCTTGGCCTGCATCAGGATATTGCCGCTGGCCGTGGCCTCTATCGGGCCGGTGATTACCTTCTTGCCAAGAGCATTGGCTGTGAACTGACAAAGCAGCTCATTTTGTATTCCGCCGCCGACAATATGCAATATCTCAATCGTATCTCCTGTAGCATCTTCGATAGCTTCCATTATGGAACGATACTTCAAGGCCAGACTCTCCAGTATGGTTCTTATCATCTGTCCCTTGTCGTCGATTGGATTCCGGCCCGCCTCGGTGAGGTAATCGTTTATTCTCCTGGGCATATCGCCGGGTGCAAGGAATCCGCTGTTATCAACTTCAATATGACTGGCAAACGGTTCGGCTTTTTCTGCCAAAGCCGACAACTGGTTATATGACAGGTCGGTTCCCTCGCGCTGCCATTGCCTTTTGCATTCCTGCATCAGCCATAGTCCCATTATGTTTTTGAGAAGACGAATCGTGTTTTCAACTCCGCCCTCATTTGTGAACTCGTATTCAAAGGTCTTATCATTAACGATAGCCTGCGGCACTTCAACACCCATAAGGGACCAGGTCCCGGATGAAAGATACGCCCATCTGGAGTCCCCTGCAGCAGGCACGGCGACGACGGCTGAAGCCGTATCGTGTGAGCCAACAGCAATAACCGGAATAGGCCCACAGCGGAGCTCTCTTCCAATCCTGCCGGACAACTGGCTCACAACGGTCCCTGGCTCGACGACTTTCGGCATGATTTTAATCGGCAGAGACAGTCTATCCAGGACCTCTTTGGACCATTGGCCTATCCTCATATCCATAAATTGTGATGTGCTGGCAAGACTGTATTCTGCGAAAATCTTGCCGCACAGAAAGTACGAGACCAAATCAGCAATAAAAATCAGATTCTTTGCTTTAGCTAAGGCAATCGAATAATTCAGGCGCATTGCGAGCAGTTGATAAACGCTGTTGAACTGCAAAAACTGCACGCCGGTATTTTCATAAATGTCGCGTTTGCTCATCATCTCAAACGCCCTTTCCTTCATCCCATTGGTCTGACTGTCGCGATAGTGATAAGGATTCTCAACGAGTTTGCCATCGACGTCGAGCAGGCCGAAATCGACGCCCCAGCTATCGACGCCTATGCCCCATACCTGAGCGCCTGCCGCTCTTGTCGCTTTGCTAACACCGGACTTAACTTCGTAAAACAGCCTGTCAAAATCCCAGCGCAGCAAGCCGTGCTCTTCGATGGGCCCATTATCGAAACGATGGATTTCATCAAGAACAAGTTTACGCGCCGAAACAGAGCCAAGCATTACTCTGCCGCTCTCGGCGCCGAGGTCAACGGCGATATATTTTTTTATTTCCGCCATCGTCAACTCCTTATTAAGTATTTAGTCCTGAAGAAATTATCTTATAACCCAGATTCTTTGCCATTGCAAATTGAAAATCAAGGCCCGAAAGGGTTCACGATGATTTTATGCAGAATTTTCTTGAGAGAGAGGATAAAAAATGTATTATAAATTTCGCTATAAATATCAAAGATTTTTTTTGAAGGAGGACAAAATATGCTTACTTTAAGCAAAACATCCGGCATGGTAGTACCTTACAAACAAAACGCCAAATTTTAATTTCATTGTTTTGCCTTTTTTTTACTTATAAGAGTTTGTCCACTTTTAGCACGAGCTGTTTTACGTGAGCGAGTGATTTTTGGAACTGGGCTTGTTCGGCCTCGTTTAAATCCAATTCGATGACCTTTTCGACGCCTTTTTTACCGAGGACAGTGGGAACGCCAACGAAGTGCCCCCCAACGCCATACTCGCTGTCACAATGAGCACAGCAGGACATTACGGTTTTCTTATCTTTTAGAATCGCTTCAGCCATTTTAACTGCCCCGGCAGCCGGTGCATAATAAGCGCTGTAGCCGAGCAGATTTACGATTTCGATGCCGCCTTTTCGTGTTCGTTCGATTAGTTCGGTGATTTTCCCTTCATTAAGCAGCTCGGTTACGGGTATTCCGCTGACGGATGTGAATCTCGGCAAAGGTACCATATCGTCGCCGTGGCCGCCCATTAAGACGCACTTTATATCCTCTACGCTTACGCCAAGCTCGCGGGAAAGAAAATAGCTAAAGCGTGCTGAGTCCAGCGCACCGGCCATTCCCATAACCTTATTCTTAGCAAAGCCCATAACTTTGGCGGTGGCATAAACCATTGCATCGAGCGGGTTGCAGACAACAATGACGATGCTGCTGGGCGAATATTTGGCTGTTTTTTGGCTGACATCTTTGACGATTTGGACGTTTTTTGTAAGCAGGTCGTCGCGGCTCATACCGGGGCCGCGAGGCGCTCCGCTTGTTATGATTACGATTTCGCTCTCTGCGGTCTTTTCCCAGTCGCGGGTGCCGATGATGTTAGAGTCGTAAAGCTGAACGGGGCTTGCTGCGGCGATATCAAGGGCTTTGCCTTCGGCGAGGCCTTCAACGATGTCGAGCAGGACGATATCGCCGAGATGTTTTGTTGCAGCAATGTGAGCGGTTGTTGCGCCAACCTTGCCGGCACCAACTATTGTTATCTTGTTCCTTGCCATACATTACCTCAGGTTATCAGGGTACCAGGTTATCAGGTAGTGGACATCAGGCCATCAGAATATCAGGCCAAGTTTGTTTTTTCAAATGCTCCGAGCTTATTCTTTCTTATCATTTCTTGTCAATTTTCAGCGTTAACTTGCCATTCAAGGATACCGCCGGAGAAGTCCGGCTGCAACTGTACCTCCAGGCGCAGCGATGTCGTATGCACGGGGTCGAATTTTACATTATCGAACTTATCCTTTTCCAAACCATAGCTGCCGGCGTTTGATACTTGCCTCCATTGGCCGGCGTCCTTAAACAGCAATCGCCAGGACTTTGGAATGCGACAGCCTCCTCTGCCTGTATCGTCGAACCAGTAAACCGCTGCGCCGGAAACTCTTTTCGGCTGCTCGAAGTCATATTGTACCCATTCGGTTGTGCCTTTGTGGTCCCACCAGGTAAAACGCGGGATGCTCTGGTCGTTCGAATTCTTAGGCTGCAACTTGTCGCTGAGCGCTGCGACGGTGTCGCCTGACCAGCAGTGCGAGGCGGCAGCAGGCAGTGATTTGGCAGGCTGTTCCCACTGGTGGGCATCGGGGCCGGTGCCGATGGTTGGAAACGCTGAAATCCGTAACCGGGCGCAGCCCATCGGGATTAGCGTTACGGTCTCGGTCGGCTCGTCGGATTTGGCAGGACTTGGCTGGAGCTTTCCAACAAGGCCGAGGTAGTCTTTCTGCCAGGCCGGTATCTTCTTGGCCTTGGCACGCAGCTCGATTGGTGCGGCGTTAGCTTCAAAAGGCTGTTCGTCATCAGGCCATTGCTTTCGCACAACCCGGAAGGACGAGGCCGGATTCGGCTCATTCAACAGCAGCCCATAATTCCACGGAGTAGTCGGATGTATTTCCCACGCGGGCCATTTGTCGGTGCCTCCGGCCCTGACGTATTTCTCGCCAATCTTCAGTGAATATGTCAAAGGCCCTCGATTGACCGAGACGCTGTTTTTATTTTTCGCCCACTTCGTGAGCGTGATTTTCATCGGCAGATTAAGATTTATCCTGTCGCCGTCCGTCCACTTGCGGTCAATCAGGATATATGCACCGGGACGGGCTTTGACTGCCGCTTTTTTGCCGTTGATTATCAACTCGGGCTTTTCGCACCAGCCGGGTATGCGCAGATAAAGCGGGAAGCTGACCGGCTTTGCGGTTGTGATAGTTAGCTGGATACTCTCGTCGAATGGGTATCGTGTCTTCTCTACGATTGTAACCTTAGTGCCGTCGCCGACTTTTGCCGTAACCAGGCAAGGTGCATAGAGCACAGCGGCCAGGCCGTTGCCCGGCGTGGCCATCCAGAGGCGTTCGGCGTAATAAGGCCAGCCGTGGGCGGAGTTGTGCTGACAGCAGCGATGACGGTGCGGGTCAAACAACAGCATCGGCCCGCGGTTTTGCAGGCCCGGGGACTTGTTGTCCCGGTCGCACAATATCATATTCGGAGCGGTGAGGTAATGCAGCGCCTTGAGGTCCGGCGTCATTGAGGCGGGCAGCGAGTTGAACGTTACTTGCTCACAGCGGTCTGCCCACTTAGGGTTACCGGTTACCGCCAGCAGCATCTCGTGCGAGAGCATCATCTCAACCATTGCGCAAGTCTCTGCGGCCTGTCGCGGTCCGATAAAACCGGGTCGGGCATTTTCGTCTGCGCCGAACATGCCGCCGGGCACCTGGCCATAGATGCCCATTACAGTCTGATAGTTGCGTTCGGTAGCTGTTATGTGCTTTGCGTCTTTCGACTGTTGATAGAAGATGCCCGGGCCGCGGAAACACTGGGCGATGTTCACAACATGCCAACTGGCAACACCGCCGGTCCAGTCGGCGGTGTTGCGATGAATCTTTTCGCCAAGGTCTATAAGCCATTTATCGCCGGTACGGTTGTACAGCCAATAAACGCTGGCGAGGTTGTCACTGGCCCGCTGGTTCTGCCAGAACGGCGGCAGAAAATCTTCGTCCGGGATGGTCAACTGCCAGCGGAAGTATTTGCTCATCAGAGTCAGGACACGCTCGTCGGGTTCCCGCAAAGCGGGGTCCCTGCCGGAATATTCATAATACGACTGGAGTACGTTGAGCATAATCATATTAGGCCATACGTCGGGTTTGCCTTTTTCACGGCGACTGCCGGTTTTGTTTGCCCGTGGGCCGAAGTATCCATCGTCCTGCTGACTGCTTATCGTCGCTTCAATCCATTGGCGTACTTCTTTGATGATACGCTCATCGCCTAAGACGTATCCGGTATCGCCGAAGCCTTTGAGCCAGTACGGCACTTCTTCCCAGGGGCTGTGGCCCCGGCCTTCGGGACTAAGCCAGGCATTGTCCTGTTTCTTGAGGAATCGGCTGATTTCGAGCAGATGCCCAACGTACCCATCCGCCTGCAATTCGAGCTGCCTGCGAACCCAGCCGGCTGGCTTGATACAACCTATCGGCAGCTTTATGAAAGGGCTTGGCATCAACGGTAGGCGGTTGCCTATATAAAAATCGTTTTTCACTTTGGTGCTTGGTCGTTCAACAGCGCGGATGTCTGCATTGGAGGGGTAGGCAAAGGCAGGGAGCAAAATAATCAGCGCTATACTGAATAGGTTATTTTTGGACATTATCAGCCCTTTCGGATTCAAAAAATTGAGTTTTTTCCCGGTAAAGACCTTCATCGAGCTTTTGACAGATTGCCGTTTAGCCTGATAATGGCGCACGGTAGCCTGATTATAGGCAAAAAGTGGCACATTGCTAATGAAAAATATACTTCGCTAACATCCTGACATTGGGAAGGTCGTAGTCATTTGACTACTATAATAGAGGTTATATGGTTGTAACTCTTGTGGATTCAATGGCTTATGCCAAATACAAAGTCATATATTTCCTTAGTAATAGTACACTATGTCATTGGCGGCAAATCGTGGATGCGCTGAGGCGGAGCACAAACTCAGGGGCGTTCGTAAAAAATTCAAAAAAATCTTGTTTTTTTATTGACTCTATGTGTTACGTATGTAACAATTACAAATGTTACAGATGTAATAGTAAGGATGCTAATATGAAAAAAACCCCTAAAATCTCGGAAGCCGAGTGGGAAGTTATGAAAGTTTTGTGGAGCGCTTCGCCGGCGACCGCCAACGATATTGTTAAGAGACTGTCCGGAAAGACTCATTGGAAGCGGGAGACTATCAGGACGCTGATTAATCGGTTAGTTCAGAAAAAGGCCGTGGGTTTTGAGAAAAAGGGCAGACAGTACCACTACTTTCCGCTTGTTACGGAGGCCGAATGCATCAAGGCTGAAGCCAGGACGTTTCTGAAGCGACTTGGCGGCGGCTCGATTGAGCCGATTTTAGCGGCCTTTGTCGAAGAGGAAAATCTATCCCCGGAAAGACTCGGGCGGCTTCGGCGAATCCTGAAAGAAGCCGCCGAGAAGAATAAAAAGAAATAATCACAATAACAAAAGGGCTGAAAAATGGAGGCCTTAAATACGCAGTTATTGCAATTCTTTGATTGGCTATTGTGGGTAAGCCTACAAGGCAGCATTCTGATTGTTTTGATTGTCCTGGCACAGCTAATTCTGCGGCGCAGGCTGCCTATTCGCTGGCACTACTTTATCTGGCTGCTGTTATTGATACGCCTGGCAATGCCCTGGCTGCCCGAGAGCAGGATAAGCATATTCAACTTAGTTCCAAAATCTATTCAGCAGGGTCGGATAATAGGGGCCATCACGGAAAGCGACGATGTCGGTCACCTTGGTTTTTATTCAAGTATGCAACCCACAGACGCCCAGGAAACACAGCCGGAAGAGGTCTCTGAATCTGTCTTTATCAGATTTGTACGTATGCTGCCTCTGCTATGGCTGGTCGGGACCGTGGTTATGGCCGGCTATGTTTGTGTGCGAAACATAAGTCTCTGGCTGACTGTCAAGCGCGAGCGGCCGATTACGGACCAGAAGATTCTTGAATTGTTAGAAAACTGCAAGATGGAAATGGGTGTCCAGACAATCTTAGGTGTGGTTGTAAGCGATAGAATTAAGAGTCCGGCCCTGTTCGGTTTTATTCGGCACCGGCTGCTATTAGCTCAGAGTATGCTCGAAACCTACGGGCTTGAAGAGCTGCGCTACGTTTTTATCCACGAATTAGCCCATCTTAGGCAGCGTGATATTTATTTGGGCTGGCTGATGGCACTGCTGCAGATTGTGCACTGGTTTAACCCGCTGATGTGGATTGCTTTTCATCGGATGCGGACGGACCGTGAATTAGCCTGCGATAGATTAGCGATTTTGATGATGGATGCAGATGAGTCGCCCAAATATGGCCGGACTATTGTTAATCTTTTGGAGAATTTCTCTCAGGTACGTTACCTGCCCTCAGTGGCGGGCATATTAGAAGATACATGTCAAATTGAAAGGAGGATTAAGATGATTGCTGATTACAAAAAGACCTCGCGCTCACGGTGGGCTGGGGCAATATTGCTGCTGGTAGTGTTAGCCTGCGTAGTCTTGACCAACGCTTATGTGGCGAAGGCGGACCTCGATTTCAGTACTCCCACTAATCTTGGCCCAACGGTCAACAGTTCGGCTTGGGACCTTGCGCCGAACATCTCGGCCGATGGTCTGGAACTCTTCTTTATCTCAACACGGCCCGGCGGGTCTGGTGATGCTGACATATGGGTAACAACGCGGGCAACGAAAGAAGACGACTGGGGCAACCCGGTGAATCTTGGGCCAACTGTCAACACTTTGTATGGAGACGATAGCCCGAGCATTTCGTCTGACGGCTCTACCCTCTACTTCGACTCCGACCGGTCTGGTGGGAGTGGTACTTGGGACATATGGCAGGTGTCAATTGTGCCGGTCGTGGACCTCAACGGGGATGGGAAAGTAGATTTCAAAGATTTCCGCAAGCTCGCTCAATACTGGGGTCAGGATGAACCATCCTGTGATATTGCTCCACTACCTTTTGGCGACGGTATAGTGGATATTAAAGACTTGAATCTTTTCGCTGAATACTTGCTGAAAGAGTTTCAACCGGTCGCGCACTGGAAGCTTGATGAGACAGAAGGCACCACTGCCCACGACAGCATGGGCGATAATGACGGCACACTTCACGGTGAGCCGGTCTGGCAGCCTATTGGTGGTAAGGTAGGTGGTGCGCTGCAGTTCGATGGTATTGATGATTATGTCAGCACGCCCTTTATCTTAGACCCGGCAAAGGGGTCGTTCAGCGCGTTTGCTTGGATTAATGGCGGTGCACCAGGGCAGGTGATTATATCACAGATGAACACTACTGATGGCCGTGGTACTAACCCGGGAAGCGCATGGCTTTGGGCTGACTCATCATACGGCAGGCTCATCACCAGGTTGATGCATCCGCCGTTTGACCCATTAGTGTCGGAATCCGTAATTACAGATGGCCAGTGGCACCACGTCGGCCTTGTGTACGATTTCGATGGGCTAAAAAGATGCCTGTATGTGGATGGAGCAGAGGTTGCTAAAGATACCGATGTTGTCGGCGGTGTAGGTTCGGATGGAGGTCTGTACTTTGGTGCCGGTAAAATGCTTGATGCAAGTAGTTTCTTCTCCGGCTTTATTGACGACGTTCGCATCTATGACCGGGTGCTGAGCGCAGAGGAGATTGCGGAACTGGGGCATTAGGGATAAAACGAGTTGATCAGAGAATTAGTGAATTAGAGAATTAGTTGGTTGAAAAAGAGCAGAGGTGCCGAGGGGCTGTTAGCTTTTAGCTTTTGGCTAACGGCTTTTATTATGGATTGGCGGGGCAAATCTTGTGGTTTAGTGCGAAAGAAATAAAAAGTTTAAAATGAAAAAGGAAAATTACAAAACAAGAAAAAGGAAATCAAATATCAAAATGCAAATATCAAAATTACATTGCAAAATGTAAAATGTCAGGGTCAGCCTGCCTTAGCCGGTGTGTCGTGTCAATCTTCACCGAGGGCTTCTATGTCTGCCAGGTCCTTTTTTCTTCCGAGGGCTTTTTTGTTGGCAAGGAATTCTTTACGACCAAGGAAATAGACCGGTACATCACCATAAGCTCCCTCTACTTTGCCTGAGTAAGCCTGCCGCCAGGGAACATCCGTTAGCGAAGTGAGCAAATCTACACGAACAGGAGGAACACCAAGCTGGATGACTTTGTCCGGCTGCTGGAAATCCGATTTGTCCAAATCTAAAGAGCCGAAGCCAAATTCTTTAAGGACAGCTAAAATTCTTTCGGCGTTTTTAGGGTCGGGTTTTACGAAGATATCAATATCGCCAGTGAATCGAGGTACCCCATGGAATGCAAGTGCATACGCCCCGACAATCACATAATCTACATTATGAGCGTTTAACAACTCGAGCAGTTCTTTGAAGTCCGGCTGGATTTCCATAATAGCACCTTCTTAAGTGCTCAACAGCTGCTATTCTCTCTTGCGGTGTTTTACTTAACCAGTAATTTAGATAATCTTTAAGCTTAGACCAATCCTGCAGACTACACTTTGTAACAACTTTTTCTATCATAACTATATGTTAATACAATTGCCCTGCACGGTAAAGAATATTTTAGAATCTTCAAACGATGACCGATACCGTGTGCCCGTAAAACAGTGAGTCGCCGACGCTCCATAGCTTTGGCGACGGAGCACCGCCACCAGTCGTCTATATCTCTCATTTCCGGTGAAATTTCTTGACTGTCTGTTGTAATAGTGTATAATAATATAGGGCAGGCAGTATGGAGAATAAAGGGTATGCAATTCGGTTTACCTGAATTTCCACAGCTCTTACAACTGAGGTATCTTTGCACACGAGGCGTGCTATAAATATTAGCGACTTTATGGGGATAGAGAATGAAACGTGCGACCGTGGTTTTCACGGCTGTTTTAACAGTTTTGCAGCTCTGCAGCAGTCTTTGGGCGCGGCCGAGGGCGGCGGACGAGGCTGAAAAGGTGGTAACGGGCTGGCTCAAGGCCGAGGTCCAACCACTTGGCACCACACTTGGCCGGGGAGTAATAAGGGTTGAGACCTTCACCGATGATAACGGCGAGCCGGTGTATTACATCGTCTATTTGCAACCTTCGGGATTTGTGGTTGTCTCTGCGGACGATTTGGTCGAGCCGATTATCGCTTTTGCCGACGACGGCACATTCGAGCCATCACATGAGAGTCCATTAGGGGCGTTAGTAACCAACGACCTCAACGGGCGAATCACAGCAGTTCGGAATACCTTCAGCCTACAAGTGGAGACCCCCGGCGGCCCTCAAAGCAAGTGGAGGCACTTTATCAACCTTGCGGAGGCATCCGAAGGTGGATTTGTCTTGCTGGGGCTGAGTTCAATTCCCGATGTTCGCGTGGATGCGCTCGTGAAAAGCAAATGGGGCCAGAGTGATATCTGCGGCAAGAACGGCTATAACTATTATACTCCCAAGAACTATCCCTGCGGGTGTACTGCGACGGCTATGGCGCAGTTGATGCGGTATTATGAATATCCCACTGCGGAAATGAAGATAGTCCGTGAGCAGTTCCGGATTACCGTTGATGATATATCGGAATATGTATATATGCATGGCGGTGACGGCAATGGCGGGCCGTACGAATGGTCCCTAATGGTGCTTGAGCCGGATTGCAGCACAACCTTAGAGCAGCGACAGGCCATCGGGGCGCTTTGCTATGATGCGAGTGTTGCCGCAGAGACGGAGTATTCGGATAGCAGCTCAGCATCCAACCTGCTCAATGCGAAGGATGCGCTGCTGAGCACTTTCAAGTATAGCAATGCCATCCGTGTCTGGGATAACGATAGTGATATTGGGGGCGACTGGTTGAATAATATGGTCAACACCAACCTCGATGCCGGCTATCCTGTAATCCTCGGCATAATTAACAAGGAGACCGAGGCGGGGCATGCCGTTTTAGCCGACGGATACGGTTACGACTTCTTGACACTCTATCACCATCTTAAAATGGGCTGGAACGGCAGTGACGATATATGGTACAACCTGCCAAGCATTGATTATGCTGGGCCAGGCAGCTATAACGCTATTGGCGGATGCGTCTATAATATTTTCACTGCCGGTTCAGGCGAGATAATCAGCGGGCGGGTAACCGATATGTCAGGCGAACCTATCAGCGATGCCACGGTCATGGCATATGGAGGTGGCGGTCCCTATGCCGCAATAACAAACAGCAAGGGTATTTATGCCCTAGTGAAGGTCAGAGCATACTCGACGTTTACCGTTAGGGTAATAAAGTCCGGGTATAGTTTTACACCGCAACAAGTAACTACGCAAAAATCAGGGAACTCCCTGTACGCATCGGGGAACCAATGGGGCATCGACTTTGTCGGGGACGACACTTCTGCTTTTCCTTGTATTTCAGACTGCTTTATAGAGGACTTTGAAACAGTTGATTTCAACAAATTCCCCTGGGTGCATTCCGGTAACGAAAGCTGGACCATTACACCGCTGGAGATGTATTCCGGAAGTTATGGCGCCCAGGCCGGCCAGATTAACGGCAATGAAAGTACTACTATACAGGTGACACTTGATTGTGTATCCGGGGACATCATGTTCTGTTACAAGGTCTCTTCTGAATTGTGCTGTGACTTTTTGAAATTTTACATCGATGGAGTGGAAAAGGGCAGGTGGTCAGGCACAAAGGATTGGGCCATAGCAACCTTGCCCGTAAAAGCGGGCACAAGAACTTTCGAGTGGACGTATTCAAAGGACGCTTCCATATCCAGAGACTTCGATACTGCTTGGATTGACGATATAGTATTTCCAGTCGATTGCGATAAAAGCTTGTTGGACAAACTGCAGTGCGGGACACTCTGCGATTTTGACAGTAATAACGAAGTTAATTTTGCCGACTTTGCTTTTTTTGCGAGCCAGTGGCTGGGACTCCGCAAGGCGGGAAGCCTGCAATATGGAACATCTGATTCGGCCGACCTGAATGGTGACGGCTGTGTGGATTTCGAGGACCTGGATATATTCGCTGAAAACTGGCTTGGGGATTTAACCCTTGACGAACACACACTTGACCGATCGCAGAGAAGATTTCCAAAAACGCAGCAGACTATGCTCTGTAACCCAATAGCATATACTAATATGGGTTACAGAGCTTATTAACGCTCTGTACGGTAAAACAGTGAACCTTCGGCCTTAAGTTTACCGGTTTCTGAGATTATTTGTGGGGCAGTTATTCAACACCTGACAGCCAGTTCGCAGCAAAGCGGCCCAAATCGTCGATGTCCACTTGCCCGTCACCGGTAAAATCAGCTCCTCCACATTGAGCACAGTCAGTTTGGGACCAATAAGCAGCGAATAGGGCAAAATCTGTGAAGTCCACATCGCCGTCACCATCTATATCGCCGAGTTTGGGTAAACCCCGGTACAGGTGCACTTTTCCGTCGCCGGCTCCGATGAGCACGTCGGCGTATGCATCTGGAGTCCAGTGGCACACCGAGGGCCTGGAGCGAGGTGAACCCGGAAAATCAATCGGGACACCATTCGACTCAACAAGCGAGTAACCCGAGAAGCTCGGCTCGGCATCGGTTCCTACGTTTCTGTAGAACAGCAACTGGCCCTCAGTATTGCCTGTAAGCAGGTCTATCTTGCCGTCATCGTCCAGGTCTATCAATTCTGGGCTGGAACGAAATGACGGCACAACCAGGTCATCATCATTTTCCAGAACTAAGTCTCCTGAGGGCGGTGAGAAATAAAAATGAGCAGGGACAGTGCCGACGTAGCCGCAGTTAAGAAAAATGTGTATCTTGCCGTCCAAGGCCCCGGCGACCAGGTCTTTACCACCGTCGTTGTCCCAATCCACAGTTGTGGGGGTCGCCCGTGTTCCTACGTCAATGAAAGTACCAGGGTCACCGGCCAGCAGCTCCGTTCCGCCATCGAACGTTGGTTTTTTGTCGGTGCCGATATTCAGGAAGATTTTTATCGTCCCATCAGCCTGGCCCACAAGCAGGTCTTTGCGCTCATCATCATCCCAGTAATCCACCCTGGGGAAGCAACCCAGGCAGCCGGATGCAGGGCAAGTCAAATCGGAGCCGTTGGACTGGGCGTAGAAGTAATCCGAGAACTGCGGATTGGATTCGGTTCCCACATTAAGGTACACGCGGACCTTTGCGTCCCCAAAGCCCCCTCCCTCACCGATGATAAGGTCATTCAGTTTATCGTTATTCCAGTCCACAAAGGAAGGCACGGAATACCCGGGCACCTGGATATCAACACCGTTGGCTTGAACGGACTCTTCAGGCCCAAGATTGAGCGGCGTGCTATCAGCAAATCCGGCGGTTGAGGTTATCATCAAAGCGCAAACGGCCAATATCTTCAATACTACACCTTTCATCTTACGCCTTCACTTGCAACAATATCTCTTGCGAGAAAAAAACTAATTGCCGCCTCACTTTTTTGCGTTTACGCTCTCGTCAAACTTGGATTAGAAAAACAGCCGGCTTTCTAATGGGGGAAAGCTTGGCGGGAAACAAAAAAGCTCCTCACCACTCATCCTTGAACAGATAATAGTTTATCCAACCGCTGCGATAATGTCAAGCGAAAACTGCGTTAATCATCTGAAAAAAGGGGAGCGTTAATTTGCAGGATTTTTTATAGGTCTTTTCCTGCCTTCCAATGACTCGGTGAATTACCCTTCAGCCTGTCTTTTATAATCATGTCGGGGTCTTTAGCCCACCGAACAGACCTGTACATTTAATTTTGGTGGGGCGAGCCCCACACTACGCTACTTCTGCGCCTTGCGTTTAAGCAGTTTAGTGGTTATAATTGTTATTATACGAGTATTCTGCAAAATCGAGGTTAGGCATAACTCTATTGCTATTATACAAGAAAGGAGCAGAACAAATGCGGAGATTATCGGCTATCGATGTTTTCTTACTACCAGCAGTTACCATCGTGTTGCTGGCAGCTATTTTCTTTGCCACGTGCGTTCTAAGGGAAGAACAAATTATGAATGAACAAACCAAAGCTGTTTCCACACCCGGCGTTAAAAATCTAACTATTACGGTTACCTATGACAATAACCCTTATAAGAAGGAGCTGGAAACCGAGTGGGGGTTTGCCGCATTTATAACCGGTACTGGGAAAAACATTCTCTTCGATACCGGCGGCGGTCCTTTGCTGCTCGATAATATGGAAAAATTGGCGATAGACCCGAACGGCGTAGATGTAGTGGTTCTCTCTCATATTCACGGCGACCATACCGGCGGATTGGGTAGCTTTCTCAAAAAGAACGCCAACGTTACTGTCTATCTACCGGTGTCATTTCCAAAAAAGTTCAAAGATAATGCGCGAGACAGCGGAGCAAGGATAATTGAAGTCAGGGAGTCTCTGCAAATTTGTGAAAATGTCTATTCCACCGGCCAGCTTGGGAAACTGATTAAAGAGCAGTCCTTAATTATCCGGACAGATAAGGGCCTGGTCGTAATAACCGGCTGTGCGCACCCGGGCATCGTGAACATCGTAAATACAGCAAAAGATTTGATAAAAGATGATATCTTGTTGGTAATGGGCGGCTTTCATCTCGAATGGGCAACAAAAGGCAGGATAGAAAAAATCATCTCGGCTTTTAAGCAATTGGGCGTACGCTATGTCGGCCCCTGTCACTGCTCAGGCCACAAGGCAAGAAGCCTGTTTGAAAAACATTTTGGCAGCAGCTACATAAATATCGGCGTCGGAAAAGTAACAACTTTAGCCGAGTTACAATGAGGCTTTTATGGCCGGTTCTGATATGATTGAAGAAAACCAAAACAATCCGCCGACAGGGAACTTTGAAGAAGCTGAGCAACTTGATGATGACTTTATCCCGAATGATGCCCAGCCTCTTTGCCCCAAGTGTCTTAGACCTTCACATCCACTACAGCACTATTGCAGTAATTGTGATTCGAACGCCGTTATTAATCCGCTTACGCCATATATGCCGTTCTTGAATATCCGATTCAACTATGGTGGTTTTTGCATAATGTGGCACAAGATATGGTACGAGAAAGATACATCAATAAAACGCCGGTGCTTTTATCTATTTATGATTATTATATTCGCCCCCGTTATGTTAATAATAGGTTTGCCGTTACTTTTGATTAGGTCAAATCAAGAATCCTGAGCTACGAGGAACAGCAACAACAGCATTTTTGGTTCTCGCATTTTTGCTACCATTTTTTTACTGCTCATGCAGGTCGAAGGCAGGACTAAATATCAATCAGCTTAGAGGAAACATCCTGTCTGGTCAATTCGATTCGTTGGGTTCGGCACCTTCGAGTATCCCCACGCCGTATTGCGTTCGCCACATCAGAAAAAAACAAAATATACCCCTCCCTGTTACTCACTGTTTCTAACTGTAGGGCATTCTAAACGCTGTCACCCATTCTATTCGGCGAAAAGCGCAGAAATCCTACTATACCTTATTAATATCCTCGTTTTTAGGAATTTTTCTTTTGATAGACTTGTCTCAATCGCGCAGACTATTTTCAGGAACAAACAGCGATGATGCATAGTTTCAACATCAGAATTGACAATCTGCTCTGAATATGTGCTTACACTTCGTAGCTTTTTGGAGGAGAAGTCCAAATGGCGTCCAATCAGAGAGATTTTCGTAAAGACAAACCTAAGCCGCTAAGAATACGCACAGTGTGCGGCGAAAATGAAATTGTCTCTTTGTCATGTCGAGCGCAGTCGAGACATCTGGTCACGGAAGGGAAATTATAATTGACGCTGGACACTCTAATCTCTAATTCTCTAATCCACTAAAATTCCTTTGCCTTTTCCCCTTCTTTTGTGTTATTTTCTGTCCCTAAAGGCGTTATGCAACCGCTCGCCCACCTGATAAACGCCAGGGAGAATACATATAAACTTCTGACCCGCCGCCGATGGGCGCCGACAGTTCACTTGAGTTTCTCCGCCAGTTGTTTTCGGAACATCATCTTAAAGCTGCGCGGCGCATAGAGAATTCGATCTAGCCAACAAACGACATTGTAATAGTACGTCTCGCTCTGCACATATTCATTTAGAAAGCGCTCCAGCTTATTCTTGTCTCGGTTGAAAGCTTCCATGATGTAGGCAGCCGCCATTTCTCGAATCTGATCCTTCTCGCTATGTAGCAGGCTATGGATTCTTCCGCTTTCAAGACGTACCCCATCTGATAGGCTCTTCTTCAAGCATGCCCGCACCAAGGTGTTCTCTTCACTGCCCAGGAACTTCTCAAAGGCAAGTCCTTTTTCGTCGAACGCAAGAGCCTTCACGGCGGCCGCCTCTTGGAACTTGCTCGATTCCTTAAGCGCCATCTCGATCAATCCAGGCAGATTGCTCTTTCGCGCCAGCTTAAGGAAGATCGCCGCTGCCACGCACGCTATATCGTACTGCTCGCTTCTCATGAGCTTCTTAGCCCAACTTTCGCAGTTAGGCGGTGAAACCACGATTTTTAAAAAATTTT
>CAYQKF010000002.1:0-101119 GCA_964417935.1 uncultured Pirellulales bacterium
CAGCGCCATGTTGATTACATTCATTATAATCCGGTCAAACATGGATTGGTACAGAATGTTGAAGAGTGGCCTTGGTCAACATATCACAAATATGTAAAAGAAGGATTCTACGGTCGAGTGAACAATATCGAACATATCACGAAAGTGAACACAGAAGGTTTCGGCGAATAAAAACGGTGGGGCAAGCCCCACCCTACTTGATGTCAAATGCACAAGCCGGGGTCAGGAAATAGAGCCATTTGGCCATGCTCAGGGAAGGCTAAGAAGTGTGAAGCGTATAAAGATTGCCACGTCGCTTCGCTCCTCGCAATGACTTTTTAATAGATTCCTCGGCTGCGCTCGGAATGACGAGTTAATGGATTCCTGCTTGCGCAGGAATGACAATGGTCAATCAACCTGCGAGAGAACATGAGTCTATAGTTCGGCCTGGCTCTATTCCATCAATAATTGGTGCGATTCATCACACCCTACCTCTCTATTCCATCAATAATTGGTGCGATTCATCACACCCTACCTCTTCAATTGCTTTGTAAGCCCCCGAGCTTTGTGGACGGCTCGGAGGGCGACATTCCGCGAATAGCCGGTCAGATAGTCCCGCGCAGCCGACTTATTGTTCCGGTACAGTTTCAGTGCCTTGTTCTCAACTGCCGACTGGTCTGCGAAGATTGTAGCTTCGAACCTGTCCCATACCGCCCGGACGATTCCGATACGGTTCTCATAATCGGCCCTTACTTTATCCTGCAGCCCTTTGAAAACCCACCAGGCGTGTCTGTCGTCTGGTTTGAATCTTGCGGGCGAATCGGAAAAATGAAATTTCAGCGTCAGATTTTCCTTCACATCCACCGGCTTATAGTACTCCTTCGGCGTCTCGGTGATACCACAATACCAGGGGGTCAGGACACTAATGCACGGCTCAGCCGAGCTGCGCCAGTAGATACAGCCGATGTCAACCGGCATATTGCTCCGCAACTGGAACACAGCCGCCTCCTGTGTAGCTTCTTTACATACTCCACCCTCGCCGTGACATCGCAGGATAGCAACAACGTCCTTGACGGAAAGTTTATGGGCGGGCTTGACAGAGAACGGCAATCTCCGGTCGGGTTCCTGTTCGATTTCCTTTCCCGTCACCAAACATTGGCCTCGCCACTGGCGTTCATCCATTAAGCGTTTTTGCTGTTGACCGTAAGCCTGGGAAAAGCTAAACCGCTCACCGCCCGCCGGGCTGTACCATCCTTTCTTGACCGCATATTCAACAAGGTCCGGCGAGCCAAGAAAGTTGGTCGTGTCTTCCAGATTCACCTCACCGATTATATAGACGTTGGGCAGCAGTGCGACCGCATCATCAGGCACACGTTGAGCAACCCAGTGTTTGCCCCTGCTCATCGACAGCAGCCAGGCCTCCTTCGAATCAGCGATGACCAGCGTTCGCGAACTCGGGTAGCCGACCCGTTCGATGAGCTCACCTCCAATTTGCACTGCCTCCCTGGCTGTCTTCGCCCGCTCTGCAATAAGTCGGCGGAGCATATACGAGATACCACCTTTGACCAGTTGGCCCTGTGCCTGGAGCTTTCGCAACTCTTCTGCTCTGTCCGGGCAGCCATCAGTAACAACGGCCACGCCCCATTCGTTTAGGTATCCATCGCTGTAAGCAATACCCGGATTCTCCGACCAGAGAAAAGCGTAACTTTCTTTTACCTGCGGTATCTGAGCCCCTCCTCGAAGTCTTATCATCTCTCCATATTTATGTTTAATTCGGGGAATTTTTCGAAAATTGAGAAACCGCTGTCCGACATTCTGTTCATTGTGTCCCAACAGGACGGCCCCGTCGGTCGAAGCTTCTTTACCCACTACAACGGCATAGCAACCATTCGCCGAGGATGCGAACAACCCCAAAGCTAAGATGGCCGCCAAAAAAACGCATACAACCTTACTTTTACCCATGGTTTTTGCCTCTAAATAGTGCTTGTTGCGGAAACAGTATTTGTCATTCCCGCGAAAGCGGGAATCCAGCTTTTTCGTTCTGGACCCCTGCTCTCGCAGGGGTGACATCGCTGGTTTTTGTTTTCCGCAATATATACTAAATACACAATACGCCTCAGACTTCTAAAGTTACCTCGGTTTATAATTTTCAAGCTGCCATTATACAAACACAATTCCAGCAGACAAACAGAAAATAAGTAGTCAAGCGGTTTTCGACCGGTCGCTTACGTTCCCGGCTCTGCCTTAGAACATCTAAGTGAATATTATTCGGAAAAGTGAAACTAAGAGACCTCAATCACACAACGTGGGTTTAAAAAATAGAGCCATTTGGCGATGGATTCGGATTTGAGGATGGCTGAAGCAGCCCGGCTGTAAAGGTCCAACTGGCGGCGATAAAGCTCGGAGCGTTCAGTAACCTGGTTAGCGGTTATCTTATCGGTTTTGAAATCTATAATAACCAGGCCCTGCGGCGTACGAACCAGCATATCAATTATGCCCTGAACAATAATCGTATCTCGTATGTCGGATGTCGTATGTCGAGGAATGTACGAACTATTCCATTCGCAAGTCGGTAGCTCGAAGGTAAAGGGCCATTCACGCAAAACAGTATTCTCGGCATCAAAAGTCATCTTCCCAAGTTCGCTTTCAAAAAACGTCATTATCGAGTCAGTGTCGATACGCTCCGCGACCGAAGCGTTTATGGCATTGTCGGCTAAAAGTGTGTCTTTCGTCTTTTCGATAGCTTCTTCGGTTACAGGCCTGACTAAATCCAGTTGGGATATTACAAGGTGTGTGGCTATGCCGAGCAGTCGCGGTTCAACATCTTCGGTTAAAACAGGCTCGGCAGATACAAGAGCACTCGGTTGACGGTCCAATGACCGGGAATAATCGAATTTTATGTATTCATCGCTACGATGGGTCAATTGCGTTACCGAAGTTTTGGCAGGTAGAACGTATGCATCACCAAAACGATATTGCCGGGCCAATGATTTTTTTACCTGGGCAAGTCTTCTGACCCCCACCGCAGGAGCGAGGGCGGTTCGCGAACCGCCCCTACTTCTGTCTTCCTTTAATCCAACGACAAACTCGGAGAGTTTTTTTAACTGGGCCTGGTCATAAAGTTTGAAGCTAAATAAATCGTCGTCGAGGGCCTTTTCGGCCAGGCCGGTTCCAAAAGCACTGTGTAAACTTCTCTGTTCGGAAAGGGCATAGAGGACCCACTCCAAAGAGCTGCGGCAGGAGCGGAGCTGCCAGTCGGGGATGGGTTCGGGGCCAAAGAAAAAACCACTTGAGATAATCTGGCTGCACATTCTCTGTTTTTGTGAAGCGGTCAGAATCAGTCGTTCTCTGGCCCGTGTTGTCGCAACATAAAGGATACGCATTTCTTCTGCCAACGCTGTCGATAGTTTTTGCTCTGCAATAACCTCGTGTGCAAGTGAGCTTAGTTTGCTGTTTGATTGGCGGTCGATGATTTGCAGGCCTAATGTATCGTCGGCACAGGTGAGAATATCGGCCTGGACGTCTTTTTTGTTGAAGGGACTGTCCAGCTCAGCCAAAAAGACGACCGGAAATTCAAGTCCTTTGCTTTTATGAACACTCAAAATGCGGACGGCATTACCGGCTGAGGCCTGCGGCTCAGCAGGGGACCAATCCTGGCCTGCTTCCTGAAGCCTTTCGATAAAATCGACAAATCGCGTTAATGAAGGTATGCCGGCACTGCTGACAAAGCCCTCAAACTGGATTGCCCTGTCGTGGAGTTTGAGAAGATTGGCTCTGCGTGCCTGGCCGTTGGGCAGAGCCGAAACAAATGACAAAAAACCGGTTTCGCTATAGACCCGCCAGACCAAATCCGCGAGATTGCCCCGTCTGGCGATTGTCCGCCACTGCTCAATCTGAGCGATTATTCCTTTGAGCTTGGCCGCAAGTTTTTCATCCGTACCGCAGCTACAGTACTGGAGCACGCAGTCATAGTAATTTCCGTGCTGCTGAGATGCTCTATTGTGTATTTTTATCTTCGCCAGCTCGGTGTCACTGACTTTGAAAAATGGGCTTCGCAATACAGCGGCCAATTCGATGTCACGCTGCGGATTGTCCAGGACCTTCAGCAGGCACAATACATCGCTGATTTCAGTTGCCTGGAAATACCCCGCTGTGGCCTGGCAACTGACAGGCACGCCAGCCAATCGGAACACTTCGACGTAATCGTTGGCCTTTTTAGCCAACGAACGCATCAGTACCACAATGTCACGACATTCGACGCCCCGGAAGGTGTCCTGCTTTTTGTCATATATTTGAAACTCGGTCTTACCCGTATCGGCGCCGACCATCTGCCTGATACGCCGGGCAATCATCGCAGCCTGACATTGGCGGGAAGTTACGACCCGTCCCTCGTCTGGCGTCTCTCGTTCCTCGTCTTCGTCAAGTATATGGAACTCAATTACGTGCCCCGTGTCCCGTGCCCCGTGTCCCGTGTCCTGTGCCGGCTTTAATTGGGCCGACTCATCGTAGTCAATCTTCGTAAAAGAGGGGGTCATTATGCGTGAAAATATCCTGTTGACAAAGTCGAGGATTCCTTTGGCTGAGCGGAAATTAACGTTGAGGTCAACACGTAAACCATTCGGCGCATTTTCAGGCTCAGCCGAAGCCAGCTTTAGCCGTTCGAGGAAAATATCCGGCTGCGCACCTCGAAAGGCATAAATACTTTGTTTGACATCGCCGACTTCGAGGATATTCCCGCCGGGACTGAGCATCTGAAGTATCCTCTGCTGGACGGAATTGATATCCTGATATTCATCGACAAATATGTATTTGTATCTTTGCCGAAGTGCCAAAGCCGTTTCCGATGGTATCGGCTCGTCCTCTGTGGAATCTTCATCTGTTAATAGTCTCAATGCGTAATGCTCAAGGTCGGCAAAATCCAGACAGTTGAGTCCGCCGAAGGCGGACTTGGCGCGGCTGTACAACCCGCCAAATTTCTTAACAAGCTCAACAAGCACCATCGTCTGCAAACCAACCGAGCCGCCGAGCCTGTCGAGGTAATCAGGATTTAAAATCGCAAAGTCAAAAAGTTTGTCAAAAGATTTTTTTGCACTTTCGGCAATACTTCTAATAATCTCAGCAATCAGCCCTGACAATCCTCTTGGTTTGTACTCAAACCTCGACGGTCTTTGATAATTTCTTATCTCTTCGCTGAACTTTTCCCAACGACCCGATTTAATAAGTTTGATATATTTAGTAACAGGTTCTAAAAATGTCTCTTTCCATTTTGTCGCCCAGTTACCGTCGGTATTCTCACTTTCATAAAGCTTTATTGCGTGTTGAATCCGAGCGAGTATATTCTGCAATCTGTCTGTAATAACCTTTTTTTGTTTTTCGCCAAGATCGGAAGTAAGCGGATTGTTTACTTCTGCAAGGCGAGCCGCCCTTTCGTACCAGTTTTCTCGTGACACCACGCCGTCCAGAAAATCGCTAAGGTGTATTATCTTTGAAAGGAAACCGTCATTTGTGCGAAGGTCCCGCCGATACAAAAGCTGTTCGAGGGCCGCTTGCAGGTTGCTCTGCTGCCAGGCCCAGTCGATGGTTTTTTCGAGGACCTCTGCTTTGAGCAGCTTCTGTTCATCGCTGTCAATCACACTGAAAGTCGGGTCCAGGCCGAGCTTATAAAAATGCTCCGTGATAAGCCGTTTGCAAAACGAATGTATCGTGCTGATATCGGCGCCCTGGAGCAGCATAAGCTGGTAACGAAGATGGCTGTCCGGCTTTTCCAGAAAAGCATTCTTTAATTGCTCGGCGATTCGCGAACGCATCTGTTCGGCAGCGGCTTCGGTAAAAGTCAATACGAGTATGTTCCGGACATCAGATTTTTCGGAGACGATATTGATACATCGGCCTGAGAGGACGGCGGTCTTCCCGGTGCCGGCTGAGGCGGTTACAAGAACATCACTGCCGCGAGCGTTAATAGCCCGTTTTTGCTGGTCGGTCCATTTAATCTTTTTTTCAGCCATCAACCACCCCTATCTTTTCAAGAACTTCGGTTTTCCCAAGCGATACCAGAGGGTTGTAGTCATTTATCTGCCAATCAAACCGGCAGACAGAGTTATACTCACAATAGCTACAGGGTGATTTTCCACTCAAACGATACGGCCTGACGTCAATTTCACCGGAGAGAATTTCCTGAACCAGTTTAAGTATCTTTTGTTCTGTAAACCGAAGCACTTTCTCAAAATCGTCCGGCCTTAACGCCGCACTTATGCTGTAGTTTCCATACTGTTCGTCCCTGGAAGTAATACGAAAGCTGTAAAATTTGCTCCAGCCCGAACTTGCTGCGCCGTCTAATAGCTGGAAAAAACTCCCGTTGAACATTCCTTTTGCTTTATAATTGAAAGTATCCGTTTTCTTCGATATTTCATCGAGAGTTGCTCTTTGGGGACCCACTTCGACCGGCATATAAAATGCGCCTGCTACGTTTACCGAGGGCATAAATTTTGTTTTTGAGCCGGATGTATTACGAACAGCCAACATATAGAGCGGCAGCTGCATATCCAGGCCGTAATAAAATTTTGACCAGCTAAAAGACATATCCTTACGCTTATAATCAAAAACAATGGCAACTCTCCTGTTGTCAATATCTGCAATATCAAGCCGGTCGATTTTGCCATTCAATGACAGCAGGCGGTTATCCGACAGGGCAAGCTCATATTGGCCGAGTGTCTCACGAGATTCCTCCCCTTCGGCTTCGCTAAGGTCTAAAGGCTTTTTGCGCTCGGAATGACGGAGCCGACCAAATGTAACTTCCGAGAAGCTCGGCCTGAAACTTCCCGCCCGTACCATTTGCCCAATCGCCAAAACACAATCACCAAGAACCTCGGCAGCGGAACTTATAATATAGGCATTATGAAGTGAATGACGCCTGAAGTTTGATATAAAGGAGCTGGTCTGAATAACCTGCTCTATTTGCTCGCTGAGAATCTTCAACAACTCTTCATTCTCAATTGTTACAAAATCCTTATTTTGTTTGCTAAGGGTCTTTAACAAAGCATCCAGAACATTATGGTAAAAGACACCCAGGTCTAACGGTTCAAATTTAAATTCCCTTCGTTCTTCCAGCTCCAATATGTACCGGGCGAAATACCGATACGGACAGGCTGCAAAAGTGCTCAGCCTGGTCGCTGAGGTTTGTATCTGCCGGCCGAAAAGCTCCCCGACAACATCGCTGGCCAACCGTGCGCTATTGTCATAATTTATCGCAGAAAGGACGTTCGAGCCTAATTCTGCGAGCTGCTCATCTGAGCAAATATCATCTAATAAAGACTCAAGACCCAAGACACCAGACTCAAGACTGGGATATGTGGCCTGTGTGAAAGCATCTTTTCCGAGGCGCGTGCAGAGCAAATCCGCAAGCTCAGTTTCGCTGTCAACTTTTTCGATGTCGATTTCCTCGCCTGCGATTGATTCTTCATTGAGATTTTCAAACAACGATTCGAGATTGTCTATAAACTGCGAACGAGGCACAGCACTACCCTTATCGTCAACCGAAGGATACGTAACACACAGGAACTCGGACGGACGCGTAAATGCGATGTAGGCCAAATACTGGCGCTCGGTGAGCATCTGAGTTACCAGCGGGGCTAATTGGAAATTCGCCGACTCGGCGGCGCTGCGGTCGTCGTCTGTTAATATGCTGTCCGAACTGACCGGCACCGGAAACTGTCTTTGCGTGGCACCAATTAAAAAAACCGCTTTCAAATCAGGATGTCGGCTGCGCTCAATAGAGCCGACAAGGACCTGATCCAAAGTCGGTGGAATAAAAGCCAGAGTCAACTGTGAAAAAGCGGAATTGATAATCGCAAAGAAATCCTCAGCAGTCATAGTCCGGCCAACAAAGACCTCGCCAAGCTCGTCGAATATATCCACAAGCTTATTATAAAATTGCTGATGTTCATTAGCAGCAGCACTATCTTCGTTCTTGTTGGCTTCTTCAATCCAGCTGCCAATTGTCTCCTTAACCTTAAGGTCATAAAGAAAATTGAAAATGGTTTGCGTGAATTGGGCAGCAGTAAGCATCTCTGCCGGATTGCCAACCGGACAAAGAGCATCTCGAAACTCAAGCAAAGAGTTGATAGCTTTTAGCCGGATTTGATTTATCCGCTGTTCATCAAAGTCTTCGTTATCCTGGCCCGCAAAATTCCACTGACTGTCGCTCTGCCAGTCATTGGCCGTTATGCCAAAGGCAAGACAGTAATTTTCCAGCAGGTCGATATCGCACCGCTGTATTGGCACAAGGTCGGTTTTAAGATAGGCGAAAATATCACCGTGGGCAAAGCCGCCGGTAACCGCCTGCAGGGCCGAGCAAATAAGCTGAACGACAGGATGCTGGTTCAACGGTTTTCGCTTATCAATGAAAAACGGGATGCCGTAGTCCTCAAAATACGCCCTTATATAGTGTTGATAACTATCGATGTCCGATGCGATAACCGCAATGTCACGATATCGACAACTTTTTTCTTTGACCAATTCGAGTATCTGCCTTGTAACAAACCGGACTTCAGCACGGGCGTTCGGCGCCGATATAATGCGAATATTATCCGCCGAGTCGAATTTCGACGGTTTAAGCTCGAATATATTACGCTCGATATGAGCGAGCTGGCCACAGGAAGAGAATCTAACCGCTCGTTCAAGAATTATTGGGTTGGTCAATTGAAGTTTACATTTTTTCACTCTATCGACAAGCTCGGCGTATGTTCGCTGTGTCGGATTAAACAAACCGGCCGGGTCAATGTTCCCTGCCGCAGGATTCGCTAAATCAATCTCCGAGGGGTCCAGGCAAAAGGCAATTTGTGCATCTGCAACCACCTTCAGCAGCTCGGTAAGGATTGCAAGCTCGGCTTCGGTAAAACCGGCAAAACCATCAACCCACAACTTCGCACCTTTAGCCAAAGTTGACGCCGAGACTGACCGGCAGGCGCGAGTCAGTTGAACATCAGGGTCAAGAAAATCACCCTCAATAAACTTTATATATTCTCCCAAAATCAGGCCAATATCGATGAATTTAAGGATTGCTAAATTATTACGCTCATCTTTAGCCAGCACGCTCAGCAATTGGTTAATATCATCCGGGGTCTTTGCGTACTGGTGCAGTTCGGCGATAGTTTGTGCCATTTGCCGGGCCAGTCCGGACGAGGATGCCGATGAGTCGAAGATTTTCAATTTGCTCTTGTTGTCTCGCAAGAGCCTGTGGACTATCATTTGTCGGCCGATGCGTGAAAGGGCCGGCCTGGCTGTGTTTTTACCTAACAACAAAAATTGAAGACGGTCGAACGAAAGCACATTCAATCTGTTGTAGCCGGCTATCCTTTCGTCAGCCAGGATGGCACGCTCAGCCTGATAGGTGGCCTGCTCGGGAACCAGCAGAATCAAATGCTGTTCGGTCGGCTCCAGCAGTACATTGACAACAGCTTTTATGCAGTAGCTGGTCTTGCCGGTACCGCTTCTGCCAAGAATAAACTGAACCGCCATAAGGACAATCCCTGATTTAAGTTACTCTTTCGTGCTCTTTTACCACAATCAGCGATTGTTTTCAATTATCATTAAAACTACTTTTCTGTCAAATTTGATTTGATATGTTATTCCGCCGCAGGCAGACACTTGATGCGGAGGGTGGCAGCCTCAAGCGCAGCTTGGTGATGGCTTTTATCACATTCACCATCCCCAAAGTCTTCGGCTTTGAGGCTGCCACCCAACCGTGGGAATGACAACTTACAGATTCAATCTTGACAGACTACTACCTTCTTCTGCCCGTCCTGTCTCGGTCGGCTTCCGGTGTGGCCATATATTCCGGCTCACCCGGGCCGAATGTCTTCTTGACGAGGGCTTGTATTTGACCCCCACTTGGATATGTAATCACCTCGTACTTTTCAAACTTATAATCCCCTCCAGGTTCGAGTTGGAAATAATTTTCCGCTCTTTTTGGAAGTTTTGTCCGTGTATCTACAAAAACCCGCCACTTCCTGAACTCAATCGTCTCAGAGGTGGTACTTTTTTGTGGCCAGGTTAGTTCATAGACCTTAGTGCCGGACACGGCAGCCTCTACTTTTGTATTCTCTACGCGACTCCATCGAGCACCGGAAACATCGCTTATATCTGTAAAGGGGACCAAACCGAACCTCCGACCTGCCGATTCTTCAACTTTGGCAAGCATCTCGTCAGAAAGCATTTCCGTCTTGACAGAATCCGAAGATAAATACTTTATCATTTGGACTCTATTTGGAATATCCCACAAAACAAACTGCTCTCCGAACATGAACATTTTGATATTCAGAGTTTGTGAGATCCACTCTATCTGTACCGGTTTGTTCGCAGGAGGGGTAAAAGATTCAATACAAACATTCTGAACTTTCCCCAGTGCTTTATCAACCTCACTGAGCGCGATAGCTTTTTTGGCCTGTATGCCAAAGAACAAAGAAAATATTACAAGAACTACAGCAGCGACAGCAGCCAACTCTGCTATTCTGATTCTTAGAGTTCTTCGCCGAGCGCTGCGTCCAACGTGGGGTGATTGTTTTTGCGCAGATTTTTCAAGTGCAGCAAAAGCATCGTCGAGGATGCGTTTATCCGTCTCGGCTCTGGTAGTTATATGCAATTTTTCGATTGTACGTTCTATCTGGTCTGCGGGATTCATTTTTTCGAGTCTCCACTTAAAATTGTCCGCAGTTTTTCGAGCCCATAGCGATATCTGCCCTGGACCGTACTGAGTGGAATTCGCTGTATACCTGCTATTTCCTTAAATTTCATCCCGCCGTTCAAGTGCAGGATTATTGTTTCTCGCTGCTCCAACGGAAGCTGGAATAATGCGTCAGCCAATAGCTGCAATTGTTCAGTGAATATGGCCGACCGCATGGGGTCGTATGAATCCGAGCCAATCTGTCCTGCTTTGTCAAGCTCAACCATGTGGTGTTTCTTTTTACGGAATCTATCCCGCACCCGGTTAACCACACTGCTTATTAAATAGTTCCGCAGACTCACTCGCAATTCAAGCCTTCCAACACTGGCGGCAAAAGAAACAAAAACGTCGTGCAGAACGTCCTCCGCAGTATAAGCATCGTGCAGCAGAGAAGCCGCTATCGTCAACAGGTTATCTTTATACTTCACATAGATTTGGCGCAGGGCCTCTTTGTCCCCGTGTTTGAGCTCCCAAATTAGACGCTCATCTTCCAGCATCTAAGGCCGACCCAATAAGGTTAATAATCAACCTTCACTATCAATATGACGTTCCGGTGCGCACTTTAATATAAAAAAAATTATCTCTTTCCACCAGATTTATCTTAGGACGCCGGTAAAACCTCTTTATATGCGAAATATTTCCTTGCTTTTCGGCGAAAATAACTATAAAAGTATCAGCCAAAGGAAATGCTTTAAGAACAAGATTCTGCCGGATACAAACTAAATAAGTCTTCTGCAAAATTGAGGTTAGGCATACTTTGAAAAGAAAAAATTGTCTTTTAATTTTTTCTTTTCAAACAATAAATTATTGCCCAGCAAGCAGCTATTTGATTATTTAAGAAAATCAAAAACCTGATTTCCTTAAATAATATATGCCTAACCTCAATTTTGCATAACGCTAACAGGCTCGATAAAAAGGAAGACAAAATTACTATGGCGGCTGTGTTAATCGGTCCAAAGGAAGTGCTGGTAATCGTTATTGTTACCGCGGTCGTGGTTTTCGTGGTGATGGTCCGCCGAAAACGAAAACACTGATACCTGCGCTTCGTTTTGCTGCCTCTAACCCGCTAAATCCTCAGCCAAATTTCTTTTCGCTCTCTGCCGCTTTAACAGACTTCGCCGTCTTTTTTCCTCCAATCGCCGCTGCTTAACCGAATACGGAATCTTAGTTTTTTTCCTCACCGGTCGTGTTTTCAGAGCCTCAGCCAGTAATTGTTGCAATCGCTCGACGGCTGCTCTGCGATTTGCCTTTTGAGTTCGGAACTTTTGCGAAGCAACTCTTATCAGGCCATTTTTGCCGGCTCGCGTTGACAGGCGAGAGAGTATTCGCCGCTTTTGCACATCGGAAAAACTCTCACAATTCGCCACATCGAAAAACAGCGTAATCCGTGTATTTACCTTATTGACATTTTGTCCCCCCGGCCCGCTACTGCGAGAGGCCTTGAAAATAAGCTCATCATCACGAATAGATATGTTATCTGTGATTTCAATCATTACATCTGCCCATAAGAATCCATCTTTTCCTGCAATCTCAATTTATCAGATAACAAAAAATAATCAACAATGTCCTTGAAATCCAAGCCCTCTTGACCAACTTTTCTAAGAACGTCTAACGCTCTAAATTGCTGCTTGTGTATTTTTGTCTTGAACCGGACTAAAAAGAGCTTATAGTATTGGCGTGCACATATTTTGGAATTTTTGGAAATTGAGGAGATGACAAATGCAAACTGGAAAAGCAAAGACAACCGTAGCAGTAACCTTAGTGCTTTTAGTCGGGCTGTTGGCATTTTCGCTGCTGGTTATAGGTGCTTATTCGACACCGGCAGCAGCCAAACAGGACACTAAGCCGGGTACCGAAGATTTAAGGGCAGGCAAAAATTACATTACAACCAAGGTCTATACCGCCAAAGAGGATGAGCAAATCCTTAAACTCTTCGAGGGCCTGCGCGTCGCTGACGTTTCCGACGGGATGGACAAGGTTGGTCTGACTAATGTCGGCCTGATGTCGCCGGAAATACATGCCCTCTGGAAAGACACCAAACATTTCACACATCGCTTTATCGGGATTGCGGTTACCGTCCGATACGTCCCAACGAACAAGCCGCCGGCACCGCGTATGGAAACCCAGGCGTTTGACCGCTGGGTCGGCCAGTGGTACAGCGCTCTCTCGAGCGAACCATTTGTCCCGCTTATCCGCAAGGGTACGGCGCTGGTCATCGACGATGCGCCGGACTCTGATGTGGGTTCAATTGGCTCAAATAACATTATGGGCTGGTGTTTGCGCGGATGTGTTGGAGTGGTTACCAGCGCTACTGCCCGTGACACGGACGAGATCATTACCGAGAAGGTCCCTCTTTACTTCAAAAAACCAGGCAGGGGCATTCGGCCGGGCCGAAACGAAATTGAATCCGTCAACCGTCCTATCGTCTGTGGCGGCGTCTTAGTAGAGCCGGGTGATGTCATCGTCGCCGACGGGGACGGCGTCATCGTGGTCCCGCGAGCGCGTGCAAAAGAAGTAGCCGAATACGCCAAAGCAACAATTGAAGGCGACAAGGCCGGCAGACGGAGATTGTATGAAAAGCTTGGATTGCCCCTTGACGATTCAGTCAAATAACAGCGAGCAGTGTTTACATCCCGGACAAAATTTTTTGCTGTCTAACTTTATTCAACTTTTCGGTATTGTTTAATCGAGGCAAAAGTGAAGTATATCATTTGGACAACTTTATTAGTGTCCTTTGCGGCCGGCTGTGGCACACGGACCTTTACCAACACAGAGCGGGCCGCCATCGAGCAGCTACTTCTTTCCGGAGCGGTTGACAACGCCCTTGAGAAACTCGACATTCCTCAGGTGGCCGGCAAAAAGACTTACTTAGACTTTACCAATCTAAAGAGCTACGACATCGAATACGTCAAGGCAGCAGTGCGAGCCCGTTTTGTTGAAATCGGGACTCATCTCACCGAAGACGCCGAGCAGGCTGACTATGTAGCTGAGATAAGTTCGGGTGCACTCGGCACAGAATACAAAAGCACCCTTTTGGGCATCCCATCAATTCCAGTTCCTAATTCATCTGTGCAGTCACCTGAGCTGGCATTAGCCCGTGGCATAGAGCAAACAGGCATCGCAAAGCTGCTCGTGCTTGTTCACTCCAACGGTGAACTTGTCAGCACCGGTCACTACTACGGCAAAGTCGAGCGAGATGAAAGTTTTGTGCTTTTCTTTCGGTTCCAGCCCAAGGACGATATCCGCACACGCTGGGAAGCCGCGGACGAAAAAGTTAAAGCTAAGTCGGCTCAACAGGCCGATTAAAACCCACAGGATTTTCAACACCCATTGTTTCTTCAATAACGAAAAGTCCAACAGGAAAAAAATTAGAACTGGTCCAGGAATCGCAGGTCATTTTCGAAGAATAGGCGAATGTCCGTGATGCCGTACTTTCGCATAGCTAAACGCTCTATTCCGAAACCGAACGCCCAGCCGGTATATTTTTCGCTGTCTATCCCAACAGCGTCAAAAACATTCGGGTCAACCATACCGCAGCCGCCCATCTCGACCCAGCTTTCTTTGCCGCTCTTGTCTTTCAGGAGCAAATCAACCTCGGCACTCGGCTCAGTAAACGGAAAAAAGCTCGGCCGAAATCGCCATTTCGTATCGGCACCCAAAAAGGTATGGATAAACTGCTCGATGGTCGTCTTCATATCCACCATACTAACGCCCTCATCGACAACCAGGGCTTCAAGCTGATAAAACATATACATATGCGTCGCATCGACGGTGTCCGGGCGATAGACCCGTCCCGGTGCAACAACTCGAATGGGCGGTTTGGTGCGCTCCATAACACGGATCTGAATCGTGGACGTCTGGCTTCGCAATAACGTGTTGTCATTAATGTAGAAATTATCAGAAGGGTCTCTTGCCGGATGCTCAGGGCCAATATTTAATGCGACGAAATTGTGCCATTCGTCTTCGACCTCAGGGCCATAGGCCACAGCAAAGCCCATTCGGCCGAATATCTCCAGCAGCTCATTTAAGGTTTGTGTGATTACGTGTGTCTTGCCAATCCTGACAGGTTTGCCCGGCAGAGTAACGTCTATCAACTCTTTAGATGTTTCCTGCCTGGATTGCAACAGAGTGCTTTTCAACTGCTCAAATGCTTTGGTAACCTCTTTTTTTATTTTGTTTGCAAGCTGGCCTGCCAGAGGTTTTTGTTCGGGGGGCAGCTTACCTATTTGGCTAAGCATCTGGATAATTTGCCCTTTTCGACTCAGGTATTTTATGCGGAACTCTTCCAGAGAGGTCAGGTCGGTCACCTTTTTCAGGTCAGCAAGGGCATCTTTGCCGGTTTTTTTAAATTGCTCAAGCATTTACTCGTATGTCGTGACTCGTGGCTCGCAACGCAAAGGCCGGTTCCCACTTTACGATTTTATTGCGGCCTTGGCAGCCTCAACAATGGCGTCGAAGCCCTCCGGGTCGGCGATAGCGATTTCGCTCAGCATTTTTCTATTCAGCCCAATGTCGGCTTTTTTGCAGGCGTTGATGAACTGACTGTATCTTATACCTCGCTGCCGGCAGGCTGCGTTTAATCGTGTGATCCACAGACCGCGAAAATCGCGTTTTCGGAGTTTGCGGCCAATTCGAGCATTAACGGCTGCCCGCACGGCAGATTCTTTGGCCAGGCGATACAGCCGACCTGCAGAGCCACGATGACCCTTTACCGCTTTGAGGATTCGTTTCTTTGCCCGGTGCCTTGCGGCACCTTTTCTGACTCTTGGCATCTTTGTTGACCTGCTTTCCTTTGAAAATTTCCGATTCTTTAAGCTTACTGGCGGCAGCAGAATGAAAGCCGAGAAGCAAGCCCAATTAAATGATTATTGATTATTGATTATTGATTATTTTCTATTGTTTTTTTCTCTTTAAGGTATCTACTTACCCAGTTCGGTCCTGACCGTCTTAGCTGTCGCGCTTTTCATAATAGACGAGCTTCTCACCCGCCTTCGACGTTTTGCGTTTTTGCCGCTCATAAGATGACCACCACCGGTGCGTTTGTGCCTGACCTTGCCGGTAGCGGTAATCTTGACTCTTTTTCTCAACCCCTTATGGGTCTTTTGTTTCGGCATTTAGCTGTTCCCTTAAAATAACCTTCTCTGAAATCCTGCCTCAAATATCCACTTCGCCGTGCTCTGCCTAGTACAGGAATAATATAAGGTTGGTAATTTACGTTATTTATAGCCGTTGGTCAATACCATAACGGGGAGTTTCTCAAAAAAATCCGGAAAATCCTTCTGCGACTGTTTTCGCTTCATCCGGTTAATGAATAAGCATCCCGGACAACTCGGGGCCCTGGAGCTGTTTCGACATTGGGTTTGAATTGGGTTTGAATTGGGTTTGTTTTGACCAAGTGTCCAATCGCTTATATTTTCATAATCCTTTGTATTATATGGGATTATATTCATTTTGGCCTTTCGGAAATTGGGTTTGTTTTGCATAAAAAGGTCGATTTGTAGAGAACTCTCTACAATTGTCGAATACCTCCAACCGCAGATTACGCGGATTAACGCAGATAAATTGAATATAATTAGATGATTTTTGATGTTTTCACCCCAAGTTTACGATTGACGAATCTGGGCCTTCTGGCCGTGCCGGGCTGAGGCAAAAAAAGGTAAGCCTCTATAATTAGAGCTACCTGCACTTTTGATGCGAAAAAAGACCTCGAATATCGGTTCGGGATTCTCGTAACTCAATGTCAGTATGACAGTTAAAAATTTTTTGAAAAATTTGATTTTTGCTCGAAGGTACCAGCGTTTTTGATTGAAAGCATGTTAATATGGGTAAGGTGTACCAATGCAGACGAGGCAGGGGTAGTTTGCCAGATTAGAAGTATTTGACAGTGTTTTTTTCGGGTTTGATTTGAAGCTGAGGACGTGGTGTGTCGATAACAGAGCATCGTTTCGTATTAACTGATTTGGGTATGTTGAATTGTAAAAGGAGACAAGACATGAGAAAGTCATTGTGTCTAATTCTTGTGGCTGGAGTTTTGGTTTGTGGTGGTGCCAGTATTCAAAAACCAAAGTTACCAGCGCAAGGAACGGAAACGAAACTCGAAGCTTTTGAGAAGCAAACCGGTACAGTGATTATCAGAGGAAGATCAGAGATTGGTTCGGTTTCTGGTATGGGGACTGTTGAGGTGGACTGCATAGATTTCCTCGATGTGTCAACAGGTCAGCGACAGATGGGGATAGTTCTTAAAGTAACAGGGCCCGGAAAATATGAGAGGGAAGACGCGTCATTTATCGACTATGACGAGATCGAGTCTTTGCTGAATGGGATTGATTACATTGCCAAGGTAACACTTAGCTCGACCAAACTCTCTAGTTTTGAAGCTGCTTACAAAACAAAGGGAGAGCTCAGCGTCGTTACGTATAGCAGTAGCAAAGGAAAGATCGAAGCGGCGGTAAGCACCGGTTATACTGGCTCAGTGAGGGCGTTTATTTCGACGACAAAACTATCTGAGCTTCGGTCTATTATCGCAAAGGCAAAGGACAAGCTGGATGAAATAAACTAACCGACCAATAGTTAAGTTCGATATTTGAAAGGGTAGTGACATGAAAAAAGTAAAGATGGTAGTGCTGATCGGTATGGCTGTGATTTCGATTGTCTATGCAAGCAGCGGAAACGATACGGAGACAAATGAGAAGCAGAAGCAAAAAGAGCTAATGGAAGCAACAATGAGAACCTACGGAGTAACACAGCAAGACCTGGCTGATTTCTTTGTTATGGCTGGTGCATTGGAAGGAAGCAGCAAAACAGAGAAGATGACTACACCCAAAAAGAACAAGATGCTTGTAGAGGTAGCGATAGGAGCGATAAACGAAGGAGACTGGGAATTGATGGCGAAACTGTATTCGCCAAAGTATGTGCAGCACGGCCCAGGTGATCCGAAAACCATAACGTGGTCGGAAGCTGAGTTGATTTGTCGTGTAATAAGACAAAAGGTGCCGACTTTGAGATATGAGATAGAGGATATCATCGCAGAGGGTGAAAAAGTGGCTGTGAGGTTAAAGACGGTCGTTACATTCAAGGAAACATATCAGCATGGTACCAGGGGGGGCGGCAAGGTAGAGTTTATGGAGATTGATATAATACGGATTGAAGACGGCAGGATTGTAGAGGAGTGGTGTGAGTATGACTTAAAAGATTGGGATCGAAAATTCGAAAAGCTGCAATATGTCAAGACGTGGAGGTGAGGAATCGCCACTGTGTAAAGAGCCAGAGACTGGCCAGCAGCAGCGCGACGAAAAGGACGGTCAATACAATGGCGTAGGCCTGCCAGATGGTCTTGGATTTTGACCTGACCTGAAGGATGCCAAGCCGGATCCAGTCAGTCTGGGCAAGTGGGACGATTTGAGAGTCCGGGACATTTCTTTCCTGTCTTGTCTCATTAACCTGCGGTTTTAGGGGCTTATCGAGGATATATGTATGTCCGTGCTGTCTCACCTTCTCAAGTCGGCCGGTCTGGCAGTAACGGTCGATGGTTCTACGGGAAAGACTTTCTCGTGCCGCGTATTCAGCGATAGGGACGAGGAGCTCAGGCTCGCCGTGCAGGACAGTCTCGGATTCGATGGTTTCAACGTCTGGCACGTCTAATCCTCATCTTTTGACTTAGGGTCTGGTTTTGCCGGCGTATTATTCAAGAAGGTGTGTATATGACGGAGGTCTGCTTCTGCACCAGCCCTATTGTTCTGGGTGAGCTTATATTCAGCGGATGCAACCGTGCATTTGATTTGCATTATGGTTTCTTCAACGTTCATGGTTTAATCCTTTCAGGTATCGGTTGGTCGATTCATATTTGAGTTATCGGCAGGCGGGGCGGATTTCTTGAGTGCAGGGTTTGACCCCATTTGCTTACCCGCCCCCGTAACACGCAGTATCCTCGAACGGCAAATGGCACTAATAGAAAGCTATTTAGGCACAATTAATAAGGTCATGCGCCTTCCAGACATTCTAGCCGGTCGTTCAACCTTCGCCAAATCCTGTAACAATTCAGTAATTTGCTCTAACATCGCATAGCCGTGGTCCCGGTGCAGCATCTGACGTCCACGGAAGAACATAGTAAATTGTACTTTGTGGCCTTTTTCCAGAAATTCGCGCCCGTGTTTAAGCTTAACCTCCAGGTCGCGTTTGTCGGTTTCCGGCCTGAGCCTTATCTCCTTCAGCGTTGCAGTGTGGTGCTGGTTTTTCTTATGAGCCTCGCGAATCTTACGTTTTTGTTCGTACTGCCACTTGCCGTAATCCATTATCCGACAAACCGGCGGGTCGCTGGTAGGGGCAACTTCCACAAGGTCCAATCCTATCTCGCGCGCTCTGTTGAGGGCCTCGTATTTATTTACGACGCCCACCTGATTGTTTGACTCGTCAATGAGCCGAATTGTTCCAGCCCGAATTCCTCCATTTACCTTTAAACCTCGTTTACTTATTGTGCGTCACCTTACCTTTCCATAAAGTAACAAATCATTAATTGACCATTCTTAACGTCTTCTACAACCAACAATTATAACTTACTATTTCTAAAAAGCCAAATCAATTTTTTTATCGGTAATTTTGTCCTTTGCTATTCCTAAAAACTCATCAATCTGCACTGTTTTTTTCTCTTTTACCCCCCGGATTCTTACATTGACGGTATCGGACTGGGCCTCTTTGGGACCGACCACCAGCATATAGGGCAGCTTTTCGCTGTAAGCTCTGGCAATTTTGGCATTTATTTTCTCATTCGAGAAATCACAACTACAGCGCAGGGATGCATCTTTTAGCTTATCTTCAACGATTTTTGCATAATCATTGCTTTTTTCACTTATCGGCAGTACCCTTACCTGCTCCGGCGAAAGCCAAAGCGGGAAATTTGCACCGTAGTGTTCTATAAGAATGCCAATAAAACGCTCAAAAGAACCCAAAACCGCCCGGTGAATCATAACCGGAGTTTTCTCGGTATTATCTTTGTCGGTATAAACCAGGCCGAAACGCTGCGGCATAGAAAAATCCAGTTGAATTGTGCCTAATTGCCAGGACCTTTTCAGACAATCCCGTATATGAAAATCTATTTTGGGTCCATAAAATGCGCCATCGCCCTCGTTGATTTTGTACTCAATATCTTTGTGCTTGAGGGCATCCTCAAGGGCGTTTGTAGCTGTTTCCCAAATCTCGTCCGAGCCGATGTGCTTTTCGGGCTTGGTGGACAGCTCAATGCGGAAATCTTCGAACCCGAAGGCCTGATATATCTCAAAGGTAAGTTCAATGACCCCTATTATTTCGGATTCTATCTGCTCGGGTGTGCAGAAAATATGGGCATCATCCTGCGTAAACTGCCTCACCCTGAAAAGCCCGTGCATAACACCGCTGGCCTCGTGTCGATGCACCAGGCCAAGCTCGGCGACGCGCATCGGAAATTCGCGATACGAGTGCTGGCGGGTCTTATAGACCAGACATCCGCCGGGACAGTTCATCGGCTTTATCGCATAGTCGGCATCGTCGAAATGTGTAAAATACATATTCTCTTTATAATTGTCCCAGTGGCCGCTCTTGTGCCAGAGCTGCTCATTAAGAATTATAGGTGTGCGGATTTCCTCATATCCGTATTTATTGTGAACGCCCCGCCAAAAATCTACTATGGCATTCCAGATAATCATTCCTTTGGCGTGAATGAATGCAAAGCCGGGGCCGGCCTCATTGAAACTAAATAAATCCAGTCGTTTGCCTAATACGCGATGGTCCCGTTTTTTCGCCTCGGCCAATCTTTGCAGATGGTCGTCAAGCTCTTTTTTTGTCGGCCAGGCGGTGCCATAGACCCGCTGGAGCATTTTTTGTGTCGGGTCGCCGTGCCAATAAGCGCCGGCTACGGACATAACCTTAAAGCTTCCGATTCTGCCGGTGCTGGGTACGTGCGGGCCCCGGCATAAATCCTCAAAGTCATCCGCGTGCGAGTAAAAACTAATAACATCACTATCCGCGTGGCTTATATTGTCAGTCTTGTATTTGTCGCCGGCCAATTTTGCCAGAGCATCAGCTTTGGTCATTTCTTTGCGAACAAACGGTTTGTCGGCTTTGACGATTTCAGCCATCTTCTCCTCGATGCGCTCGAAATCGGTCGGCCGAATCGGCTCATCGAGGTCAATGTCATAGTAAAATCCGTCTTCAACGGTTGGGCCATAGACCAGTTTAGTATCAGGCCAAATACTGCATATAGCTTCAGCCATTACGTGGGCGCAGCTATGACGCATCACATCAAGGCCTTCGTCATTTTTGAGGGTGATGATTTGAACGTCTGCTTCGCTATTAATAGGCGCCGATAAATCTACTAATTGGCCGTTGACTTTCGTTGCTACAGCTGCTTTCGCAAGTCCCGATCCTATCTGTTCAGCTAATTGCTTTGCCGTCGTGCCGTTAGTAACTTCTAATGTGCTGCCATCGGGCAGTGTAACTTTTGCCATATATCTATCCGCTAATACCAATTATTTTTGTGTTTGTCTATGAATATATCAGCGTGGCCAAAATTGTCAATATTATTTATCGTCCGATTTATTTCTTGCTATAAAGTGCTTTTGCATATGTAATAAAAATAGTCGCGGCAAAGTACAAACTGATAGCGAGGAAGGTAGAATGGATGTTAATCTGGTTCTATTTAAAAAAGACGGCTCACAAAAAGCTTTTTCTGTCGCCAGCGATACTACGATAATTGGCCGACGTCACGACTGTGATTTGTGTATCCCCCTTATGGTCGTTTCCAAAAGGCACTGCCAGTTGAACCAGAACAAAGAGGCCGTGAGAATTCGCGACCTTGGCTCGCGCAACGGCACATTTCTTAATGGTAAACGTATAAATGAGACAACGGTTCAGCCGGGCGATTATATCAAAATAGGCCCGCTTACGTTCTTGCTGCAGATTGACGGCGAGCCAGAGAAAATTGTCCCACCCAAGCAGGCCCAACCAAAACCCGCAGCGAAAGTACCACCACCAAAGGTCCTGGCAGAGGAGCTGTCCGGCAGCTTCCCTGAGCTGGAACCGGATGAGTCCGACTCCTTCCTGGCTGAGCTTGAAGATATTTGAGCAAGCTCAATAAGAATTTACAGGATTATTTGAGAAAATCAAAAAAATCTAAACAAAATATGCCTAATGCTCCGCCAAGTGTACTTTGAGGGATTTTCATCCCGTACCCATTCGGCCTTGCTTAGGGCAGGCTTTGATGTGGTATCCAATCTCATCGAAAATCTGGATTCCTGCTGCCCACTTCCACGAGGACGAGCTTGGGGATTGTTCGGAGCAACTGCCTGTCATCATCACGCATTTACCTTTTGAAAGACAAGCAGTATCTTTCCAGTGTTATGAACTATAGGGACAAGTGCCGGTCGAACAGGTGTCGGTTTGATATGTACAACTTGGGCAGGATTCGCTCGTCGTTTTGCTTTGGCCAACGGCAAAACCGGACAGCAGCTTGTGTAAGTCGGGGCTGTTGCACCTTTCGCAGCTATGTTTTCGAGGAGTTCTCGTTTTCTCTAAAAAGTCCATCGTATGTCCACATTTGTTGCATTTGTATTCAAATATCGGCATCTTATAATTTCGTGTTAAAAGGCGCTGTCAATTCACTCCGGGATGGCCCCCGCTTCACGGGAAGCGAACAATAATTTTGTGAGTGTTTCGTGTTGTGAGAAATCGGGCACGATGATGTGTGCGCCGGCTTTGACCAGGCGGGTGCGCTTTTCGGTGCTTAAGCCGTGGCGGCGAATCTCATCGCTCGCGACACCGACGGCGATGCCGTCACGCTTTCGGCATTCGCGTATCTCAACGGGACCATCGCCAAAGACAACCAGTTCTGGACCCTGCAAATTGTTCTCGGCCATTATTCTCTCGATGACCATCTTCTTGGAATACTTGGCGACATCGCCGAGGGCGCCGTAAACACCGCCGTCAAAAAGCTCGGCGTAGCCAAGTGCCTCGGACTCGGCGACAACGTCCTGGCGGTCTGTCCCGCTGGCCAGATAAAGTTTTATGCCCTTTTCACGCAGGACTTCTAAGAATTCCAACGCGCCCTTGATTGTGTAGTCATTGATGTCAAGCTCGCCGCGTCTGAATTTTTCGATTCGCCTGTTAACAAGCTCCATCAAGGCATCATTATAAATCTCCTTGTAGCCGAATTTGTCGAGTATTTTATCAGCCCTGACAATGCCGAACTCCTTGACCATTTCGACAAGAGCTTCCATCTGTATGATGGTCTGAATACCGGTGGATTTGTCGATGTAGTCGGTGACACGTTTTCGCACCTTGTGGTAAAGGGTCTCATCTGCGGTCTCGTATTTGTCGCCGAGAATGGCCTTGACCATCACGGGGGCCATTATCTCCTCCCAGCCCTGCCTTAACGTGCTTATGGTCCCGTCATTATCAAAGACGGCGTGTTTTATTCGGCCAAATGGTATTGATTCGCAGCAAAGCTCTATTTCGCTGTCTCTGAAATAGCAAGCTCCACGCCTGTCGGAAGCGAGTTCCGGCTGATAGATATAATCAGCGTCCCTGCCGAGTTCGAGGATTTCCGGGCCCGACGCCGTACCGGTCTGGAATAATTTCTGAACGGTAACAGCAGCGGCAAAATTAGCGAACTCGGCCGCTTCGGTGGACGGAATACCTGCGCCCAGACACAAAGCCAACGCGCTTGTTACCGTGTCTCCGGCCCCGACAATATCGAGCTTTTTCAATAATTGAATACCCGGGACCTCGTGGATACCATCGGAATCAACGGTTATGATGCCGCGCGGGCCGCGGGTCAGAAATACGGGTTTGCTGAATTGCTGATAAAGATTCATAGCGTATTTCTTCACATCAGCCAAAGTCAGAACATCATCCAATTTGACATCGACGTTGTTCAGGTGTGCCGCTTCCAAATCATTCGTCTTGCGGTAGATGTTTTTGAACTTGTGCCCGTAGTGTCTGGAATCGAGCAGCACTATTTTGTCCGTAAATTTTTCAAAAAGGGCGTTGGCCCGGTCTATAAAAGATTCGTTTGTGATACTACCAGGGACCTGCTGGTTTACTATCAGTGCATCTGCACTCTTTAGAGACTCGGCGATGCCGTCCAGTAGGGCCTTGTCGGTTGCATCGGTTCGCTGGTTGAAAAAGCCGAAGTCAATTCTTGGCTGTTCGCTGCCCTCAAGGTATGGCTTGCCGAAGGTTACAGTATCGAAATTTTCCTTTTGAACAACCAGATACGTTGTATCGACATTTAGCTCGTGGAACTGACGTCTCAGCTCTCTGCCGAAGATGTCATCCCCAACAACACCAATGACCTGAATGGCTGCCGGCTTAAGGGCGGCAAGATTGGCAACAACGTTTGACGCCCCGCCTAACGAATAGTAATGTTTACCGACCGCCCGGGCCTGCAGGCCGGTCTCTACCGATACTTCCGAGCCCTGAGCATCGAGCAGCCAATAAGCATCAATACAGAAATCGCCGTACACCGCAATTTTTACATTCTTAATCCGAGTCAGGATTTCCTTGATGCGCTCTTCTTTCATCTTCAAATACCTTTTAGTTACAGCCCTTCTATAATCTTTTTATAGAGCAATGGAAACGTCTGTTTCTGGTTGCCCTGTATATAAAAGCCCTTACCAGAAAATGCCCGCGGAATTCGGATTACAACGCTCTTTTGGTCGCGGAAATAATAACCCTGTGAAGATTCATCGCTCATTGCTCCGGGCTGCTGGTCGCGGAGGTCGAAGTCGGCGGTAATAATATTATTGGGGACATTGCCCGTATTGGCAGCCATTGAAACGGCTTTGAGCAGAACTTCCGGGCCTGTCACGGCACTTCCAATATTAAGTAATACTCCGCCGTCTGTAAGCCTGGTTATTTCATTCGTATAGATGAGGAAATCCCGGCCGGAACAGCCGCCCTTGGCCTGGCCGTCAAAAGACGGATGCTGGTCGGTCACATCCGTGCCTATTCCGACATGAACCGTAAAGGGAACTTCATTTTCATAGCATGCGCTAAGGACACTGGCCAGTGGACAAACAAAACTCAGTGCTGAATTGACTTTTCCAGCCAGGGCAAGGACCTCTTTACGAAAATCTTCATCACACATCATTCTGCCCAGTGACTCCCCACAGCCCAGCTTGTATTTATTACCGATGGACAAGGCACAATTGATGTATGCAAACTCGTAAGCCATTCCGAATCTGCCTTTGCCCAGGGCATCGTGGACATTTTCGCTGGTTTGGCCTATCAGGGCCAGCTCGAAATCGTGGATGGCCGTGGCGCAGCTCCCGGCAACTAAAGTTACGAGACCGTGCCTCACAAGGTTGGCAAGCAAAGGGCCAAGGCCGTTTTTTATCAAATGAGCTCCGGTAAAAATAACGACTGGCTTGTCGGCCTTTCGAGACGAAACTATCGCCCGGGCAACGGTCTCGATATCGCCTTTGGTCTTTTCCGGTAAATCAATAGTAATATTGTCGATGTCCACAGGCCGGATAAGGTCATCGAGCGTAACCTTATTGCTGCGCGTACCCAATGGATACGTATCGATTTTGCTGGAATCAAAGACGTTGTATTTGCCGTCGTACTGCATATGTGAACATCTGTTATTTAAGCTTTTCGAGCAACTTCTCGAGCCGTTTTATGCACTGTACCATACAACGAACCGTATGATAGTTCACTTTCCAGGAATGGCTCATATGCGTCCAGATTGGTTCGCCCTCTCTGGCGAGCAGCGGCCACCACTCACCCACGGGATGATTTATCATCTTATCGAAGACAAAACGGTGCACGTTTTCATAGGCCGGCCAGTATTTTTCAGGCCCGAACCGCAGAACCCCCTCCAACATCCCAATCATAACCTCCGCCTGCTGCCAGAACTCTTTTTCCCTGTCATAAACACCACCGGCGTGCGGCCCCTCAATATAAACGCCGCCGTATTCCTCATCGATACCGTTTTTCATTCCGTGGTCCATCGCCTTCTTGATAATGTCCTTATATTCCTCAAAGCCCGAACCCATAATGTCTGTCGCGTGAGCGAGCAGCCAGGCAAATTCCACGTTGTGGCCTGCTGAGGTATTGTCCTCGGCGTGGTCTTTTTGCCCGCCTTCTGCAAAGCGGTCCCAGCCCCAAATGATATCAAACTTTATCTGCGGCGCTATCTGCCAATCGGGCGTGAACTGGGGTATGCCGGTCGCATATTTCGGGTGCAGGATTCTCTTTATCAGAAGGTCAATATCTTCCAACAGTTTTCGGCGGTGTACGCTCCGGCCGCTGCATTCATACAACGTGGTAAACGCCTCCATCAGGTGCATATGGGCGTCGAGGGTCTTTCTGTCACCACCGCCGCTGCCCGGCCCGCACATGTCCCAGTTCCTCTCAAACATCTCAAAATATCCGCCGTACATCGTGTCTGCACAGTGTTTCTGCATAAGGTCGAAAACCTTCTCGGCGTATTCCAGGCCCCTTGGATCACCAGTCGCCAGTGTATATTCGCTGAGGGAATAAATCGCGAAGCTAAAGCCATAAATAATCTTCTTATCGATGGCGACGTTGCCCTTACGGTCCACCGTCCAGAAGAATCCGCCGTGTTCGGTGTCCCACATCTTGTCAATGAGAAAATCGACGCCGTGTTTGGCGTATTCGGCGCATTTACCATCTCCATAGCCTGCTCGATGGGCCGAGGCCATTGTATAAACGGTACGGCTCTGAGCGATTAACGATTTCTCGTCCTCGCCGGTATCATTGCCGTCCTTATCGAAGTGCGTAATAAAACCGCCGTTCTCATCGTCCTTGCACCGGACCAGCCAGAAAGGAAGCAGCTCCGTGGTCAAGTGTTTTTTGCACTCTTCGAGACAGGCGGTTACTTGCTCTGCATCAATAGCCATTTCGCAATTCTCCTCGAACAATTAATATCTTTCAACAATTCAAAATATCTCCCCATCCAGATATGGTTCCATATCAACAAGCTTCATAACTCCTTCCTCGAAAGTCAATAGAGGCAAATATGACTACTGCTTATACTGTGTTGTCTGAAGCCTGGCGATACCTCTGTATTGCTGACAAAAACTGTAACCAAACATCCGGAATATTATTTGCCAAATCCTCCAAATGTATTTCTTCAAGCATAAAGCCATATGCGTGAACGAAAAAATGCCTGAAGGTCAGATATTCGTAGAGTTGGTCGGAGAGTTTCTCCGGTATAATTCCATTGGACACAGAAATGTCCAGTAAATCCTTATGCGACGTTTCTGATTTCGGAATCTCAGTGCCTTTTGCTTTTAGCACCTGCTTCAAAATATTCTCTATCCCGTTATAAATGTTATGGAGGAATGTGGCGATAGCAGCCAATTCAACAGTCGACCTCTTTTTTCTTCCCATTGCATCTTTAAGATTACCCAACGCTTTTTCCACATTCTCTTTTTCCGCAGCTATTTTTCGGGTTAAATCAACCATAGATTCTCACTCCGGTTTCTTCGACAATATCATTGAACAGCGATTTTTGGGATAAATCAACAAGGTCAACAGGTTTTGATAAGTGCTTAACCAACTCGGCATAGAACTTGAAGAATAATTTTTGTTCAATCCCTCTTACTCCAAGGTCTATATCATTAGCGCCCTCATCTTTTTCAATTGACGAGCCAAACAAGAACACAGAGGAAACGTTATATTTTTTGGCATACTGCAAAATTACATCTTTCTCATATTCTGTTATCATAGCATACCCCTTTGCCAGATCCAAAATAACTTAAAATAACTGAAGCACTTCGTTTATGTATTACTATAGGTGAATTTTATCCAAACGCAAATATATATTTTCGACTACGTTTGGGGATGATAAGGAGATTGCCGCACCCTGCTTTGCAGGTCGCGCAATGACGAGATTCTTCGCTCCGCTCAGAATGACAACCACATGTCAACTCTTTGCCTGGTCGAGGATGAGGTCTTTGACTTTTTGGCTGGGCAGATTCAGTGCGCCGTAAGCGGCAGCCGCTGCGCTGCGAAGCTCTGGAGCCGTATCGTCCGAGCTGATAAGTGCGTAAATACTGTCAACCATCGGCTCAACCAGCATATTGGCGTTCAATTTCGCCGAAGTAGCAAGAGAGTCAAACGCCGATATTCGAACATCAACAGCATTGTTATTATCAAGGGCCATTCCGGCTATTGCCCGCTGGGCGCCGGGGCTGTCGAGATGGGCTAAAATCTGACCGGCCAAAATCTGGATTTCGGGGCGCTCGTCATTTACCGCGCTTACGAGAGTATCCTGGGCGGCAGATAAATTAATGACAGGATTTCTGGTTTGAGCCAATTTGAGCATTACCTCGGCCGCGCGAAGGGCATAGCTGTCGGCTACCTGCTCATTCCACAGGCCGGCATCATCAGCGGCCGGCTGTGAATTTTGTCCTAAAGCCTCCGCCAAATTCGCAACCACCAGCTTACTCTCGGCAAATGGCTCCTTAGGCCCTGCCGCAGCTACTGCTATCGCGGCACTGTATCTTACCCTTATATTATTGAAACTCAGGGCCTGAAGCAGCGGCTGAGCCGGCCCAATGCGATAAAGTAATGATTTTTCACCCGCGGTTGTACCCAATGCCTCAATAGCACCAAGTGCAACGTAAGCATTCTTGTCTTTGACCGCCCGAGCAAGGGCCTGATGAAGATATTCAACCCCTGCGGTGGTGGCATAGACAAGCGCATCGGCGTGGCGGTCGCCAAAATATTGCGGCATCTGCTCAACGCCGGCGGACTCCGCTTTGAAAAAGGCAGCAAGCCACAGACCAATGGCCGGGCCGAATCCCGCGTCGGCCTTGAGCGCCCATTCGCAGCACCGCATCGCCATAAGCTCGTTAAAGTAACTCTTGGTCACTTCTTCGCGAACCAGTCGCTGCCGGTCAGAATCCAAGAACCAAATATTGGCAAAATCAGCATCCTCAGCCGGTGTCAATGACTGCGCATGGTAATAATATTTTTCGCCAAGCTCGAAGAACAACTGGGCAGCCGGAATTTTCAGAGTGCCGGGATCAATTTTACTAAGGCTGTTCGTGGCCAATTCACGAAGCTCGGTTGAACCGTCGTTCTCGACAAGATACTTTAGATAGGCCTGCGATTGGGGATAGCCAATCTTGCCCAAGGCCGTTATTATCTGGGCCTTGAGCGCCACATTTTCACTCTGCAAGGCGGCCACAAGAGGCCTTATCGCATCTCTGCCAATCTGCGGAAGAGCCCGTACAATATACGGGAATTCTGCGTCGCGGGAATCGTCGGCCATCGCATCGAGCATAAACGGTATTGCATATTCACCGGCGTTGCGAAGCCGTTTAACCCCCGTGAACCAGCCGCGCTCGGTACTGCTCAGCCTTTTTATCTCCGTTACGATAACCCTTGGGTCTGCCCGGCGGATGAAGCTGCCCTGCTCGATAATATCGAGGATTTTACCGCTTAACTCTGCAAGCTCAGGGTCAGGTGAGATTTCATTGACTCTTAACAAAATCGCGTAACCTTGAGGATTGTCTTTACTTAACTCAAGCAATTTTACAGGGTCGGGATTACTGTCCAGGACCGCCTGTGCGTATCCCTTGGCTAAATCGAATCGGCCGATTTTCGTATAATGCACGAAATCATTCCAATTCTCCTCCAAAGTTTGAGCAAAACCGGCGCTAACTACAAAAAGTGTTAATGCTAAAATCGCTGCGGCACTTTTTCCGTTGAACATCGAAATTTCTCCTAACAACTCTCTGCTGTATTCCCGCCTTGCGGGGTCCCTCTTCTATCACAAAACCGGACTCGGCAGCCAAAAAAACATACAGATAAAGAACCAGATTTGCCGGCCCTTACCTCCAAAACAATTCTATTGGGGCGATTTTCGCCTACCAAATGCAGACAGAAACCACATTTCATTATAATATACTACAAGTAAATATCTTTCTTGTCAATAAAAAACCATTTCACTGCCGACAATAAGCACCAATTAAGCACTTTACACTTGCATTCCAGAGCGGTTTCTGCTACAATATCGGACATACAGCCGATTTTGCTTAAAGCAGCTTAATGGCAACGAGTAAAAAGAATCAGAGGGAGAAAATAGTGAAAAATACAATTCCAGTCTCGAGTTGGTTGATTTTAGTCATTCTTGGCCTTGCGGGAACAATTACCGTCGGCGACGATGGTCTTGTAGTAAAATCTATGTGGAAATCACTTGGCGGCGATTTCAAGCGGACCGGTTTAAGCGAGAATTCCGGGCTGGAGCTTGGCTGCATCAAATGGAAGTTCGAAACAAATGGGCCGGTATCAGCAAGCCTCACTGTCGGTGTTGATAATAGAGTGCATATTGCCTGCGAAGATGGGACACTATATACGCTCGACTACAATGGCAGCTTGTTGTGGAGTTATGATGCAAATTCACCGCTCCTTAGTTCGCCAACCATAGGTTCTGATGGCACTGTGTATGTCGGAAGCCAAAACGGAGAGCTGTACGCAATTGATATTGACGGCAACCTAAAATGGACACACTATACCGATGGCTTTGTGTACTCGTCCCCGGCAGTATCAGCCGACGGCAATATATATGTCTGCTCGCAGGATGGCATACTTTACGCCCTGGGTCAGGATGGCAGCGAGCTGTGGAGCTTTGAGACAAAAGGTCCCGGCAAAGTATCAACAGGTTCGATTTTTGCCTCGCCCGCGATAGGCAGCGATGAGACAGTCTATATCGCGGGATTATATGACCCGAATTTGTATGCACTTGACCCCAACGACGGCTCTTTAAAGTGGACGTGCAATTTTGAATCTCAGGGCTGGCCGTTTGCCTCGCCTGTCGTTGCCGACGATGGTACGATTTACCAGACATTGCTATATGATACAAACCTGTACTCAATCGACCATAATGACGGCGCTATTATTTGGTCTCTTGACTTAGCAGATCCTAAAAGCGGTTTCTTCGAACTTAACTACCTTGAAAATTACGGAGATGCAGACGGCTGGTCTGAACCGGCCTTGGGGCCCGATGGGACAATCTACGTAAGCTTCGACGATCCATACCTCAGAGCAGTCGATCCCAATGGAAACATAAAATGGACAACTCGCCTGGGAACTATTGGTGGTTTTACCTTAGCTGTTGACACCAATGGTCTTATCTATGCCTCCTGTGATGACGGCCACCTTTACGTAGTAGATTCAAACGGCTATGAGGTCTCTCGTTATCAGAGTGATAACTGGCTCAGTTATCCCGTAATTGCAGCGGACAACACCATAATTGTCACAGATTCAAGGGATAATTCATTCCTAATTGAGCACCCGAACAATGTGGTTGTGGCACTCAGCCCACAATGCAGCGAAGAACAGGTGCCCGACCTGAGCTGGGTTGGAGATTTAGACTCTAACGGAACTGTAAATTTCAACGACATTGTCATGTTGGCAGCCAACTGGCTTAACGACAAAGGAATAATGCAATGAAATTAAGAAGAACTTTTACGAGAAAAGACATTCTTGTTATCTTCGGCTGCATTGTGTTCCTGCTGATGAATATCGGTGCTATTGGAAGCGGCGGTCGCAGACGGGCTAAGGAGATGGTCTGTCTTTCGAACCTACGCCAATGGGGTGTTATCTACCAAATGTTCACGAACGATCGCAACGGCTCTTTTACCATAGATATGGGTATGGGTTGGAGTCGCGGAGAATGGCTAATAGAATTGCGGCCTTATATACAGCCAGGAACAAATTTGCTCCGCTGCCCAGAGGCCACCAAAAGGCACCCTAATGGGCACATATGGGGCGGTACGTATAACACTTACGATATTCCAATAAAGGTAGGTCCGGAAGAACCCAGTTATGGGGCAAATTGCTGGATTTATGATCCACCACCAGATGTTAAGACCCTTCAGGGACGTCCCACCGAATGGAGTTGGAGGACTGTTAATGTTGAAGGTGTAGATAATATACCGGTGTTTGCCGATACAATGTTTAGGGGAGGGGGCCCCTACGAATTTGGGGTACGCGGCGACCCTCCCGAATACGATGGCCAATGGATTACCTACAGCAGTGAAATGATGCATTTCTGCATCAACCGACACAATGGGGCTGTAAATCACCTTTTTATGGATTGGTCCGTCAGAAAGGTAGGACTTAAGGAGCTGTGGAAGCTGAACTGGCATCGCCAGTTCAATACAAATGGTCCCTGGACTAAAGCTGGTGGTGTCCAACCAAGAGACTGGCCCAAATGGATGAGGAATTTTAAGGACTACTAACAAAACTTGACACAAGGAAGACTCAGCATTATGCGTAAACGAAAAGGCTTTACTCCATTAAGAATCCGCAACAAAGGCGGACACTCAGACAGATCAAGATTACTTCTAACAGGCTTTACCCTAATAGAACTTCTGGTGGTAATCGCCATCATTGCATTATTGATGGCGATTTTGATGCCGGCCCTAAATCGTGTAAAAAAACAGGCAAAAGCAGTTGGCTGCCAAACAAATCTGCGCCAATGGGCGCTTGTCTTCTCGATTTATATGGATGAGAACGATGGCTATTTCGCTTACGGTGACAGCAGCGGCAGATGGAGGTGGGTCATCCAAGCGCACCACAGAGACCGAAAGCTAAGCGTCTGCTGCCCGGAGGCCGCGAACCCTGACAGACACACAGGAACGTTTGGTGTATGGGGCGCAGAATCTCTGGACAGCGACTATGTAGCGCAGGAAGATTACGGCAGCTATGGTTTAAATCGCTGGGTCTATAACAGGAAAAAGGACCAGTCACATGAGGGTTACTTCAAGACTCGCAACGTTGCAGGCACAAATCAAATTCCACTGTTTCAGGATTGCTCATGGTATGGAGCCGGGCCCCTTGACTATGATATCCCTCCGGAATATGATGGCCACACACAGAGTAGTACCGGCCATTGGAGAGGTGATAACATGAGGCGCGTCTGCCTCAACCGGCACAACGCAGCGACAAACGGTGCTTTTCTGGATTTTTCTGTCCGAAGATTAGGACTCAAAGAGTTGTGGACGTTGAAATGGAATCGCAACTTCGAAACAGTCAACCTGTGGACCAAAGCCGGCGGTGTTAGAACTGAAGACTGGCCGCAATGGATGAGAACATTCAAAGATTACTAAGAAAACTTGGCACAAGAAAGACGCAGCATCATGCGTAAACGAAAAAGCTTTACCCCGTTAGAAATTAAGATTCCTGATCGAAAAAAAGGTGGAAGATTTCTAATGGGATTTACGCTCATAGAACTCTTAGTTGTAATTGCTATCATCGCCGTTCTCATGGCAATCATTATACCGGCACTCAATAGGATTAGAGAGCAGGGCAAACGCGTGGTTTGTCTGAACAACGTCAAGCAAATGTCCATCGCCTGGAATATGTATGCCGATGATAACAACAACAAACTTGTGGTCGGCAATACACACCAAGGCATGGACTACTGCTGGGTATACTGGGAGCGAAGTTTATCAGAAGAAGACAAAATGCGTGGCCTCGAAAACGGATATCTTTTTCCATATTGCCCGAATAAAAAACTCTACAAATGCCCAACAGGCATACGCTCAGAGGTGGTAACATACGCCATAGTTGATAATATGAACGGCCATGATGAGATCGAAGAGGCCATTCCTCCTCCATTGAAAAACAGGATGCAAATTCGTAATCCTTCCATGCAGATTGTTTTTCTTGACGAAGGCCGGTTGAGTCCCTCAAGCTGGACCGTTTACTATTACCAAGAAAGGTGGTGGGACCAGATTACCGCCAGACACGGTGACGGGACAAACTTCTCTTTTGCCGATGGGCACAGTGAATACTGGAAGTGGAAGGACCCACGTACCGTAAAGATTGGCAGAATGGATTACACTGCTGCGCTGACGACCTTGAATCCGCCTCTCAGTGATTCATACTGGGGACAGGACAATCCGGATTTGCACAGAGTACAAAGGGGCGCATGGGGGAAATTAGGTTACATACCTTAAGATCAGTTTTTATAGGCAATAATCTTTCGTTTTAAGCTTAAAACATAATGATTTTTCTTGCGCTTGCATCTCGTGCTCCTATTGGAGATAATCAGACACTTCTGATGAAATAAGATAAGGAGCAAAGATATGAACAAACAAACGAGAAGAGACTTCTTAAAAGTATTGGGAATGACTGCCGGTTCGCTGATGGTTCCGGGGGCTGTATTCAGTAAGCTCCGAACTGAGCGAAGGCCTAACGTAATCCTGATATTCACCGACGACCAGGGCACTATAGATGTCAACTGTTACGGCTCTAAAGACCTCTACACGGCCAACCTGGACCGATTGGCCGAAGAGGGAACACGATTTACGCAATTCTATGTCGGCGCACCGGTCTGCTCGCCTTCTCGTGCAGCGTTGATGACCGGCCGTTATCCACAGGGAGCCGGCGTGCCGGGGAACGTCTCCTCACAGCCGGGCCACGCCGGTATGCCTACCGAGCAGGTAACCATTGCCGAGATGATGAAGTCCGCCGGCTACGCAACCGGCCACGTCGGCAAATGGCACTTGGGATATACACCCGAAACGATGCCAAATGGTCAGGGCTACGATTCTTCATTCGGACACATGGGCGGATGTATCGATAACTATTCTCATTTTTTCTACTGGTCGGGCCCCAACCGGCACGACCTGTGGCGCAACGGCCAAGAAGTCTGGCACGATGGAGAGTTTTTCGGCGACCTTATGGTCGATGAATGCAAAAAGTTTATCAACCAAAATAAAAACCAACCCTTTTTCCTCTACTGGGCTATTAATATGCCTCACTATCCATTGCAGGGAACAGAAAAGTGGCGAAAGAAATATCAGCACATCGAAGCCCCCCGCCGAATGTATGCAGCATTCATTTCCACAATGGATGAAATGGTAGGCCAGGTCGTCAGGCACTTGGACGAATCAGGTTTGCGCGATAATACCCTTATCATTTTCCTCAGCGACCATGGCCATTCCGTAGAGCAGCGAACCTTCTCCGGCGGCGGTAGCTCCGGTGACTTTCGCGGTCATAAGTTTACACTCTGGGAAGGGGGCATCCGCGTACCTTGCATTGCTTCCTGGCCCGGCCATATTCCACAAAACGCCGTCCGCGACCAGATGGCAATCAGCATCGACTGGATGCCGACAATCGCAGAGTATTGCAGTCTTAAACCGCCCGAACATAAGATTGACGGCAAGAGCATTGTCCCGGTTATCGAATCACCGGATGCCCCCTCGCCGCATAAAGTCCTCCATTGGGAGACAAGCAGAGGTAAACACTGGGCGGTACGTGAAGGCAACTGGAAGCTCGTCCACAACGGCCCGGCCACGGATTACAAAGGACGCAAGCTCTCGAAAGCCGATAACTTCCTGAGCAATATGGCTCTGGATACTACCGAAACGAAGAATCTGGCCGAAACATATCCCCAAACAGTCAAGCGGCTCACGAACCTTCATGAACAGTGGCTAAAACAACTGCCGAAGAAATAAAGGAGCAATTCAGAGACGCTCAGATATCATTTGACGCTACACTTTTAGTCGAACGAAAGCTCACTTTCGATGAAGACGCTGCATCTCTCCCATCATACTCATAGGAAGCTGCCGTAGGACTACCTGGTTAAGATTTGCTGCACCTTCTATGATAAACGTTCGCTCTCCCGGCCCTAAGAAGTCAATATTGTTATCTAACCGCTTCAGTTCCTTTTCGTCCCGCTTGACACTATCTCTCAAAGTCTCAATCTCACTTTTGAGATCGCGGAATGCCTCGTACTGATGATACAGAGCTTCCTCGCGTTTCTTGACCCCCATTATCGCCTGCCTTCGGCTTTCGGCGCCGACCAGTTCAATCTCCTGCCGAATGGCCATCTCTTTAAGGGTGGTCGATAATGTCTCACTATCGCGTACCTCTCTTTGAGATGAGTACTTCCTGATGGCCGACAGCTTTGATTGAATACCTGCAATTTCTATGTTGAGCACATCCAGCATTTTATCCATTTCAAATATGGTCTTTCGAACCTCATCGGGAACCTGGCTGGACGGGTGCAACGAATAAGGAGAATTCCGGACGGCGTCCATATACTGTTGATATGCGTGCGGTACTTCATTACCTTTGTTTTCAATTTCCTCCTTCGCTTTTTCTATTCTTTCTCTGATTTCATTTTGCATCCGGGAAAGCTTCCGGATGTGCTTTTCCTTCATGTGCCGGGTACCCGCCTTTTCATCCCAAATGAGGAATTCGACAAGGGCATAGGCCATCTTTTTTGCGTCCTCCTCGCTGACCGCGCGGGCTACATAGGTTGCAGAACCGAAAGGAATGTCGCCCCCCATTATATGACCTTTACTGACGGTGCAGTCCAACCAAAAAGCTTGTTCCGTATTGAGAAGCTCCCTCTGAAGAGCAGACAGAGTCTTCCCGGCAGATGTTTTCAGCAGGTCCGAAGCGTTCGGCTCATTAGTCTGCTCGAAGCGCCACTGTACTGTAAAGATCGCTGCAAAAGAAGGTTTGATTGGTGGGGGTTTCTCAAATCCAGCATGCAATGAAAATTCTATTTCATATTCCAATGATCCTTTTGTTACAAATTCGAGCTCTATCTTCGGCAGATTGGGTTCCGAACCTATCGCCGAAGCATACGTGAAGGCCAACGTCAAACCAATGGCTAATTGCATTCTTTTCGGAGTAATCATTTTTAAGTCTCCCTATTTGGATTATTTTATCTTTTGTCTTGCTTCTGCCGCTGCTGGTGTTTCGGGATACGTCTCGACTATATGTCGATATCGCTCTTTCACCGAATTCTCAGATTCAGGATACTTGCTGAGCAATTCGGCCGCAGCTAACAATCGGGCGGCATCGCCGGATTCGGATATCTTGCGTTTTATCTCAACGGCCAGGGCCTGTTCCCGACTTATGCCGGTTCGCTCAGTTGGCCGGGACAGCATTCGCCATACTGCTCCCACACCCAATACCAGTAATATGCCTGCTGCAACTGCTGCTATTTTCTTAAGCGACCATTTACTCGACTGGAACCGCTCCGGCGGGCGCGTTTTAGGCCACTGCGATTCACTGGTTTGCCAGATTACCTGCGTCACCTGCAGGGATAACTTAAGTGCTTCGGTTACAGCCTGGCAGTTCGGGCAGGTGGCTACATGTTTCGCTATCCGCCCGGCTTCGCTCGGTAATAAATCACCATCTGCATAAGCGACAAGTTCCTCTTTAGAAACAATTTGGCAACTGTGCTCTTTCACAGCTTAATTCCTTTCTGCAATAGGGCCTCAGCGAGGATAATCCGTCCTTTGTAGAGGCGCTTGCGGACGGCTCCTGGTTCCAGGTCGAGGATTGCCCCGATTTCGGTCGAATTCAGGTCACAGAAATACCTCATAGCCAACGGCACCCGGAGGGATTCATCCATCTCGCGTAAAGATTGCATCATGGCTTCTACTTCTTCGGCATGAATCGCCTGCATAACCGGCCACGAAGAGTCTTTTTTCAATTCTTCCCACTGCCGCAAAACTTCGCTCGCAGCCCGGTTATGACGCTTTCTTTGTCGAAACTCCAGCAGGCAGCGGTTTACCGCGACTTTCATCAACCACTTCAATGCCTCCTGGTCGCCGAGGTACCTGGGCGGTCCCTTTACAGCCTCAATATACACATCCTGCAAAATATCCTGTCCTTCATCTGCGCTCAGCCCCATCGCAACCACAAGGCGTCTCAGCCGCTCGATGTGCCTGATGAAGACCGAGTGTATACTCATACCGTTGGTCGCTTTCCTTATCGCTCGCAAGCAAATTCTTCTTCAATAAATACAGTGCGCAGCGACAGATGGGTGTTACCAGGAAAATTTAAAAAAATTTTCCTACTTCACCCGTAGCTTAACTAAAAGCTCTTCGCAGGAGGGCAAGGCTCTTGGGTATAGCGGTTTTGTAGTCTTCGTGTCCTTCAAATTCGAGAGAGACATAGCCGCGGAAATTGTGTTTGCGCATAATCCGGGCGATGCGTGGATAATCCAAATCGAGTGCGTACCAGATACCGCCGCCATAGTAGGTCTTGGCTTGCATAAACACCGTTTGGGGGGCGCACTGTTCGAGCTTGTCGTAAGGATCTTCGAGGAAATTGCCGGTATCCAGCAAGACCTTCAGCCAGGGCGAGTCAATCGCATTGACGATTCTCATCAGACCTTCCGGTGTTCGGGCCAGACCCCAGTGATTTTCCAATCCGAGGATTACGCCGCACTTTTCGGCGGCAGGCAGGCATTTCTCGATGCTCTCGATGACCCATCCGAAGCCGTCATCATCGGTATATCCGGGCAGGCGCGGTTCGATGCCGTGGTCCTCCATCAATTTGTCGAAGCTCCTTGTGGTACCCCATCTACCGGTATTGATGCGTATTATGGGGATACCGAGTTTGTAAGCTAACTCAACACACTTTATGGTGTGGTCGATATTTTTCTGCCTTCTTGCTTTATCGGGGGAGACGAAACCCTGATGCGTGGACATCCCACACAGGTCAATGCCGTTGATAAGCGCACGGCGTTTGAGGTTTTGGAGATAATCGTTGGATTCCTTTCCCATTTGAATATGGAGTATCTCAACGCCATCGAAGCCCATCTCGGCAGCTTCATCGATGCACGTTTCAATAGGCAATTTCAGATCCCTTTTAAACCGCCAGAACGAATACGTCGAGACGGCTATCGGATTAGTACGCCGCGACTTTGTACTGCTTTCTCCGGCGAATGTTTGTGTAGCAAATGAATGCGAAGTAAGACCAAGGCCCGCAGTCGCTGCAACCGAACGGCTAAGAAATGTTCTGCGTTTAATCGATTTCATAATTTGTCTCTCCAAATATTATTTCTTTCGTTACATATTGCCGGAACCTGCCAATACCAACGTCCCTTATATTTTGAGTCCGTCAGACAATGGGACGGTTGTTGTTAGCTGAGGCGGCGTTAATCTCAGCAGCTATCTGTGTAAATCTCGGTATTGTATAATCAAAAAATCGCTTGTAGCCCTCACAAAAATAGCTTTCTCGTCCAAAGCCCTCTTTATCAAACGGCGCCCTGTCTTTCATACAGCCGCCGCGGCAGACCGCCAGGTGTCGGCAGACAAGACATTTATTACAGAGATTCTGCTTGGCCCGTGCAAAGGTTCGCTTTTTACTGCTGGAGGCCAGCTTTTCTATCGGCGTTTCAAAAATGTTGCCCAATCGCCACCTCGGCTCGACAAAAAAATCACAGCAGAATGCGTCACCTGTATGTTCGATAACAATGTATTGACTGCACTGCTTGTCGAATGTGCAAATCGTGTGCCTGCCCGTAACGTAATACGACAGGAACGAATCGAAATCGCGAATGCTCAGATTTCGCGGCCCATATTCATACCAGCGGTCAAATATCCTGCACAAGAATTCACCATACTGCTTCGGCGTAATTGAAAAATCCGTAATTTCATTTGTCGCCGGGTCAAGCTCTACACAAGGAATAAACTGTAAAAACCTCGTCCCAAGCCCAACCAAAAAATCAAATACCTCGTCCGGATGTCCCACATTTTTATCATTCAGCAGAGTCAATGTGTTAAATTCAACCTTATACTCCTTGCAGTTTTCAATTGCCCGCATCACTTTATCGAATGTCCCTGAGCCGGAATGGTCGAGGCGGTAGTAGTCGTGCATTTCTTTAGGGCCGTCGATACTGACGCCGACAAGGAACTTATTATCATGCAGGAACCGGCACCATTCGTCATTCAGTAAAATGGCGTTGGTTTGCAGCGAATTGCCGACCTCCTGGCCGGGGCTGCCGTATTTCTTTTGCAGCTCCACCGTTTTTTTATAGAAGTCAAGACCCATCAGTGTCGGCTCGCCCCCCTGCCAGGCAAAGCCGGCCAACGGAAAACGCAACTCCATATAATCCTTAACAAGTCTTTCGAGCACCTCATCGCTCATTCGCTGTCTGCCCTGGCCGACTTCGGGCGCCCGGTGCTTGTAAAAACAATATTTACAATCAACGTTGCAATCTGAACCTGATGGCTTGATTAAAAGAGTAAACGGCTGCATTATTTCTTGAGTCCCTGAATCATCTTGCTCAATTTTTTTACTAACTCTTTATTCTCCGGCCTTTCGGAAATATTCACATTCTCGACCCAGTCAACAGAATGGTCATACAGCATTCGTGCATATACTTTATCTTTCTTGTCACGCCATTCCGTATAGCGATACCGGTCGGTCTTGACCGAATCACCTCTGAAATATCTGCTAAATACTGCCTTTTTCCAAGAAAGGTTCGGATTTTTCAAAAGCGGCACAAAACTCTTGCCCTGTAAATGGCCCGGCAGTGATAAATTACACAATTCGCATAGTGACGGATAAATATCTAAATACTCGGTCAGGGCATGAGTTCTACCACCGGCTTTTATTCCAGGCGCTCTTACGATTAAAGGCGAATGCAAAGATGTCTCAAAATTACAGTGCTTACACCACAAGCCGTGTTCACCCAGGTTCCAGCCGTGGTCACCCCAGAGTACCACTACCGTATCATCCCGCAGGCCCAGACGGTCAAGCTCAGCCAATACCCTGCCTATCTGGGCATCGGTGTAACTGACGCACGCATAATAGCCGTGAATAAGTGTACGGGCCATCTCCTCGGACAGCGGCCCCTTTTGGGGAATACCGTGGTATGCCCGCAGCTCGCCCCAGTTATGCAAAGCCGCATCGGGGGCACCTTTGGGCCTGAAAGGATTATCGGCTAAATCGATTTCTTCTCTCTTATATAAATCCCAGTATCTCTTTGGAGCATTAAAGGGCAGGTGTGGTTTTAGAAAGCCAAGCGCAAGGAAAAACGGCTTGTCCATTTTTTCAAGACGGCGCAAATCTGAAATACCCTTGTCCGCAATCATCCCATCAAAATAAGCATTGTCGGGGACATCAGCATTCTCGAAAGCAGGTCCTTTATGGGCCGAGGTCTGCTCAGCCATTTTTTTGTTCTCCTCCAGCAAATAATTCCTCCAGGCACCTTTCGGCCGCCAGGGCTCCTCGCTCCAACCATCCAGACAATCGGTGCGGTGGTGGAATACCTTACCGTTGGAGATAGTATGGTATCCGTTGTTCCTGAAGTGTTTCGCAACACTAAGCGCACCGGGCAGGTCCTTCTGCGCCCAGGTATCATAGCCGAGGAATCTATTCGCTGTCGGCCGAACTCCCGTCATAAGACTGGCACGTGAAGCGCCACAAACCGGAACCTGGCAGTAAGAACGCAGAAAAACAACACCATCCTCGCCCAAACAGTCTATGTTCGGAGAGAGCATCTGTTTATGGCCGTAGCAGCCAAGCTGTGGACGCAGATCATCCACGGCTATAAAAAGAACGCTAGGCCTCTTTTCACCCTCGGCACTCCTTTCCCTCGCAAACAAATGCGCCGGCATTACCATAGCCGCCGCCCCCAACCCCACAGCTTTTAGAAAATTTCGACGATTTAAGTTTTCGTTCATTGCAAAACCCTTTCATTCCTATTCAAACGCATAATCCCGTTCAAATGTCCTTGGGATTGTTTGTAATACCGAGACACCCGCCAAATCACCGCTAATCAAAAAAGGCCGGGGCCCGGTGACAATCGAGAGCCTGTCTGAAACAAATTCATTTTTTCTGCCAGCCCCAGCGTCTCCCGTCGCTATACGGGGCTGCGGGCCAACCCAGTCACGAAATCCCCAGGAGCTTTTGTAAGGCCTGTGTCCAAGCTGCTGAATCATCAGACGCTTTGGCGGAAATTTCGTCTGCAAAATAACCTGACGGTCATTGTCGTCAGAAAACCACAAGGCCCACACATCACGTTCTTTATACCTGAATCGAAGTACCCAAAGATTATCATCTTTTGTTTTCAGACGGTCAATATATTCACCTCGCGCGATTAGGTCAGAGATATCCGCCAGGACATAATATGCAGGCTTAGGTGTCAAATCAGGTCGAACAATCCCAAAGTTGTTTTCATTGTACTCGGCTCTCCAGCCGTCATCCTGGAAGTCATACCACCAAAGACCGCGGAAAGATGACGATGTGCGTGCAAGAAGATACAGCCTCGCCAGATATGAAGCTGATAGTTCCGGCTCAGTGCCCCGCTTGCCGATATGAGTAGGCCAGCCCATTTCGGTAACATAGAAAGGGACATCTTTGCCATTATTATATTCGCGCAGCATCCTCTGCACATCATCCATCCAGGCCGAACACGCCTCCGGAGAACGCTCCGGGAATTTGCTGCCGTAGTTGTAGCTGTGAATTGACACGGCATCACAATAATCGAGGGCGTCAAGCTGAATAATCTTTTCAAACCAGCCTTTTTTTACCCCGCCGCTGGTGCATCCGCCTGCTATGACAATTGCCTTAGGCTCAATAGCCTTGATGCGGGGATAAACCGCCTTGAGCAGCTTGATATAATCCTCAGGTGAACCACCCACATTGTAAGGCTTTCTCATGCCGATTCCAATGTCCCATTCATTCCATATCTCGTAGAGACGAACGTCTTTCCCGAAATGACGAACCACAAACTCAGCGTAACGACAAAAACCCTCAATAGCCTCAGCCGATTTTGGACGGTCGCCGTCATCATAAAAGCGATTAGCATAGTCAAGTATGAGCATAACATCCAATCCGGCAGCACTCGCCCGACGAACATAGTGAGTATATCGCTCCGGCATAACGAGCCTGCCTTTCTCCCGTTCCAGGCTCGACCAGGTCGCCTCATCACGGATCGCACCAATGCCGGCATTTTTCATACTCTCGATGTTCATCTCCACTATACCTTTGTCCTGGCTAAAGTGTGTACAGACGCCTACGTTGAAACGTTTCGGTGCTTTCCCTCTCGTGGATGGACCATCCGCAACTGCGGTCTCGCTCAACCCAGCCCAAAAAATTAACATTACAACAATCAGAAATCGGATAATACCGTTTTTATTAAGCATAAGTTTCTCCTCGATATTAGATTTATAATAAATCTTCTCCCCCTGACGCGAAAATGTATCATAAATCGGCTTGCAACGCCATTATTTTTCAATCATCGTATGACCGCAATTTTCGCAATCACTTTTGGATGCGCAGCCTGATTCTATCAGCCGAACGGGTGTGTCTGGAAGCAGAACCATCTTCTATGGCCGCAGCTATCTGCATAAACCTCGGTATTGTGTAATCGAAAAACTGCTTATAAGCCTCACAGAAATAACTTTCCCCGCCGCTGTCTTCAGTATTCAAACGGACCCTGTCTTTCATACATCCGCCGCGACATATATCAAGGTGGCTGCATAGAAGGCACTTATTACAAAGATTTTGCTTCTCGCGGGCAAAGGCCCGCTTTTTACTGCCGGTGGCGAGTTTTTCCAACGGAGTTTCAAGAATGTTGCCTAATCGCCACTTCGGCTCGACAAAAAACTCACAGCAAAAGGCATCGCCCGTATGCTCGACAACAACGAAACCCGCGCACTGCTTACTGTACGTGCAAATCGTGTGCTTACCCATAACGTAATAAGTTACCAACGAATCAAACTCACGAATATTCATCTTTTCCGGCCCATATTCATACCAGAGGTCAAAAAGCCTGCACAAAAAATCGCCATATTGTTTCGGCGTAATTGAAAAGTCCGCAATGTTGCCAGTCCCAGGCTCTCTCTCAACACAGGGGATAAACTGTAAATATGTCAGCTCATTCTCAATCAAGAAATCAAACAGCCTCTCCGGATGCTCCACGTTTTTATTATTCAGCAAAACAAGGGCACTAAATTCAACCTGATGCTTTTTGCAGTTTTCGATGCCTTTCATTACCCTGTCAAAAGTGCCTGAGCCGGAATGGTCAACACGATACTGGTCGTGAAATTCTTTTGGCCCATCGATACTGATGCCGAGAAGAAACTTATTTTGGTGCAGGAACCGGCACCAGTTATCATCAAGCAAGACCCCGTTGGTTTGCAGGGTATTGCTTACCTCTTGGCCGTTGCTGCCGTACCTTTTTTGTAATTCCACCACCCTTCTAAAAAAATCCACTCCCATTAGTGTCGGCTCACCACCCTGCCAGGCAAACCCGACCACCCCAAAGCCCAATTTCATATAATCTTTAACGAGTTTTTCGAGAACCTCATCGGTCATTCGCTGCCTGCCCCGTCCAAACTCCGGTGCTCTGTCCTTATAGAAACAGTACGCACAATCAATATTGCAATCTGAACCAGATGGCTTGATTAAAAGAGTAAATGGCTGCATTGTCTCTAATCTTTTCGCACAAACACAATCCACTGGCCGGGTAACATCTGTATGTGAAGTTCATTGTCAGCTTCCTGCACCTGCTCCTTTGCGATACCCTCGACTTTGAACTGCGATCTCGCAAACGGATTTTCAAGACGGCACATCCCTTCTTTCTCCGCAATTATTTCAACACGTCTTGTCAGCCCTTCGCGCCGTTCGGCCGATACAAGAAAAGCACCTTCAGCCCTGAGCGTTGTGAAAGAAACATCCTTCCAGGAATCCGGGATGGCGGGGAATACTCTTATTGTCCCGCTGTAGCTTTGCAGCAGCATCTCCTGCAGACCAGCCGCTGCGGCAAAATTCCCTTCCAAAGTAAACGGACGGTAACGAAAATTCGAATATCCTTTGCCGGACTGGTCGCCATTACAGTGAAAACTGCTCCGCAGACAAAATGCCGTGGAAAATATCTCCAGCGCCTCTTCCGCTTTTTCGCCGTCACGCGCCCGAGCGGCTATGTTCGCCAGCCAGCTAAAACTGTATCCGCACCACATGCTCGTGCCTTTTTGCTCGAGGTCGGCAAGAGAAGCTCTGATGATAGCTCGGTCCTCCAGGCCGTTTTCCCAGCGCACTAATCCCAACGGATGAATCGCCATCAAATGTGAAAAGTGACGGTGTGACTCCTTCAATGGATAATCCTTCGCAACAAGCATCTTTTTACTCTGCCGGTCAATAGCCAAATCCGGCATCTCACCAAGCACTTTACGCCAATGCTCAGCTTCTTTTCTTTCACCCAATTCATCAGCAAGCTCAGCAGTTTTCTCAAACGCCCACCGAATCAACGCAGTATCGTAATTCGTAATCGTCGGAAACCACGCATCCAGGCGGTTATCGTTAATCTCAGGCGATGAGCTAAGAGGAAGGATTCGCTTGCCGTCCGGCCCCTTTTCTGTAACCGCCTCAAGAAAGATAGCCATATCTCTCAGCCACGGATAAGCGCGTTCCCGCAGAAATTTCCTGTCCATACTATATCGCCAGTGCAGGTAAAAATGGTGTCCCAGCCAGGCGGCCGTCGTTGCCGAGTGTGTGTACTGGTGCCAGCCGCCGATTTGTTTCTGCTCTAAGTCTGCCGTCATAGGGACATTCAGGCCGGGCAAATCAAAAAACCGCCTGGTCCAGGCCCTCGCGTTTCCCCTTGTACTCCACAGCCAGTTGACAAACCCGAGCGCCCCTTCAAGCTGATTGCCGCTGTAAGCAGGCCAGTAGCTCAGTTCGGTGTTAAGGTCGTGGTGATAGTCTCCCTTCCAGGGTGGAATCTTACCGTTGTCTGCTGTCCACGGCCCCTGCAAAGTTATTGGCGGCGTGTCGGGCCGGGCCGCTGCACCGAATTTGTACATCTCAAGATAGCACTGCCTTTCAATTATGAAATTCGGCACGCGTACCGAAGACCTGCTCCAGAACGAGTCCCACCACTTTCGGTGTGCAATAACTGATTTAGCAAGTCCAACTCTAAGAGCCTTTTCACAATTCTCACGGGCCTTCTGCAGAGGCTCCTTTGATTCGTTCGACGTTGTAATCGACCAGGCCCCCAGCCATTCGCCTTCTTTTTCCTTCCAGGCTACAGCAACAGCAAACTTCAATCCGCCCCACCCTTCCTGCAGATAGCCTGTCCAGTTATCACCGCTGGATTCAATCGGTGCTTTATACCTCAGGCTTGCCAAGTCACCGGCGCTGATTTTGCCCGGTCCGGCCTCATCAGTAATCTCACCCGCAAAAGGCGGAGTTGTTAGCTTGAGCTTAACAGGTTCGACCGAACGGATATGAATCATACCGACCGGCTCTCCCGCATGGATAAAAACTCGCACTTTACATTTGCCCTGAAACTGAACCGTCGCCATCGCCTTGGCGAGGTCCAGCGATGCCTTCTCAAAGACCGGATTATTACCAATTGTCAACTCGATACGACCGGCCGGTATCTTCGTCGGACCGGCATTCCCATAAGGAACATCGTAAAGCCGGTGAAGGTCTGCTAATCGTCCTTCTTTAACCCACTGCCGCATAGTCTTGTAGGAATATTCCTTTGTGTAGAACTCAGGCACAGGCCGAAGATCCCACAAATCGGTCCTGTCAAGAGATATCTTCAAAGGCTTACCATCGCCCCATACCAGAGCGCCAAGCAATCCATTACCCAGCGGTATTGCTTCGTCCCAGGTTTGAGAAGGACTCTCGAATTGCAGACCATGCCCCGGCAGCGGCCCCCCAAACAGTTCGAACGCAAAACAGATGATGATAGTTACTATTGAAAGAACCTGATGACCACTTAAAAAACCATATAATTTCACAAGCATATCCTCCAATATCAATTATTATTCTTCCGCTGTTTTATGCTTTTCTAACCACCTTTGCGCCCACTGCTCGGCCTGCTGTGATGTTTGTAATTTCCCTTCCAACTGGGCGATGTACAGCTCTTCTTTCAACTGCCCCAGGCCGGGTCCCGGCACGGCACCTAATCGAATTAAGTCGTGGCCGTTGAGCAGCGGTTTCGGCCGTAACTCAACGTCACCTAATGCCTTTATCCTTTTGCGCAGGCTTATTAACGGAGCAATACTTTCTCCGCCGCCGCTTTCGGCCTTTTGAATTGCTCTTTGCAGCTCGTACAGGTCCCTGAAATACGGCTCGGCAAGAATCTTCTTCAAACCAGCTAAGGACATTCGCTCATCCAGCAGTTTGCCTCTGTTGGCCAATAAGAATTTTATATGTTTGTTTTGACTTCTGCTTAGTTTCAGAGCTCGGCACTTCTCAATTGCGAATTCCGTCTGGCAGCCGGCAAAAAAACAGGCCAATGCCAACGCAAAATCAACTTTCTTTCGCAGTTGACCTAATATATCAATTGCTGTTTTTCTATGTTTGGAAGACAACCCGGGAAAGACCGCTTCAGCCAATCCGCTGTCAAACAGCATCGACGCACCCGCAGAGCGGCTGGGATTAACAAGAATACCCTCCAATTCGATTGATATGCGTTCGCTGCTTATTTGCACTATTTTTCTTGCGTTGCTGCAAATCGCCGACCACGTCAACGGCTCAATCGCAAAGCCAAGCTGAGTCGAAAACCGCACCGCCCGCAGCATTCGCAGATAATCTTCGCCGAAGCGCTCCGCGGGCCTGCCGATAGTTCGCACTATCTTTGCTCTAAGGTCAGCCTGGCCATCAACATAATCGATTACCTCTTTTTGCAGAGGGTCGTAAAACATCCCGTTTATGGTAAAGTCTCTTCGGCTGGCATCTTCAACGGCATTGGCGAACTTAACTGCGCCGGGGTGTCTGCCGTCAGCGTAGTCGGCTTCGGTTCTGAACGTGGCAACTTCCACCTGACGGTCTTCGACCAAAACAATGACCACACCGAATTTTGCTCCGACCTTCAACGTGCGTCTGAACAATCCTATTACGTCTTTGGGCTGTGCATTCGTAGCAACATCATAGTCTTTGGCGCGTTGGCCCAACAACATATCGCGCACACACCCCCCGGCTAACAACGCTTGATAGCCGTTGCGCTTCAATCGCTTAATTATTTTTATTGCTGCCTGTTTGTTTGTCATTCTTTCATCTTCTGTAATAGGGTTACTGCCATAGTTCCCCACCGGCGTCGCTCTACTACTCGAAATTCTCCATATTGCTCTAACAAAGACACCTTTTGGCCGGTCCTGACAATTACAATTCCGTCACCAACCACCTGAGCACCTAACACATCCAGCAAACCGCCCAAAGGTGAACCCGTTTGAACATCCTTTGTAGCAGCATAGGGAGGGTCAACAAAAACAAGGCCATACTTTTGCCGGTCCGGATTAAGCGACACCCCAATTTTGAAGGCGTTTGTCTTTATAACTTTCGATTCTTTAACAAAGTCGGCTTTTTCTATGTTTTTCTTTAAAACCGAAATAATCTTCGGGTCCTGTTCAACGAAAGTAACAAACACTGCCCCCCTGCTCAAGGCTTCAAGACCCAGTGAGCCGACACCGCAGAATAAATCGGCTACTACTGCGCCGCTCGGCAAATCGTATTTGTATAGGACGCTGAAAAGTGATTCCTTAACCCTGTCGGTAATAGGCCGGGACACCTTCGTCTCAGGGCTAAGTAATTTCATCCCTCGTTTTGAGCCTGCTATGATTCGCATTTCGAGACTGTTATTACTTTTACCTTTTCGCCCAGTAATCAACCACAAGGACTTTGTCCAGGTGGGGGCCTAACATTTTGCCGAATTCTTTATGGGCCGGATGCGGTATGTAGTCAGCTCTGTCGGCTTCACTGCGAAATGTCACCAAAAAACAGTGAGTAAAGCCCTGCTGAAGATTCTCCACGCTTACATCGGTGCCCCATTCGAAATCACATATCGCATCGACTTTGTCAGGCAGCGCACGGAAAGCATTCTCGATTTCTCTTACCTGCTGGCTGGAAGTGTCGTCCTTAAACTTGAAAAGCACGACATGGCGCAAGACCTGGGCCTGGTTGCCCTCGATGTCACACTCATTTGTGTGGACACTTACAAAACAACCGGCCAAAACAACCGCCCCCACTGCCAGATACAAAACATTCCTGAGCATACTTGGATACCTCCAAAAATTTCACTGCTAATTCTTTTCCATCAATCTTTGGGACAAGGGATTTTATCAGCAAAGCCTTCTGCCGTCCATCTAATAATCATCAAAGCAAAAGCTCACTGATTTGGACGGCACAATGTCGAAACTTATCAGCGGGTAACGTTACAGTCTGCCATTTCGGACTGCGGCGTTTCATAAACGAACGATAGTTGTCTAACTTTATGGTAAAAAAAATATACCTGTCGGCGTCAAAATCGAAGACATCCCTGCCGTCAAAATCAACGTCGATGTTCTCTATCTTATAGACAAAGACGAGGACAGCCTGATAACCCGAGCCGAAAACCTGCTGCCACTTTACCAGGCCATCTACGTCCTCAGTTGTAACCCAGCATTCGAAGCCCGTTAATTTGCTCAGGCTGGTGCCCTTGAACTTTCTGCCCTTTACCTCAGCAATTATTATTTGTCCATTGGCCGGATATACTAAAAAATCGAAACTCTTCACTTTGCAGCGCGCAAAGGCCGCTCGCTTTTGTTCATCTATCGCAATGTATTGAATTCGATTGTCAATTAACCAATTCTGGAAGGCCCGCTCATAGTGATTTGGAAAAGAGTCCTTCATCTCATCTCAGTCCTTCTCGCCGTCCGCTGGCCGGGACACCATAGCCGCTTATCAAGGCACTTCGGCTTCAAACGCTATTCGTCGGCCTTGAACAAAAGCGGAACGAATTCATTCAAGTATCGCCGCCACAGGGGCCATTCGTGGCCGCCGTCTGTAATGTAGGCAACGTGCTTGATCTTGTCGGCCTTCAATCGCTCGATGAGTTTCTGGTTTGCCTGAAAAAGGAAATCCTTCCTGCCGCACCCGACCCACAGCAGATTAAGCTTCTCGTTGCTCACTTTCACTTTGTCTAACAAGTTATCAAGCTTTCGGCCTTTTGGCACCGCCGAACTAAAAGCACCTACCCACCCGAAAAGCTCAAGATTACCCAATCCAACTGTCAATGCCTGCCCACCACCCATCGAAAGCCCCGCTACAGCCCGGTCTTTCTGGTCCCTACTCACGCGATAGTGTTCCTGGACATAAGGAATTACATCCTCAATCAGGTCCCTCTCAAACGCTCCATAGTTCCCGATGCTCCGCATATCAGGAGGCGCCGACGGTGTATGACCATAAGGCATCACAATGACCAGCGGCCTGGCCTTGTTCTTCGCAAGCAGATTATCCACTATCACATTGGCCCGGCCAACCACAGTCCACGCATCCTCGGAGTCGCCCATCCCGTGCAGCAGATAAAGAACGGGGTATCGGACATTTTGGCTTGTTTCGTAGCCGGGTGGTGTATAAACATAAAGCCCGCGAGTTACACCGAGGGACTTCGACCGGTACTTGTGTATGTGAACTGTACCGTGAGGAACCTGCTGCTCTTGAAAGAACATCGGCTCTTTGCCGGGTATTTCGACTAAGTTCTTTGCAGTCCTGACCCACACCTTCAGCCAGGAATTGGAAGGATCGACTATTTGCAGACCGTCCACTACGAAACTGTATTCATAAATTTCCGGCTCAGCGGGCCCCAAAGTTGCGCTCCACACACCGGATTTGCTTCTTATCATCGGCCGTAGCTCCTGGGCAAACTGAACATTCACACCCACACGTTTGGCATTCGGCGCGTTCAGCCGAAACGTCACCCGGCCGTCGGAATGAACCTCTGGGGATACAAGAACCTGCCGTCGCGAGGCTGCTGCTTCAAGATTCAAAACCGAACACGCCCAAACTGATAGTAGGAGAAGCGCACTCGCCGATTTTAAAGCTCTCATCCTCTAACCTCCAAACAAATTTTATACGCTACTATTATGTCAAGCTTGAATATTTGAATTGTCATTCCTGCGAAAGCAGGAATCCAGAAACGTCAGTAGTATAAAATAATCCAACATTACAAACAAATCCAAGCTTGGTTAACTACTACGCACATTCTGATAACAACAGCCGTCCGACACACGGTCTAATCAAGACTTCGACCGAGACAGAAACTCATCGATGTCCACGAGCTCCTGCTCCCCGGTTGCCATATCTTTGACGACAAGCTGATTATCTTTGAACTCATTACCAATGATGATACACTTCTCTGCATTTCGGGTTGCAGCCTTCTTAACTTGTCTGCCCAGGTTATTGAATTTGTAACTGAAATCGGCACAGAAACCCATTCTTCGCAGCCTTGCTGTCAACCTGACAACTTCATCTTCCGATGTTGATTTAACAACTCCTTCTTCATCATCAAAAGTTACATTTGGCACACATACAATAAAGAATTCCACCCGTCTTTCCAGTAGCCGCTTGTCAAGTAAATCCTTTTCTCTAAGCAGGATTTCCAGCACGCAATCGCCCATACCCATTCCCGTAGCTGGTATTTGTGGGCCACCGAAATCCCGCAGCAGGTTATCATATCTTCCTCCGCCACAGATGGCTCGAAGCTTATCGTTAGCATCGTGCACCTCGAATACAACACCGGTATAGTAAGCCAGACCTCTGACAATACTCGGTTCAAAAACACAATAATCGCTAACCCCCATTCGATCCAGGCAGTCACGCAGAATTGCAAGTTCATTGTTTGCCTCGACAATTTCGTCACTATCTTCAAACATACGCTCGACATCAGGAATCGACTTAAGCTCCATAAAGGCCTCAATCCTATCGGCCATCTCTGCAGTTGGGACCTGTTCGTTGAGCATTTCTCTAAAAGTGTCCCGAGGCAGTTTGGGTTTCTTGTCAAGCATAATATATAATGAGTCCAAATCTGATTCGGGAATACCAATCTTCTTTAGAACAGCGGCCAAAAGCTTTCGGCTTGACATTTTAACTTTGACGTCTTTATTTGTCAGACCAACCCCCCGCAGATAATCCACCGTTGTAAATATCACCTCGGCATCAGCTAACACGTCATCGACACCGATTATGTCGATATTCCACTGGAAGAACTCGCGAAGTCGCCCTTTCTGGGGACGCTCAGCACGGCACAATCTGGGAACGGAATACCATTTTATCGGCCTGGGCAGAGAATTGATTTGCTGGTTGACCATTCTCGCCAGAGTCGGGGTAATCTCCGGCCTTATCGCAAGGTCTCTTCCGCCTCTGTCCTGCAGTGAGAAAAGCTGCTCAACTATTTCGTCACCGCTTTTTATCTGAAACATCTTCAGATACTCAAATATCGGCCCATCATATTCTTCAAAGCCATTGCAGACGGATACTCTCTTCCAACCGTCGATTATCCAATTCCTGACGGCCATATCCGGCGGATAAAAATCCCTTGTTCCTTTTACCGGGGGTATATTCATTTCTTTCTCTTTTTCTTTTTCTTTTTCTTTGCCTTTTGCTTTTCGGTTACGTTATTGTCGAATTTTATCTTTATATACTCTTCCATTTGCTTATCGGTGGTAAAGTGCAGCTCGTAGTCGTATTCGCCCTCAACGAAATCGCAATCCGCGTGACGGTATCCTCTGCAAATTCTCGGCCTTTTATTGTAAATCCTGCACCGATAGTCCTTTTCAGAGAGGTGTCTGCATTTATTGTTTATGTTAATATACCAGTCGCCGTCCTCTACGAAGACCGTTATATCTTTATGGCACAGAAACCACCTTATGTCATCGTAGTCTCCCTTATCTTCCGGCGTATCAATCGGCAGCGCAAAATATCGGCAGCACAGTCCCGTACACTTTTCACATTGACTTTTCTTAGCCATTACTACAAACTCCAAATACCCTAATTAAGAGCCTCTAACAAAATGACCCGAATGTCATTCCTTCGCTTCGCTCAAGGACAAGTCTGAGCGGTCCGAAGGACTCCTTAGGGAGAACGGAGTGTAGCGAAGAATCTCGAATCCTTTTCTAATGCCGGATGCTTCGCTCTGCTCAGCATGACAAGCAAGCATTCATTTTTTTAGAACCTTTTAACCACCAAAGCCTGTAACTATAAGCTATTGACCATCCGACGTCAAGAAAAGCAAAAACCATCTCGCCGTTTTTCCAATTATTGATAGAATTACATCTGTCCAGCCAAACCTCAAAAATTCTTCCCGTGTAGCTTGCATCGCCGTGGCTTATTGTGTTATAATTGTAGCAGATAAGCAAATTAGCAAGCCTCATCATATTTAAAAGGAAATTGTCGTTTTGGAAAAGCCTTTTTTGAAAGAGAAGGAAAACCGCCATGCACAAACGAAACGCTTTTACGTTAATAGAGCTTCTGGTAGTGATTGCCATTATCGCATTATTGATGGCGATACTGATGCCTGCACTGCAGCGGGTAAAGCAGCAGGCAGCAGGTGTTGGCTGTAAGTCGAACCTGAACCAATGGGGCCTTATATTTGCCATGTACACACAGGATAACAATGGCTACTTTTACAACGGACACCTTCATGGTTCGTCATCGGGCATGGGGAATGGGGAATGGTGGAGGGAATGTATGCGCCCGTTATCCAAGAACAAGAAAATGTGGCTTTGCCCAACGGCTACAAAGCATCGTTCCACTGCAAGTGACCAGTCACCGGCAACAGCTCCTTTCGATGCCTGGAGAGTACCTACATCCCAGGGGGGCGACATTGGCAGTTATGCTCCGAACGGCTGGATGTGCAATCCGAGACCCGGATTGTCGAGCCTGTGGGGACGTGAACCGATAGAGGATCACTGGCGGACACACCAGGTGGCCGGTGCCTATAATGTGCCGGTGTTTACTGAGGGCTGGTGGGTCGACGCCTGGACAAAGCACACAAATGAGCCATTCGAGTTCGAAAATCGTACACCACTCTTGGGCGTTAATGTACAAGAAATACAGCGCCTCTGTGTCAACCGACACGGAGGAGCACAAAATTGCCTGTTTGCGGATTGGTCAGTCAAAAGGGTGGGACTTAAAGAGTTGTGGACATTAAAGTGGCATCGCAAGTACGAAACGGCCGGTCCCTGGACCAAAGCCGGCGGCGCCCAAACCGAAGATTGGCCCCTATGGATGGCAAAGTTTAAGGACTACTGAAAAGCCCATCAGCTTTCAACTTAAAGCGCCTCAGAGGCCATTTAACGACTAACGCGCCTTGAGGGGTATTCCTGACATCCCACAATTTAAAAATCAGCCAATAGCTTGCATTACTACGACTGAGTGTGTTATAATTATCGCAGATAAGCATACAATCGAGACCCATCATATCCGGCGAAAATTGTCGTTTTGGAAAACCTTCTTTGAAAGAGAAGGAGAGCCGATATGCGACAACGAAATGCTTTTACGTTAATAGAGCTTTTGGTGGTGATTGCCGTGATAGCGCTGTTGATAGCGATATTGGTGCCCGCACTCCAGAAGGTCCGAAAGCAGACCAAGGCGGTTATCTGCCAGTCCAACCTGAAACAGTGGGGAACTGTACTGGCGTTGTACGCCGACGAGAACGAGGGACGGCTCCCGATACTGAGCGGCGGGACGGTTCTCTGGTTCTTCCGGGGCTCATGGCTGCTGGAAGGAGACCCCAACAGGCCTCGCATTTTCCAGAAGGTCGTCACGAGGGGCATCGCCTGTTGCCCGCTGGCCGTCAAAGTCAGGCCGGGCCCTGCAACGGGCCGTTCTCGCGGTCGTCATCTCGGCGGGTCTTTCGAAATAAGGTCCGCGGGCGGCTCAACCTTCCAAGCATGGAAAATTACGAGTCCCCCTCCGCCGTTTCGCGGTAGCTATGGCTTCAATAACACGGCATTCCCTACGAGCATCGACACTTATTTTTCTCGGGGACAGGCCAATATCCCAGTGATTCTCGACAGTCCCGAGGATAGCGGAAGGCATATCAATACCGAACCACCGCCGAGGAGGGAGGGCCATGGGCTGCAAAACTTCTGCATAAACAGGCACAACGGCTACATAAACAGCCTGTTCCTGGATTGGTCCGTCAGGAGAGTCGGACTCAAGGAATTGTGGACATTGAAATGGGACGACCAATCTGACACCACCGGCCCCTGGACCAAGGCCGGCGGAGTATTACCGGAAGATTGGCCCCATTGGATGAGAGGATATAAGGATTATTAAAGATACAAAATAACGATGCACAGAAAAGAACAAAACACATTCACAATGCCTTTGTCTGTATTACTTATTATTTGTTTATTGGCCATGCCGGCCGGGGCACAATATGGTGGCGGCACGGGCCAGGCCGACGATCCTTACCTGATATACACCGCCGAACAGATGAATGAAATTGGCGCTGATTCCCGCGACTGGGACAGGCACTTCAAACTCATGGCCGATATCGACCTGAGTGTCTATGCGGGAAGGGATTTCAATATTATCGGGACCAGCGACACGAATGCCTTCCGCGGTGTTTTTGACGGCAACAACAATAAAATCTCAAGGTTCACTTCTACAAAACGTGATTACACAGGACTCTTCGGGTACGTCAAGGACTCCACTGCCGAGATCAAAAATCTCGGACTGGTTGCTCCGAATATTAGGGCCGAAGGAGGAAGTAATGTCGGTTCGCTGGTTGGTTATCTCGACGAAGGGACTGTCGCAAACTGTTATGCTTCGGGTGGGAGCGTAACGGGGAAGAAATCTGTCGGCGGCCTGGTGGGGTACAATGAAGGAGGTGAAATCAAGGGTTGCTATGCAACCAGCCGCGCTTCAGGCGATGAGGAAGTGGGTGGCCTGGTGGGGTATCTCCGTGGAACAATCGACAACTGTTATGCGAAAGGTGGCGTTTCAGGAGATGAACGTATCGGTGGGCTGGTGGGAAGAAGTAGTTCCGGTTCAATCACCAATTCTATGGCCTCAGGCAGAGCTTCAGGAGAAGGGAGCAAGGTGGGAGGGCTGGTGGGTGAAAATTCGGGCTCGGTCGCCAATTGCTCCGCCGGGGGTGATGTTTTGGGAGGCAGGACCGTTGGAGGGTTGGTGGGAGACAATGCCGGTACAGTCACCTGCTCTTATTCGAGCGGTTCCGTTTCGGCAGAGGGCTACGCCGGCGGGCTGGTGGGAGGCAATAGAAATATTGTCAGCAATTGTTATGCCACGGGCGGCGTTACAGGTGACGGCCGTGTTGGTGGCCTGGTGGGATCTAATACGTGGCCCGGGAAAATCATCTGCTGTTATTCTATCGGCGCCGTTGGAGAAACGATGTATGTGGGTGGGCTTGTGGGATATAATGATGAAGCGATTATTAAGACTTCTTTCTGGGATATTCATACCAGCGGTCGAAACAATATGTGCGGGCGGGAACGGTATGGTATCGGCTGCGATGATGCCAACGGCAAGACGACCGCCGGGATGCAGACGAAAGGCACCTTTTTCAGTGCCGGCTGGGATTTTGTGGTGGAGTCCGTGAACGGAACCGAGGATATCTGGAGTATCTGTGAAGGGCTGGATTATCCCCAATTCACATGGCAATTCCGGTTAGGTGACTTTAATAATGATACGCGAGTGGACTTTAGGGATTTTGCCATTTTTGCCGAACGCTGGCTGGAAAGCGACAATAGTTTTTTCTGGTGCCGCGGAGCGGACCTTACCAATGACGGCAAAGTGAACTTTGACGATTTGAAAGAATTTACCAAAAACTGGCTGGCAGAGGGCATGGGGAGTCTGCCGGAAATCGATTATGTTATCATTGATGATTTTGAGTCCTACAATGACCTTGATCCCTGTGATCCTGAGAGCAACAGGATATTTGACACGTGGTTGGACGGATACTACAATCCGTCTATAAACGGCGCTGTTGTTGGCTATACTATTCCTCCCTTTACCGAGCGAAACACCGTTCACGGTGGTAGGCAGTCGATGCCGTATTTCTACAATACTCTCTTCAAGTTCTCGAAGGCAGAGCGGTCGCTGAATCCACCACAGGATTGGACCGAAGAAGGTGCCGGAGTTTTGTCACTGTGGTTTCACGGCGATGCGTCTAACATTCCCTCGCCTATGAGTGTTGTTCTCAACGGCACTTCGGCGGTCTTTCATGATAACGCCAACGTAGTACGGATAGATACCTGGACGGAATGGACTATCGACCTGCAGGCGTTCACGGGCGTGGATCTTACCGATGTCCATTCTATTGCTATTTGCTTCGGTGATAAGAACAACCTACAGCCTGGCGGTTTAGGCAAAATGTTTTTTGACGACATTCGGCTGTACGGGCCCGGATAAACAACCAGAACACGGCAGGGCCGCGGGCCAAAGCCGGCGGCGTCCAACCCTGAGGATTGGCCCCTATGGATGAGAAAGTTTAAGGATTACTAAAAAACTATTACATAAGAAAGGCGAACCATAATGTGCAAGCGACACGGCTTTACCCCGTTAGAAATTAAGATTCCTGACCGCCAAAGCGGAACATTTCTAACAGCGTTTACGTTAATAGAGCTATTGGTAGTGATTGCCATCATTGTGCTATTGATGGCAATCTTGATGCCCGCGCTACAGCGGATTAAGGAACAAGCAAAGGGGGTTGCCTGTCAGTCGAACCTGAAACAATGGGGACTTATCTTTAAGATGTACACGGATGATAACAACGGTTATTTCCAGAAAGGCTGGGTCGGCCAGAGAAATGGCAGCCTATGGTGGATGGATGCGACCCGGCAGTACTACAAGGAACCGGATTTACGCTGCTGCCCAATGGCGATGAAACCTTATACCGAGGGAGGCAAGTCCCCGTTCGGAGCCTGGGGCATCGACCCCGGCGACTTCCTGACAAAAGGTGATTACGGCAGCTATGGGATAAACGGGTGGGTGGAGACTCGAAATACCACTGAGGGTGTGGGCCAATCACAAGAAAACTATGCCAGGCGATGGAAGACTCCCAATGTTAGAGGAGCAGGTTATATACCACTGTTTCTGGATGCTCAGTGGATTGATGGCTGGCCAAGCCCCACCAATGAACCTCCAGCGTATTACGATCAGCAGTGGCAGGCGGGCAGCAATATGGGCCGTTTCTGTGTCAAACGACACAACGAGACGATAAACGGTGCTTTTCTGGATTGGTCTGTCAGAAAAATTGGGCTTAAGGAGTTGTGGGCCTTAAAGTGGAGTCGAACATACGATACGAATGGCCCTTGGACTCAAACTGGCGGCGCCCAGTCATCTGACTGGCCACAATGGATGAGAAACTTTAAAGAATACTAAGAAAATCACCGGTGCACCCGTCGTGGCTCGGCATGGCCGTGCCAGGCCGCGACAGATAAAACTCAACTCCCAAAAAGTCGGTAGAAAACATTCTCTAACGAGGTCCTGTCGCGTCTCGGCTCCGCCAATCGAGCCACGACGGGTGGGATCCACCAATTTTATTTGAGGAGAACCATATTTTAATACTTCACACGATTTTATATTGCTAAAAAACCATATTTAGGATATAATATTTTTTTGGCAATAAAGCCTAAAAAACATAGAAATACAAAATTAACGAAACACAAAGGTATTTTTACGCATCTCATAGATGAGCAAAAGCAAAGGTTAGGAGTTCTATTATGCACAAAAGAAGTCCTAAAGGCCAAGGATATCGTAAAGGATTTACACTAATAGAGCTTTTGGTGGTAATCGCAATTATTGCGCTATTGATGTCGATACTGATGCCGGCTCTGCAGCGCGTAAAGGAACAAGCAAAGAGCGTTGCGTGCCTAAGCAAGCTCAAGCAGTGGGGCATATTTTTTTCGATGTACGCCGACGACTACGACGGCCGATTCATGGCGGGCTTTACGGCCGAGCCTCAGGACAATCGATGGGTCTACGCACTTGGCGATTACTACAAGTGGGATGATGAATTCACTTGCTGCCCCAACGCAACGAAACCTTGGGTGGATGAATTCGGGATAAACTCGGGTGCCGAAGGAATGTATCTTGGTGTGACCATGGCCTGGGGCTACACGAACAAGAGTCACTGGAAAAAGCAGATGAAGGGAAGTTACGGAATCAACGGCTGGTGTGTTGACCCCCAGCCAAGCCGGGAACCTCACAGCGGGGGAGTAAATTGGTTCTGGCGAGGGCCCACGGTGGCCGGGGCAGGGTACGTGCCCTTGTTCCTGGAGGCCCAGCGCTATAACGGCTGGACGTTACACACAGACAGGCCGCCCAGCTATAGCGGCGAGCGGTGGAACGACGAGGCGCAGATGGGGCGCTATTGCCTCAACCGGCACGACGGGTTCGCCGGTTGTCTGTTCTTAGACTATTCGGCTCGTAAAGTGGGGCTTAAAGAGTTGTGGACCCTCAAATGGCATAAAGAGTACAATGAATCCGGCCCGTGGACCCTCGGCGGCGGCGTCCTGTCCGGTGATTGACCACAATGGATGAGAAACTTTAAAGACTACTGAAAATCACCACTTCGCGGACAAGCTAATATTCTGTAACACGCCTGTTAGAAGCGTGCGTTTCCGCATTTAATTGGATGGCGCTGAATAGCTGCCAGCAACCACCACGCATTTATCGTGTTACAGACCACTAATTGTGGTTAAGTATCATGCTCTCCAGGGTCGCTGTCTGTTCTTGATGCCCTTGAGCACATCTTTTGCGATAATCGAATCTTCGATAACCTGAAAATCAAACATCCCCACACAAATAAAATCAGCTCCATTTTCAAAAGCGTACTTAAAACCGGAATTGGGTTCAATGGCACCCGCAGCCAAAACCTTAAAAGCTATCCAGGGTTTGGCAGCTTTCTTCATAAATTCTATCGTCTTTTCAGGCGTCATCGACCAGTAATTGTCCGCACGATTCTCGCATACATCCGAATTCTGCCCGGGCCTTCGGGCCGACCAGTAGTTACTGTGATGTAAAGTCTTCACATAAAAGTCAGCGTTATATCCGCGCTGCTCAGAAGTAACAATCACATCCAGAAGATGAGCGCCAATACCACCGGGCACGCCTTTGGATTTAATAAAGTCAACACACTCCCCAAGAAGATCGATATGGCCGCTTCGCAGCCACCTGTCACCGATAACACCCTGAATATAGACCGCCGAAGCTCCGTAATCCAGAGACTTTCTTATATCCGTTTTAAGGTCTTTTATGACCGGATGGCCCTCGGCTATCCATTGAATCTTGCCGCCCCTTTCATTCCAGTATTTCGGAAAAATTCTATAAGGCCTCTCACTCGGGTCCGCAATAATCGTATTTACCCCGTGCTCTTCAAGCAGTTCCAGCGTGTCCATAACCTTTTCGTCTGTGTTGTAATGCCTCATAAGGTGGTGCACATATATCAAGTCTCTTGCATGTGACCAGCCGCTGATCAGATTTCCACCGGAAATTAATCGGCTTATCTTCAATTTGCCGATTCTGCCCATCGGCATACCTTTACCGGAAGCGTCCTGAAGCGCTCTGCCTTTTCTTTCTGCCGCTGCCAGCTTCACTTGTTTTCCACGAAGACCCAGGCCCAACGTTGTACCAGCCGATACCGCTACTGATTTTTTCATGAAATTGCGACGATTTAATTTTCCTGACATAATTTGTCCCTCTCAAAAAAAGTTTGCTCACAAACACCCATAATCAAGCTCTCCAGGGACGGCGTCTGTTCAGTTTGCCTGATAATATATCTTTGGCAACAAGTACATCTTCAATGATTTGAAAATCGAACATCCCCACGCAGAGAAAATCAGCCCCATTCTCAAAAGCATATTTGAAACCATCTCTGGGATGGATAGCCCCTGCCGCCAAGACCTTATAAGCAATCCAGGGCTTTTTTACCATCTTCATAAACCCGACGGTTTTTTCAGGTTCCTTGTCCCAGTAGTTGTCCTCGTTGTAGTTATCAATAACATCTTTATTTTGCTCGGGCCGACGCGTGGACCAGTAATTGGTGCTGTGGTGGGTTTTCATATAGAAGTCAGCTTCTATCCCCGCCTTTTCGCACGCCATAGGCGTCCGGAGGTTATGTCCGCCGACACCGGCTATTACTTCATTTTTTTTGATAAATTCGACAACTTTTCCGATAAGGTCGGCCCGTCCGTTCCTCGCCCAATTATCTCCAATATTACCTATCAAAAAAGCCCCAGCCGCTCCATTATCAATAGCCATTTTCACATCACTTGTAAGGTCATTTGTTTCTGCATTGCATTGTGCGAGCCACTGAATCTCACCGCCCCTTTCGTCCCGGTATTTCTTGAGAAGGCCGGCCGAGCGGGTGTTTGTAATAATAGTATTTATCCCGTTTTCCTCGCATATCTGGAGAGTTTCGATAATCTTTTCATCTGTGAAATAGTGATTCAGTAAAGAAGATACATAAATCAAATCTCTGCTGTGCGCAAATCCGCCGATTAGATTACCGCCGCAGATTATCCTGCTAATCTTAACCTTACCAATCCTGCCCGCCGGCAGGCCCTTGACCAAATCTGTGGTTTGTTTGGTCGGTTTCTTCATTTGTGCTAATAGAGCCTTCTCTTCAAGACTTAAAGCCGATGTCACAGCAGCAGAAGCAAGTATAGATTTTTTGACGAACTCTCGACGATCCAACCTTTTCGACATTTACTCTATCCTCCTGGTATTACGTCGGCCTTGAATATGTGATTCGTCATTCCTGCGAAAGCAGGAATCCAGCTTTTTCGCTCTGGACCCCTGCTTTCGCAGGGGTGACATCGTCGGTTTTTGTTTTCCGCAACAGATACTTGTTAAGTGTATTACGCTCTCCAGGGACGGCGTCTGTTCATTTTGCCTGATAATATGTCCCTGGCAATAAGCACATCTTCAATAACCTGAAAATCGAACATCCCCACACACGCAAAATCGGCACCGTTCTCGAATACATATTTGAGACCCTTTTTCGGATGGATTACGCCTGCACCTAAAACCTTATAAGCAATCCACGGCTTGTTCACATTTTTCATGAATTCGATAGTGCGTTGGGGAGTCGCAGAGTTATAATCCACATCATTTAGAGTCTTAAAATAGAAATCGGGCTCTATCCCCTCTTTCTCGCATGCAATAGGTACATCTACTAAATGCCCCCCGACACCTGCGATTAATCCATTTTGTTTGATAAAGTCGATTGCTTTACCGAGCAGGTCAACACGGCCATCTTTGACAAAACTGTCCCCAACGCCACCCTGTATAAAAGCTCCAACTGCCCCATTGTCAACGGCCTTTTTTATACTACTTGTCAGGTCGTTTACTCTTGGGTTGGTTTGCGCAATCCACTGGATTTTGCCGCCTCTTTCATTCCAATATTTATTGAGAAGTCGAATCGTATTCTCAATTATTTTATCGCCTTCTCCACCGCGGACATTCGCTATGGCAGTATTTATTCCGTTTTCCTCAGATATCTGCCAAGTTTCAATTACTTTTTCATCTGTAAAATAATTTCTTAACAATTCAGACACGTAAATCAAATCTCTGCTATGGGCATAGCCGTTGATTAGATTTCCCCCGCAGATTATCCTGCTAATTTTAAGCTTGCCAATCCTGCCCGCCGGCAGACCCTTGACCGAATCCGCCGGCAGCTTAGCCGGCTTCTTCATTTGCGCCAATAAAGCCTCTTCTTCAAAACTCAAAGCCGACGTAACAACGGCAGAAGTAATTAGAGATTTTTTCACAAACTCTCGACGATTCATATTTTTTGACATTTTGCTACACTCCTAATTCATACTATTACAACTTTATCATTCCTTAGCCCTTTACGTTGACATCAGCACCTTCTGAAATTAGTATTCGTATCTTTTCAATGTCACCGCCCTGCGCAGCTTTGCAGAGTGGATTTTCTTTCTTCGTACACCCAGCAGCAGAAATAATTAGAATTATAATCAAGCAGAGGACTTTCATCGATTTCATCTTCAGTTACCTCTCATAAGACAATACCAAAATCGAAGCAGCTTGTCAACCAAATTACGCAAAAGCAAACCAAATCACAAACGTAAAATCAAAAAAGGCGGCTGATAGCACAACGCTTACCGCCACCGTTGAAATTATCTCAAAATATATTTGTCATTCTGAGCCCTTCGCTCTGCTCAAGGATAAACTCCGCGAAGAATCTCTTATTTCAGTTAGCCAGACCCTTCGCTTCGCTCAGGGTGACAGCTTTGAGATATTCTCTTTATAATATTGATTTCCGACGTATTTACTTGCTGGGAACCTTTATCTGAGCCATCTCTTGTTCGGTGAATTTACTATTTGCTATTGGCCCGGCTTCCCAGCATTGTTCGAGCTTACTGGGCCTCGGCTTTCGAATTGGGATGACAAAGACCTTCTTTCCCTCGGCGTTCTTTCCCATCTGCCCGCCGGCTCGCTTGACCGCCTGGCGAACGAGTTTCTTGCTCACCTCTACGAGAGTTGGGAAATTGTATGGCGTATGGCTGAATTTGCCTTCCGGATTCAAGGCAGACTTGAATTTGTCCGGCAGATTATCAAAGCCGATCGTGGTGAACAATATCCCGCCTGCGCTCGATGGATTACAGTCGGAGTCCTGGCCGCAGCGTGTCGAGATAATTATCGTCTCGTCCGGGTCACCTTTGCCGTACAGCAGGCCCATCACGATATAGGCCCCGTTAATCTTGGCGTCGATATTGAATTCGCCTTTCGGTCCGCTACAGGAAAAACGCCGATATGCAGTGTTGAGATGATACTTTTCGTTGATAAGCTGCCAGGTTTTTTCCCAGTCATCGGGATTTTGTTTATACCACGTAAGCACATCGCGAATACATTCAGCGTATTGACTGTCTTTTGGGATACATTTCAGACCCGCCTCGACAATCTTAACCATATCATCTTTAAAGAAGGCCTCGGCGTACATAGCACCAACGAACTGGCCTCCATAGAGACCGTCACCGTAGTTCATAAGTCGCCCGAATTTTTCGCCCAGCTTGATAGCTACATTCGGCAACCCAGGCGCAATGAGGCCTGCGTAATCCGCCTCAATCTGGTAATCGATGTCGTCGGCGTGTTTGTTAAACTCCGGATGTCCTGAGTCGGGCGGCGCAATCCCCTTCCGCAAATTATCACGACCATTCCTGTTGGCATGCCAGAGCCTATAGCCGCTGTTTGCAAAATCAATACCCGCCTGGCGGATTGAACAATCAAAGCCGTATAGCTCAAGTGTCCGCAGGAAAGTCATCTCGACGTAAATGTCATCCTGCCGGAACTGGTTAATCAGTTCCGGCTCCCACTGCGGCATCTTATCTTCGGGTATGATTTCACCTTTAAACTTGAACTCAGTGGGCGCCCCCCAGCCCACGCCGGCCATTTGCCCGACCCACCCGGCCTTCATCTTGTCCGCATAATCCTCGACCGTTATGCAGCGAACATCTCCTAAGCCAAGCCTAAAACCACACTGTTCATCGTACTGACAGCCGACAACAAATGCCAAACTCAAGACGACTGCAATTGCTATAAGAATTGTCAATAAACCTTTAGCCATTTTGCACCTCCATTAGCTTCACAAAATTACGGTTGATTAGTCCATAAATTTATAACCCGCAAAGACACAAAAAACAAGTTTTTCTTGCAATTATAATGGAAAAATTGGAGGATATTATATATTAAAGTGTGGGTTTGCAATAACTTCAGGAACAGGTATAATACTGGTTTGTGCCGAAACTATCGAATTACGAAAGCAGTTGTGGGTTTGATATATGCTCAAATACAGGATGCGATTTATGACGTTGGCAATAGCGGCCTTGCTGCCGGTTTTATCGACGGTCTCGGCAGATACCTGGCGCTTAGGAAAAGACCGGGACTGGAAGGCTGTCTCCGCCCAGGGCAAGGATAAATTCCTGCTGGCCGTAGCCGAAACGAAAAAACTGGTCAACACCAGCCAAACCAAGGCTGCTCGCAAGGCATTCGATACACTCAAAAAAGACTTTCCCGAAATTGCAGGGCCTGATTTGGACGCCTTTATCAAGGCAGAGCTGCTCTTTTGCAAAGGCAAGTTCATCGAAGCGGCCGATAGCTACGACAAGCTGCTTACTGAATACCCGGAAAGTGAGCTCCGTGATGCGGCCTTAGACAGACAGTTTGCGATAGCGACGGCCTTTTTAACCGGCCAGACAAAAACAGTGCTTGGCGTCTTCAAAGTGAATGGGTTCGCTGAGGGCCTCAAAATTATGAAAAGGATTAGCGACCACGCAGGTGACTCGCCAATTGGCACCGAAGCAACTGTAGTTGTGGCACAAAAATATGAAGAAAAAGGAGACTTCACCAGGGCAATCCGCAACTACGATAAGCTGCTTACCGAACATCCCGATAGCGAATTTCGGGAGCTGGTTTTCAACAGGCAATACGCCATAGCAACGGCTTATTTACGGGGTCAGAAAAAACGGGTGCTTCATGTCGTCAAGATGAAGGGTTATGCCGAGGGCGTCAGGATTATGGAAAAGATTTCCGACCGGGCAGGCCCTGATACCCCAATCGGATTAAAGGCAGCCATAGCAGTAGCCGAACATTATGAAAAAAGAGAACAGTTCAACGAAGCATACCTCAAATGGTGGGAGATATCATCGCAATGGCAAACAGGAAAAACCGGCGCCGATGCGCTTCTTGGTATGGGTCGATGCAAACACGCTGCATACAACAATCACCCTGAGCATAAAAGACCGTTTTATGACGCCTCGAACCTGAACATCGCAAAAAGCTGTTACGAAAAATTAAAATTACTATATCCCAATGATGCCGAAGAAATAGCTGTTGACCAAATACTAAAAGAGATAGACGAGCAATTAGCCTACAAACAATTTAGTATCGGCCGGCACTACATAAGGACCGGCAACATGCAGTCGGCTAATCTCTATTTCGACATGGTAATAAGTGATTGGCCGGGCACTAAGGCGGCAGAAATGGCAAAGGAAATACTCACCAACAATTTGACCGACAAAGAGACAAAAAATGAAGAAACAAAATCCCAACAATAGCCATATCTATACACGTCCAGGGATACTTGTGCTCTTGTGCTCTTATGCCCTTGTGCACTTTACTTTAGGCCTTTGTGGATGCGCCGAACTGAGCGGCTATTCCAACGAATCGATGTTTCCGCAAAACGTGGACAGCATCTGCCTCGAAATGTTTGACAACCAGACCTTTCGACGAGGAGTGGAATACGAACTTTCCGATGCCTTGTCGAAGCGTATCGAGGTAGAGACACCCTACAAAATTGTCTCCAGCCGGGACCGGGCTGATACCGTAATAAGCGGCCAAATATTATCTATCGGGGAATTAGCGCTCAGCACCGAACGCGAAACCGGACGTGTTCTTGAAAAAGAAGTGGAGCTGCAAGCCCTCGTCAACTGGAAAAATCTAAAGACGGGAGATCTGCTGATAGACAATGAGTCGGTCAGCGCCTCAGCAAGCTATTCTATATACCAAAAGCAGGATTTTAAATATGCTTCGAGTCTGGCTGCAAACAATCTGGCGAGGAAAATCGTAGAACTAATGGAAAAAAAATGGTAGAATCGTAAAGAGAAGAACTAAATAGTTCCTGTCGCGGAAACAGTATTTGTCATTCCCGCGGAAGCGGGAATCCAGCTTTTTCGCCCCGGACACCTGCTCTCCGCTTTTGCGGGGACAAGTTTACCCCTGCGGAAGCAGGGGCAGAGGCGACATCGTCGGTTTTTGTTTTCCGCAACAAATGCTAAATACGAATTATGAGCAACAGTCAAAACAAAAAGTCAAATCTGCCACGACGTCGCGGCCAACAAAACAAACCGGGCCAAAAGCCGCCGCTGCCTCGTTATAAGCGAGGGCCCTTTAGCTACCTTATAATCGCAATTCTGATATTCACAGCGATAATGATGCTCCAACAATGGCAGAGGGTTGATGAAGTTAAATGGAGTGAATTTGTATATCATGTTGAGAACAACCACATCGATAGTGTTACCATAAAGGATATGGAGATAATAGGTAAATTCAATGACGCAGGTCTTGCCAGTCGCGAAAGCAAGGCTAAGGTTTCTTTTGTGGTTTATTATATCCCGGAATCACATGGTGCTCGGCTTGTGAAGTTATTGGAGGAAAACAACGTAAAGAATGACATTGCTCCGCCCAGGACCTGGCTTATTAATTTGATAAGCATGTTACTGCCAATAATTATTTTAGTGGGTCTTTTCTACTTTCTGTTTGCCCGCAACCTTCGCAGCGGGGCCGGTGGAATGTTGATGTCATTTGGTCGAAGCAAACATCGTCTGCAGGGAAAAGACCGCGCCAAAGTAACGTTTGAGGACGTGGCCGGTGTGGAGGAAGCAAAAGAAGAAGTAGCTGAGATAATCGAGTTTTTGAAAAATCCGAAAAAATTCCAACGCCTGGGAGGCCGTATCCCCCGCGGAGTTTTACTGGTAGGCCCGCCGGGCTGCGGAAAGACATTACTTGCAAAGGCCATAGCAGGCCAGGCTGATGTGCCGTTCTTTAGCATATCCGGCAGCGATTTCGTAGAGATGTTCGTTGGCGTCGGGGCCTCACGAGTACGCGACCTCTTCAAGCAGGCCAAAGAAAATTCGCCCTGCATCATCTTCCTTGACGAGGTTGACGCAATCGGGCGAAAACGCGGTGCAGGCTTTGCCGGCGGCGGACACGATGAACGAGAGCAAACACTAAATGCCATACTCGTTGAGATGGACGGCTTTGATACCAACGACCAGGTGATTGTGATTGCCGCGACAAACCGCCAGGACATCTTAGACCATGCGCTCACGCGACCGGGAAGATTCGACAGGCAAATCTTTGTTCCACTGCCGGACTTAAAAGGACGAGTCGATATCCTGAAAGTTCACGCTAAAAAAGTGAAATTGGGACCCGATATCAGTCTGGAAAGACTCGCTCGCGGCACGCCTATGTTCAGCGGAGCCGACCTGGCGGCAATTATCAACGAAGCTGCCCTGGCCGCAACTATGGCAAATAAAGACAATGTCGAAATGGCTGACCTCGAAGAAGCACGCGACAAAGTCCGCTGGGGAAGAGCAAAAAAGAGCAGGGTCATCGACAAAAAGGAAAGAGAAATCACCGCTTATCACGAAGCCGGCCATACTCTCGTGCAATCACTCTTGGAAGACGCCGACCCCCTTCACAAGGTAAGTATCATACCTCGTGGGCCGATGGGCGGGGCCACTTTTGCTCTGCCCGAAAAGGACAGAACGATATTCACAAGAAGATATTGCATGGCTCTTTTGCAGGTGTGCTTCGGTGGCCGAATTGCCGAAGAAATGTTCTGTGATGACATATCCAGCGGCGCACAGAACGACATTCAACAGGCCACCAATATCGCAAAACAGATGGTCTTGACCTGGGGTATGAGCAGTGAGCTTGGTCTCATAAGTTACGCCCCCGATATGGGGGTTAGGGACCAGATATACCTCATGCCGGGCGAGAAAGAGTACTCCGAGAAAACAGCCGAAATAATTGATACCGAGGTAAAAAAGATTACCCGCGAGGGCTATGAAAAAGCAAAAGAGCTAATAGAAGCAAACAAAGATAACCTCGAGCAAATAGCAAAGGCCCTGCTCAAATACGAAACTCTCGACGCTGATGATGTAACATTGATTTTGGAAGGCGGCCGGTTGGACAAGCCAACAGTTGCCGATCTGTTAGCCGCCGAGCAAGCCAGGAACAATAAGAACAAACAGCCAAAACCCGAACAAAAAGAACAGCAAGACCAGTCGGCTGACTAATATTGTTTGTACTTCAATTACCTCTGAGCTTTTTTGGGGGAAAGAACTGCTGTGATATCGAAATATAAACTTCTTACAGGCGTATTGTGGACGGTTTGTGTTCTTGCCGCTACCTGTTGCGCCTCAGGCCAAAACTTAACCGAGCCAGGTTCAACAATCAACCCCGATGTTACCACAAGTATCGAGCTGGTAAGATTCGAAAAGGAGTTTTCGTCTGCACGCCTCGAACCTGCTCACATGGACTCAAAAACCGGTATAGCGGTCATATTTGAAGGGACCGATGACCTTCACTATTACGCAAAGCCCAAAACCGCGCCTGCCGCCGGATTTGAACTGAAGGTTCAAGCCAAATCAGATAATTTTGATTTTGGCCAAACCCTCTTCCCGAAATGGCATCTCTTCACAGACTCGCTGAACAACAAAATCGAGGTTTACGAAGGTCATTTCACTATCTTTATACCAATTACAACAGTCAAACCTCAGACAAAGACTACTGTGATTGATAAGGGCAATGTTGAGGTCAAGATTTCCGGTATCGCTTGTACGAGCAAGATATGCCTGCCGCCGTTCGAGAAAACTCTACAGACGAAGATTGACTGGAGTCAGCGTGGCTCCTGGAAACATATTAGTGCTGAAACAGCCAATGGTAATGGAAAGACAATTAAAGCACCAGGTTATTCAATCCCCTTCGCTCTGGGTTTAGCGCTTTTAGCGGGCCTGTCTCTGAATATTATGCCGTGTGTCTGGCCGGTGCTGCCTCTTATCGTAATGCGAATCGTTCAGCAGGCAAAAACAGGCAAAAAGCAATCAATAGTGATGGGCCTTGCTTTTTGTCTCGGAATATTGTTGTTTTTCGCATCTCTTGCAGGTGTAAATATTATCCTGCAAATCTTCTATGGAACGGTGTTACAATGGGGTGACCAGTTCCGCAATCCCGCCTTCGTTACTGCGATGGTGCTTTTGCTGGTTGTGCTGGCATTGCTGATGTTCGGGGTTTTTAATATTACTGTGCCCTCTTCAATAGCATCTAAATCAGGTTCCGGCAAAGGCTATTCCGGCGCTGTTGGAACGGGCTTTTTGGCAGCCATTTTAAGCACGCCCTGCGGCTTTGGAGTATTGGCAGTTGCTTTCGGATGGGCCCAGGCCCAGCATTGGTCACTGGCCACTGTCGTTATAATGGCAATAGGTGTGGGAATGGCTGCACCCTATGCTATACTAACTTCAATGCCCGCCTTACTAAATCGCCTGCCCAAGGCCGGACGATGGATGGAATTATTCAAGCAGGGCATCGGATTTGTCCTGCTCATTATAGCCGTAAAGCTTATTGGAGCTTTGCCACAAATCTACAGAACGAATGTGTTATATTTTGCGGTGGTTCTCGGTTTTTGTGTCTGGATGTGGAGCGGCTGGGTCAGCTACAACACGAAAGCAGCACGCAAGTGGCTCACCAGAATGGCTGCTATTGTCCTGTTGTTCGCAGCAGGGTGGGTGTTTTTACCGACACCGGCCGGTGAGCAAATCCCCTGGCAGGACTACGACTCCACTGTTATAGACAGTGCCTTAGCCCAAGCAAGACCTGTTTTAATTAAGTTCACCGCCGATTGGTGCCTGAGTTGTCAGGCGGTGGACAAAGTAGTTTACCATCGTAAAGACATCGCAGAACTAATCGAGGAAAAAGGAGTCTTGGTAGTTAAAGCTGACACTACTGCGAAGGATTATCCTGCAACACTCGCGTTGAAAAACAAGTATAATGAACCCGGTGTGCCGGTAACCATATTGTTTATACCCGGAGCCGAAGAGCCTCTGAAATTCCATGAGATATTTTTTGCCGGAAAGCTAAAAGAGCTTTTGCAGGAGCTCCCTTAAAAATAATATTGTGTTAAACTCGAATAAGTAACTTGTCATTCCTGCGGAATCAGGAATCCAGAAACGTCGGTGATATAATGTAATCCAACATTATAAACAAATTCAGTCGTGACAGACTAATAGTACCTATGCCAAAAAAAACGGCAGTAAAAAAAACTAAAATAGACAAGGCCGAAGCCGCCGAAAGGGTCCGGAAAATCTTCCCAATATTGACAAAGACGTACCCTCAGGCCAAGATCGCACTTAAGTTTGTAAATCCTCTTGAGCTGTTAATAGCGACAATCCTCTCAGCCCAGTGCACGGATGTGCGGGTCAATATGGTTACTAAGGATTTATTCAAAAAATACACCTCGGCCAGGGATTGGGTAACAGCCGACATAAAACAAATCGAATCGGATATAAAAAGCACAGGCTTTTACCACAATAAGGCAGTTAATATCAAGGGCGCCTGTACAAAGATAACAGAGCAATTCGACGGCAAAATCCCCGATACAATGCAGGAGCTTTTAACACTCCCCGGCGTGGGCAGAAAGACCGCAAATGTGGTATTAGCCAACGCCTTCGGGATACCGGGCGTAGTCTGCGATACCCACGTTATTCGGCTATCACGCCGATTGGGACTATCCGAGAACAAAGATGCGGTAAAGTTGGAATTCGATTTGGCCGAAATAGTGCCCAAGAAGAACTGGTTGTTATTCAGTGATTTGTTGATTTTTCATGGACGAAATATTTGTAAGGCTCGTAAGCCGGATTGTGCGAATTGCCCGATTGAAAAATTCTGCCCTGCCGCAAAAAAACCGGCTTTATGGTAGTGAAAAACGTAAAATAGAAAATGCAATGTTTGATACTCGTAGTACGAGCAACGAGAATCGAGAATCGAGATACGAAATATGATTGATACTATCGAAAATCCGGTACAGGACCTCTGGCGAATATTCAGAGTAATGGCTGAGTTTACAGAAGGCTTCGAAGAGCTTGCTCCCGTTGGCCCTGCCGTGTCGTTCTTCGGCTCATCCCGCGCTAAGCCCCAGGAGCGATATTATAAGCTTGCCGAGCAGACCGCTGCGGAAATAGCAAAGGCTGGATTCGCCGTAATAACCGGCGGAGGCGGAGGCATTATGGAAGCAGCAAATAAAGGAGCTACAGAAGCAGGAGGTCAAAGCATCGGCCTTAATATCGAACTGCCGATGGAGCAGCTTCCAAACGATTACCAGAACCTGTCCCTGCATTTTCGATATTTTTTCGTCCGCAAAGTGATGTTCCTGAAATACGCACACGGTTTTATAGTCTTCCCCGGCGGATACGGGACTATGGATGAGTTCTTCGAATCGCTGGTATTGATTCAAACATTAAAGCAGGCATCTTTCCCCGTGATTTTGATGGGCAGTGAATACTGGGAAGGATTAATTGAGTGGATGGAGGAAAAGATGCTCAAAGAACACAAGTACACCGCCCCGGATGATTTGAATGTCTTCACGGTAGTGGATGAACCGTGTGCAGCAGCTAAGATTATAGTGGACTTTAGAGAAGCACAGGGACGATTCGGAATAGAACTACCCACAGGAATGAAGAAAAGGTAATTACTGCTGCTCCCACTGTCACCCCTGCGAAACTCGTCCTCGACTCCGATCGGGGACGCGGGCCCAAAAATATTTAGCCCCTCAGTTTATTGAGGGCTTTTTATATTTAGCCCCCAAATTTATTTGGGGGTTGTGTAGCCTATAGGAGAAGGGACGTGGAAACCAATTCTATAGATTATGATTGCTGCCAGCACAGCGAGTACACCCCACAGGATATACCTTCTGACTTTAAGCACGTTCATGGCAATACCTCTATATGTTTTAATTCATCTCATTTTCATCAGCAGAACGATTAGCTCGTCGGCCATCCGAAGCCGTAGGCGAAAGAGAGTCCGGTTGCACCGATTCGTCAGTCTTGTAGGGTGGGGCTTGCCCCACCAATTAGACTTCTCGATCAGAACAATATCTAACCGACCTTGCCGTCGCCATCGATATCCAGTCCGTGAATCTCCTCAAGCTTCTTCACCAGCTCACGCAACGTGTTCTGTATCCTTGAAATCTGATTCTCAAGAAACTGAACTCTGTCCTCAATCGTATCGGATTTTCGTTTCTGGCCATACATCAAGCCGGTTTGTACGACTTCCCAGAGAATTCCCATCTTTACCTCAATTCATTCTCACACAATTAAATCTTCACTGCTTCAAAATCCACATAGTAACAAAAAGCCCACCGGCCGCTGTTTCTCAACGGCTAAACTCCTTCGAGACGTTGGAACATTTCTCCGATTATTAAATTCTACTCTTCCACCATTCCCAAATTTTGTTTGTTACTGACTCAATCTCCTTCGCCTGAACAGAAACCAGCCCAAAATGATGCTCAATCTCTTTCTTGATTCTTGCAGCAATGTCACGTTTTTCCCAGCCGGCATGCAAGACGCTCAGCAGATTATGAACTAAGCAATCATACTCATCTTCTGGTGTTGAAAAACCTATCGGCTGCCACTCGTTGAATATGTTTCGCAATGCATGTTCCTCTGTTTCGAACTGCTTTCTTTTATTTTTTGACTCAAGCCTACTCATTCTTTACAAGAGATTTCCAATATTAAAACTCACCGGCCACCCGAAGCCTAAGACGAAAGAAGGTCCGAATCAGGCAACTTGTTCGCTTCAGTCTGTTTCTTGTCTTTTAGCTGCCGGAGATACCTGTGTATAGTGTAAAGCAACGCGATTGTCAAAGGCATTGTACCGCATACAACGCAAGCAATAATGAAATAGGCGGAATCGACCTTGAGGGCATGTTCTCTTAGCAGATAGGGAAACAATCGCCATAAGGATTCCATTGCAAGCAGCACTAAGCCTGAGGCGAATATAACAATATATTTTATACGCCACTTCATATCTTTACGCCAATTTCATTTCATCTTGTCATTGAACGAAAAGCCCACCGGTGCTTGCATTAGCGCTAATCTGACTCCCGCGACCGTTTGGAAGTCGGCCCAAAGAAAGCTACTTTTATTGTCTGAATGCTTTTATGAAAAGTCAGCACCGCACAGGAACCCACTATCAAAAGATTCACTATCGGTAGAATATTTAACGACCCTCCCATAGTCTTAAAATCCGCATCGAGAATATCATCCACAAACAAAATATTCTGCACATACGGCACAAAGAGGCACAGCATAATCATCGTAAAGTTGATTATACTCTCAAAAAGTGCCACTACGGCCGTATATTGAGGAACAACGTACATGGAAACCCCGCAGAGAACACAGAATCCGTAATAAACGTTCTTATACACCGGCCACGAATCAAGAGCACTAACCCGCACACTTACCCCCCAGAAATAATCAACCAATATAAACAAGGGAGTAATATAAAAATACCATCTCGCAATAGAATTTCTATAGCCAATACTCATCGTCTCTCGCAATTATAACTCTTTTTGTTCTTCTTAAAAACCTGTCATCTCGACCGCAGTGAGCTTTTAGTCCCGAGCGGCTCCGAAGGACGAAGCGAACGTAGTGGAGACACGTAGTGACGGCAGCTAAATCCTATAAACATACTAAGAGCCCGAACGATCCTGTTCTACGAAAATCAATTCCTCAACTTTGAAACCTGAATCTTCGGCGGTCTTAACCAGTTTATCTATTATGGACTTACTAAGCGTCTGTTCTCGGGCCAATATCCATAGATACGACCTTGTCGGACCGCAGACCATCGCATAAGAATAGTTCTCGTGATCAAGCGAAATCACATTATAGCCGCCGTAGAACGGCCAAAAAAACGTAACTTTCAAACGGCCGACAGTCTCTCCCTTTACAAAATAAGCTCGACCACGAACTTCTTTCCATTTGCCGCTGTCTTTATCAAGGCCTCTGTTCAAAACATCTATCCCTCCGTCTTTCCTTAAAGTATAAACTGCGTATACGTTGCTCAGCCCGCGTTCAAAACTGTGGTCCAACCTCGCAATTTCATACCACTTACCTTGGTACCGACTGGCATCAAAGTCCCGAACCGCCTCTACGCCGGAGGGAATACTTCTGCATCCCGCCAGAACAAATAACATCAGAATACTCATTATCGGTCTTCTCATAATTCCATAACCTCCTTTTACCATACATCCACGAATCTACTCACTTTCTCATCCACCAGTATCACTCTTCTTCTCCCACTTTTCGACCAACCACCATGTTGGTTTCTTGCGATTGGCGTAATCAAGATATATCTTAAAAACATCACCTCCCGAATCTCTCACGACATAATAGCGGCGGTGCCTCCGCGTATACCATTTCTGACTGCGAGGGGGCAGCCCGCCATACCCGGTATCAACACGTTCATTCAGCACTTCCACAAAATCATGGACCGCCCCGTGCTATTTGAAACGCACCGGCCGCGGCGACGTCTCGTCTTTTTCCACCTCAATCCTTTCTCCAACGAATTCTTCCATCTTAATCGTCCCTTAGGACTAAAAGCGCATAATTTTTTTTATATAGTTTCCGCATAAGAATTCAAACGACGCTAATTTCGATATATCATACACCCGCACTTCACGGGCAGCCCGTCCTGAGTAAAATCGAAGGGTCGAAGGAAGCCCCTCTGAACATTTTTGCTTTCTTCCTTGTGTTCTTATGCACTTATGCTCCGCCCTTCGGCCGGACAAACTCCGTCACCAGTGACTTAAGCAACACCGAATCTCTATAATTTGACATTAACATACTCGGCTGCAATTCTATCGCCGGTTCTTTCAACCCATCCTCGCAAAAGCTGACGATGCGTATTTAGGACATCTTTGTAGTCCTCGACCTCAGCGAGGTTCTTCATTTCACCTGAATCATTTTTCAGGTCTATGAGTTGTTCGCGGTCTCTACCTGAGTCGTAAATACAGTATTTGAAGCGGCCTGTCTGTAACATCCTCCCGTTCTGACTCTCTGAGACAACGAAATCACGCCATTCTCTAACATTTTTTCCTTGCGCCAAAGCTCGCAAGCTTCTGCCGTTCATTCCTTCAGGCGTTTCTATACCTGCGTAATCGCAAAGCGTAGGAAGAAGGTCGAGACCATTGGAAACCAGATGCGTATCATCAACCTTACCCTCAGCAATCACTCCCCTGTAACTCATTATGAACGGAATACGCACAGCTTCTTCATAAAGCACCGACTTATGCTCCATTTTGTGCGCAGAATCCATATCACCGTGGTCGCTCGTAAAGACTATCAGGGTATTATCTTCCATCCCCGCTTCTCGCAGGGCGTCAAGCAGTGTCCCGATTTCCTTGTCAACCATTTCGGTCAACCGGCAGTATGCCCAACGGTGCAGACGCCATTGATTCTGAGTCCACTTCTCGCGGATATATGCCCGGAAAGACCTTGCATTCACGAACTTTTGTGTTATGCACTTCGGCTCAGCTTCCGGCACTCCGTGATTTGCGGGTAGTGGAGGGCAGTTCGCCTCCACAAAAGCACTGATGTCCCCGGTTTTCCGCGCACGATCCAGTACAGCCTCGCAAGTTTTGGAATCCGTGTTGCCCATTGGGGCCTCTCCTTGTGTGCGGTTAAAATCATTGATGGCCATGTAGCAGATATCGTGTGGATTAATGAACGAGGCAAACAGGAAAAATGGTCTGGTGTGCGGTCCCTTGATGAATTTCGCGCAGGCATCCGCCAATCCCTGGCGCCGGTCGCCCGTTAGATTTCGATATCCAAGGTTCTGCACACCGTTCATCTTCCTGGGCAGGTGCACTTTGCCGCCATAGACCGTTTCATAGTCCGCCTTCTGGAAAAGCCAGCCAAGCGACTGTTGTATCATAGCGTTGGTCACGGCTGCCCGTCCGGAGTCACTGTTCTGGCCCATTCCTATCGCACTGGGCATAAGACCTGTCTGCAGGCTGAACCGGTTCGGTACACAGACGGGGTTGCAGGCATAGGCTCTTTCAAACCTGATGCCCGAAGCGGCAAGTCGGTCCAGTGCAGGCGTTTTAAGCCATTTGTTTCCCGTACAGCTCATCATGCCGGCATATTGTTGGTCAGTCATGATGAAAAGGATATTGGGCCTGTTTTCTACCTTCGGACTATCCGCGGCTGATGTTACCCGCCCGAGCATCAGTCCGATTGTACCGGCTGCTGTCGTGGTGATGAATTCTCGTCTTTTCATTATTCTCTCCAAAGACTAACTCAATTAATTGGCTTCTAAATTTCAAACATGTTCTGTCACAGTGCTGAAGGCACCGGCTATTCAACGATAATCCTTGCCGTTAAGACTGCGAACGACAGATGCCAGCCAGGCTTCAAGCTGGGATTTCATGAAGTTCACCCTATCGGTATCTTGGCTGACTAGGTCCTTTTGCTCGGCGGGGTCTTCTGCAAGATTATACAGCTCCAGTTTGACGTTTGCTGTCTTGGCCTGGATCCGATGAAGCTTCCACGGCCAATCGAGCCACGCAGCGTGGCCGGGGAAGGTGTCTTCCGGATATTGCTTGCTGATTTTGCCTGCGTCTAAGCGCAATCTGAAAGTCTCGCTACTTTCCTTGCTTGCTTTCTGCACCTCAAGCAGCTCAGTCATCCACTTGAGACTCGGTGTGCTGATACCACGGGTAGGATGATCCCAGAAACCTATCGGTTTTGGTTGAACATTCATCTTGCCGTCGATCAGCCCAGCGAGACTAATTCCGTCCAACGGAGGCTGGTTCCCCATCCGCACACCTGCGATCTCAAGAAGCGTCGGATAAATGTCCGATGTGTTGCAGGGGACATTGGTTGCCCGGGGTTTTGGAATACGCGCGGGCCACTCAAGGATTGCGGGGACACGGAGGCCGCCTTCGTAGATATTGCCCTTGTTTCCGCGCCCGCCTGTCGTACCGACTTTAGGAAGACCCCCGTTATCGCTGCAATACCAGAGGAGCGTGTTCTCGTGAATACCGAGGCTCCGCAGTCCCTTGCGAAGCTTGCCAAAGGCGCGATCCATACCGGTTATCTCACCGTAGAAGTGCTGCTGGTTCTTCTTCTGATTGGCGTAGAGTACGCGGTCTTCTTCGATTGCCTGGTGCGGCCCGTGCGGAGAGCCGAACCAAACTACCGCCAGGAATGGTTGTGAGGCGTCGGCGTGCTTACCGATAAATTCTAAAGCAGCATCCACGGTAACCATTGAGCTTTCGCCTCGAGTCTGAACCGCAACGCCTTCACGGCTGAGAATGGGATCGTTATCGAAGAAGTTCGGAGCCGAAAACCACTCATCGAAACCGCTGGCGCCGGGATTAACGGGGCTGCCTTTGCGGACAGAGCCAAGATGCCACTTTCCGAAATGGCCAGTAACATATCCTGCCGTCTTGAGGGCTTCGGCAATAGTGATTTCCTGTGGGCGAAGCGTGTGGCCCCACTTAAAGCATCCGAACCGGTTTGGATGACGGCCGGTCATGACACTCCCGCGCGTAGGCGAACAGACCGGCGCTGCGGCGTAGAAGCGGTCGAAACGCAATGCCAAGGCGGCCATGGCGTCAAAATTTGGTGTCTTGAGAACCGGATGACCGTTGTAGGCCATATCGCCCCAGCCCTGGTCATCGGCCATACAGAGGACAATATTGGGTTTTCTGGAAAATCCCGCACCCAAATCCGCATTCGCCTCGCCGGACTGCCTGTTCGCTAGGAAAAACGGCTTTGCCCCAGAGCTTTTGGTGCGGGACGTAGCCGAGACGCATCCCGCCACGGCAAGACATACGCCCGCACCCAACGATTTCAAAAACTCACGACGTTTCATTTGCATTCTGTTTCTCCTTTCTCTTGAACACTAAGGGTTCTGCAAAATCGAGGTTAGGCATACTTTGGAAAGAAAAAATCGTTTTGTAATTTTTTCTTTTCAAACAGTACGTTGTTGTGTAATAGACAGTTAGCTGATTATTCAAGAAAATCGAAAACCTGATTTTCTTAAATAATATATGCCTAACCTCAATTTTGCATAATTCTCTTGAAAACTCTCACGTAGTCGATGTAGTACTTTTGTGGAAAGATAGTATCGTCAATTTCTTCCCGGCCACCCCAGGTGCCGCCGATGGCTACGTTTAAGATCAGGTAGTGTGGTTTATCATAGGGCCAAACATCATTGCCTGTTCCTTCATTCTTGAACGTGAAGTACTTCTCGTCATCCAGGAAGAAGTCGATCTTATCCTCGTACCACTCAATTGCATAAACATGGTACTGCTCGTAAGGCTTTTCACCTTTTATCTTCGAGCCTTTGCTCGTTCTCTTCACATGGTTATACGCCTTGGTATGTATGTTGGCGCAGATAGTATCCGGGTCAAATCCGACGTTCTCCATAATATCGATCTCACCACAGGCGGGCCAGCCGACCTTATCTCGGTTTGTCCCCAGCATCCAGATCGCAGGCCACATCCCTTTGCCGGTCGGAAGCTTCGCTCGCACTTCAATTCGGCCGTACAACCATTCAGCCTTATGCCAGGTATGCAGACTCGCCGACGTATATCCACCCTTTTTATATTTCTCCTTCCGCGATTCGATAATCAGCGTGCCGTTTTCAACGCGAGCATTTTCAGGGCGGGCCTTTGTGTAATATTGCTTTTCACGGTTGCGAATAAAGCCCACTTCATAATTCCATTTACTTGTGTCGGCCAATCCTTCGTAATTGAACTCATCCGCCCAGACCAGCTCCCACTTGTCGTCAAAGCTCGCTTGAGGCCGACTCATCTGTTCGACAGGGCAGTCCATCCTTGACCTTAGCGGGGTATGATTCTCCGTGTCGCCGCCGTTCTGCAGGAAAAACCGGCCATCCTTGATGCCTGCGTCGATATTCATCGTCGGCGTTCTGTCAGCCGTGAATGTTGCCTTGGTAAGCGGCAGCCATTTGCCATCTTTAGTCTTGACCCAGCCGTTACCGTACTGTGCCCGACGGACATTCTGCGCACTTTGGCCGTTCCGTAAGAAATCCTCCACGAATGAGTAATACCCACTCAGATAGTCTCCGCCGGTAATCGTTTGAAAGGTCGCCAGATGTTTCCACTCCTTTTCTTCATTGATGTAGAAATAGGCCGTGTATGTTGTTTTCTCACCTTCGACGGAGGTCTTGACCATACACTTGTACGTTTCGCCGACCTTCCACTGATAATCGAACATGCTCTTGCCGCCGGTGCCTTCATTGCCGAACCGGCTGACGCGCACACCTTGCCCCTCATACAAGACCTTTACCCGACGATCCTGGGGCACGGTATTTGGATTATTCTGTTTGCCCGGATCCCACACCGAGAAGAGCACGACTTTTTTACCTTGCCTCAGTTCCTGTATGCCGAAATACCCGTGCTTGAAACCACACACGCAGAAGTAGCTGCCCGGATAACTCTTCTCCACGGCTACTTCATTGTAATATGCGACGCCCTGCTCCGCCGGATACCACAAATGCACACTCCTCGCCGCCCGTGGCAGGCGTTTTTCCGCTGCAAAGACCGGCCCCAATACAGATAAACTTACCAGAACATATAAAGCTTTCTTACACATTTCCATTTCTCCACTTTGGCCATTTGAAAGGCTCTACCGGCGGACATGAAACACAGCATAATGCCCGTCCGATGTATGTTTTTTTAGATTTTTTTACACTTCACCCTTCAAATACCTTTGCCGGTTTTGAAGAATCTTTGAGAATGTTCTGCTATTTCTTTGTTACTTAATCGCCTAAGCTCATTCTGAAGATTCAACACACGAGCATTCATTTTTGATTCATTAACATCTAACGTTCAAGCTCAGCAGCACGCCCTATTGCGCGTCCGCTGGAGCGATTTATTCGGCAGTCCCGTTCAAAAGTTGTTGTTTGTATATACGAACATAGTCTATCTCAAATTTTGCGGGAAACTTCGTATTTGAGGGATCACCTCCGGCTGACCCGCCAATTGCGAGATTCAGGATTATGTAGTGTGGCTGCCAGAATGGATTCTTTCCCTCATTGTCTTTGTTAAATGTTTTCTTGAGGTCAATCGTGTTCAGAAGCACATCGTCAACATAGAGCTTGATGCTTTCCACATCCCAGTCCATCCGCCATACATGGAACTTCGCGGACCAGTTGGGATATTTGAACTCGTTGATAGGTATCTTGATATCGTCCCACTTGGCCACCCATCTCTTTTCCGTACCCCAGGCCGCGTTTGCCAGAAGCATGCCTCGATAGTATTCCATAATGTCAATCTCGCCGTTGCTCGGCCATTGTCCTTTGACGCCTAACGTCCAGAAAGCAGGCCAGAGACCGGCACGTGTGTCGATCCGTCCTCGCATTTCGAAGCGACCGTACATCCAGTTGTGCAAACCCTTGGTCGTCACGCTTGCGGATGTAAACTCAGAATATCTCCTGTGCTCCCGCCAGTGCTTGCTATTGGGCTTGTAACGGGGATTCTGCTTGCGTTCGCGTCGGCCCTCGATGATGAGCAGGCCATTTTTGCATCGAGCGTTGTCGGGTTGATACCACTGGAGTTCGCTATTGCGGACGAAGCCTCGCTCATAGGTCCAGTTGCAAGGGTCCGGCCGACCGTCTTTGTCAAATTCATCTGCCCAGACCAGCTTGTATCCAGTGGATGACTGATCGTTCTTCTTGACGTCCCCCAGGGAGGTTGTCTCCTGTGCTATGACTGTTGAAGCCGCAATAAAGACAAGATATACCATTAAAAAGATGTGCCTTCGCTTCATAGTACTCCTTTTCATTGCCGAACTACCGATTATATGACTTCCGTACAAGAATCCGTAGCCGTTTCACTGTCCACATAACACGCAGTCGACTACGGCCTTTCTAAAGCGTGTCCGCCGGGCTTCGTACGCCATGGTCGTAAAAACCTGACACATACTGGCCTTGCGACAGAGATCTTATGCCCCATCGGCTCAAGCGCACCGGTTTCCTCATCAATCCGGAAGACAACGACACTGTCCTTACCCTGGTTGGCAACGAGGCAAAACTTGCCGGTCGGGTCGATGTTGAAGTTCCGCGGTGTTTTGATATCGGCGGTCTCGTGCTCGACGAAAGTCAGTGTCCCTTTGGCCAAGTTGACCCGGTAAACCACAATACTGTCGTGCCCCCGGTTCGAACCGTAAAGAAACTTCCCGCTTGGGTGTACGCGTACCTCAGCGCACGAATTGGACCCGTCAAACCCCTTCGGAAGCGTCGTGACGGTCTGTATCTCCGTCAGAGTACCTGAAGCCGGTTCGTAGGCAAAGGCGGTTACCGTGCAATCGAGCTCGTTAATCACGTAAGCGTACTTGCCATTCGGGGCGAAGGCAAAGTGTCGCGGTCCGGCGCCGGGCTTGACCTCTGCAAACGGAGGACTATTGGCGATGATCGTCCCCTTTTCAACGTCCAGCCTGTAAATCATAATCTTGTCGATTCCGAGGTCGGCAACAAAGGCAAAGCGGTCATCCGGGCTGACGTTGATCGAATGTGCATGGGGTCCCTTCTGGCGCCCGGGATTCACGCTGGAACCGGCGTGCTGCACAAAGCCGGTCGGTTCTCCGAGTCTGCCGTCCGATTTGATAGGAATCACCGAGGCGCTCCCGCTGCCGTAGTTGGCGACGAGAACGTTCCTTCCCGCATGGTCGATGCTGACATGGCATGGCCCCGCACCACCCGATAGCTGCTGGTTAAGGAACTTGAGGTTTCCCGTGTCCCTGTCGATCGCATACGCACTGACACTGCCGGCTCCGCCGGCCTCACTGACGGCATACAGAAACTTGCCGTTGGGATGAATCTCTAAAAAAGATGGGTTCCTGGCCTCAGTTGCAAGAACCGGATTAGTAAGTCTTCCCGTCTCGAGGTCAAGCACGCTGCGGTAGATCCCCTTACTGGCATTCTCTGACCTCGACGTATAAGTTCCGAAATAAACGGGAAGTGATTCCGCCCAAACCGTTGACAACGCCGCAAACGAAAACACTGCTGTAATAAATGCTTTAATGCCCATACTCAAACACCTCGCTAAATCAGTTGTTAATATTGAATATCAAATCCTTTGCCGCCCGCTATCTAATGTCGAACGCCCGGCAAGGTTACTCCCACTTCTGCAATTCGATGATGTTTCCCTCGGGGTCGGTCAGATACACAAACGTGATTCTGCCGGCGCTGGGGATCTCCACAGTGACAAGCTCACCAACGCACTCACCACCCGCTGCGATTATCTCGTTTCTGGCTGCCTCGACTTCGTCAACCTCGAAGGCAAGATGCGCAAGGCCTGGACGATTGATTGCCGTTTCCGGCCGCTTCTCTGCTATATTATACTGGAATATCTCGAGTGTCGGCCCATCATCGCCATAACCCGGCAGCCGCAAATGAATGCCGCGGACCTCGGCGCCGTGCACACCTGTACACCGTTCAACCCATTCTCCTGTAGCGGCCCTTTCCGGCGGAACCGGAACGCAGCCAAGAATCCGCTGGTAGAACTCAGCAAGCTTTTGCCACTCCTGGGCAACGATGTTCGTGTGTTTGTATTTGGCCTTGATCATTTTCCTGCCTAACGCTACTGCTCAGGCGTTCAGGGAAGGGCGACGCCCTTCTCGGAATCGCTTAGAACAGGCTTGTTTGACGTTTCCTGTCCTGATGTCTGCAATATTTGAGCCAATGACTTCGTAAATATGGCTGCCTGTCGCATCATTCCTAAGTCGTTGGGGTGACAACCATCTACAGTACCTTCACCGTCTTCTCCCAGCATCCCCTGATTAGCTAAGAAATACAGGTTGGTAATTCCCTGTGTTGTCAATTCTCCATAAATAGCACGCAGAATACGCCCCTTCGCAGTTGGTGTAAGATTCCTGACGCTGGAGTCTTCGACAAGTAGAATGGGTGTTTTTGGACGAGCCTCACGCAGTCTCTTTACAAATGGCTTAACACGTTCAGAAACCATCTCGGAAGACATGTTCCACAGGCAGTCGAGGACATAGGCCGCCGGATCAAGCTCCACAAGCAAGTCTGCCATTTCACTCTCCATCCGTCCGTTTCCGGAAAATCCCAGGTTTATTACGGATACATCGAGCTGCCGGCCAACAATTGCCGTGCACGCCAGGCCCGGACGGGAAGCGCAACCCCCTTGCGTAATGGAAGTTCCATAAAATACAACTGTGCGTTGCTGTTTGCGGGTGGACTCAATTGGTTTCGAGATGGTACGGTTTTTCGGAATGCCAATCTCAACAGACTTCACACCATTGTACAAAGGCAAATATAGCATACATTCTTTACCATGAGCCAGATTGAATGAGGCGTTGTTCGAGACGGCTGTTGGCCGTCCATTCCCCAGAAAGTACCACCGTCCGGTTTTACTCTTGGTATATAAATCCACCCCGCTGACTCCCGTAGCCGGCATATGAGGCATGGCCAGATTTTTTCTCAGAAGGGTCCAACGTACTTGAATGGATGTAGCATCGGTCGTGAAGCGAACGCACATCCCGGCCGTATTATGGCTTATATTCCAAACCGCCGCTCTTACGGTTTCTTGAGCCTTTGCAGGCAACCGATCGTAATATGTTTCGGTATCCGTCCAGCCTTTACCGTCTACCGTAAGAAGCTTACAGTCGTACCACACTGTTGTACTATCAGGGTCTGCCTTTCCATTTTGAGGGGCAATACTTTCTGCAGGGAGAAGGCTTCCTGTGGCAACAAACGTAAAATACAAGAAGATAAAAGTGAGCATGTGATTAGTCTTTTTCATTCAGTGTACTCTCCTTTCCAGACCGCACTATTGAGCTAATCGTTGTCAATACGCGCAGGATTGTTCACGTCCGTGCGCAGCGACTCGTTATAAGTTAGCCCTTAAAGGTATTTGTTTCTTATTTTGACATAATCAATAGTTCGATAAATTAATCCACTTATTCAATTGGAGGTTTTTGATTAAGCGGTATTGGCGATTGATAAGTTTTACCATCGGTGGCTTTCAGAAAAAACGCTTTAGATTCTTTTAATAATGTTGGTTTAGTGAGAAGATCTACTCCGGTTGCCGCAATGACTTTAGCAGCTACAACAGCCCCTTTTCGGCCGGCCCGGGTCCCATGACAAGCGGTGACGGCCCAACTGTGCCAGGGAATATCCTCGGCCGCTGTTGTTACCTTAAAAGCTGCGGTTGGAACAATCCAGCTCACTTCAGCTACATCGGTTGAGCCGCCTTTTACTTCGCCGGGCTTATCGGGCAGTGGTTTTATTTTGTAATTGAATCCTTTTTCTTCCTTATTTACGAAACGCTGTAACGAACGGGCAAATTCTTGCTCTTTTTCAGTAAACTCAGGTGCACCGACAAGTTCAAGGTTCTTTTGCAAGGCTTCTTGCAGCGGTCGATTCAAAAGATATTCGTGTACGCCTGTTATCAAATGAACTTTATGAGTCGTTTCTGTGGCAAGGGCCGCAGCTTCGGCAACCTTGAGGATTCTGTCATAATACTTCTTGACTTCGGCGCGATTGATGTCTCGAACAAAATACCAAACCTTAGCATATTCCGGTACTACATTGGGCGCCTCTCCGGCATTGGGAATGACGTAATGAATTCGTGCCGTGGGTTTTATATGCTCACGCATTAAGTTTACGCCGTAGTTCATAAGCTCTACGGCATCGAGGGCACTGCGACCATTCCAGGGGTCCGCAGAACCATGCGCTGACTGACCAAAAAATTCAACCTCAAAACTGTTCATCGCTCGCCCGGTCTGATTACGCACTTCGTTTTCAGTGCCTGGATGCCATTCGAGCACTGCATCGAGTCCCTTAAAGACCCCGGCTTTTGCCATATAAACCTTTCCAATCACGGTTTCTTCAGCAGGGGTACCAAAAAGCTTGAGCGTACCTTTGAGATTGTTTTTCTCCATAATTACCTTCAAGGCGATTGCGCCGCCTACGCAGGCGGCACCAAATAAGTTATGTCCACAACCATGACCGGAAGTCACACCATCAGTTCGGGGCTTTCGTTCAGGAACAGCTTGATTTCCAACACCCGGAAGAGCATCATATTCCGCAAGAATACCAATTACCGGCGAACCGCTGCCATAAGTTGCCACAAAGGCTGTAGGCATATCAGCCACATTAGTTTCAACATTAAAACCAGCTTCATCGAGTTTACTGACCAGAAGGTTGGCCGACCGTGTTTCATGTAACGCCGTCTCTGAATATTCCCACAGTTTTATTGCCATTTCCTCAATCACGGTCTGAATAGAACCTACCTGTTCAATAGCGCTTTGTTTCAAAAGATCAGTCTTCTGAGCAAATACCAGTTGTGTGTTAAAAAATGATAGCGCGGCGAAAGTTACTAATTTTAGAAGGAGATTAGATTTAAGCAAACTGATTGTAGAAGTGTATAATTTATTCATAATTTACTCCTCTTGAAAGTTTCGAGGAACTGTTAACAGCAAAGCTCAGCGGCGCGGCTTGTTCGCGTCCGCCGGATCGTCTTGTTGTGTTGCTGTACCATTCATCTCATTCGAAAAATCCTTTTTGAAGTATCTCAAACAATCCTCTTTTGATCCTTTGAACAGATAAATCCTGCCGTGAATCGTTTTCTTCTCCCCTTGTTTTAGTGGGCCGACACGAATGGAAAGGTGCATACATTTCCAGGGATTATGTCCCTGGGCAGATATGAATGATTCCCATGCAATTCCCATTACCCATTGTTTGTCATCGGATTCCCGAATCATCAGCCCGGCATATGCATCACGATCAGAGGTGGGCCATTTGTCTGAGAAGACAAAATTCCCATCGTCTCTTTCCTTTTTCCGGTTCATAATCGTTGTCCGAAACTTATGATTAAAATGAATTTCCCGCGGATATTGTCCTTTAATTAATTCAAGGCGATCATTTCCAACAAAATAGGTGTGTTCATGCTTTTCGTCCAGGAATATAGGATTCTGCTCCTCACTGTTTCTGGGGTCTCCAGGGTTGAAGCAGGGGATCATCGCTGCAATATCAGGCCAATCATAGTTCGTCGTGTTTGTGATATCCAAAGCCATATCAGCACCGTTTTCGGTCGCTTTAATCCTCATCTTCAACCACTGTGAATTCATTTGCGCCAGTTTACCATTAGCATCAACGGTCCATTTCCATGAATGCGATCCGTGTGTATGTTCACCTTTGCTAACGGCATCAAATAAATGCCATTCATAAAACCAAAAATAAGCGAATCCCATTTTGTCCCTTCGGGATTCTACCTTAATGCCTCGTTCCCATTTTGTTAGCTTCATCAGCTCTTCCATTTTTGCTTCTTGTGTCATGTATATGGATAAAAAAACACATTGAACAACCATCATAATGAATACGGGAATCTGCGTGCACATCATACAACCTCCCTTTTTGTTACAGCACAACTACTGCTTGTATGGTTTCCGTATAAGACCACAATTGACACTAATCTCGAAATATAATACTCCCGCACTTCACGTGCGTCAAGCCACCTTCTACATTTTTTACCTTCTTATTTGTGTTCAAATTAACCACTCACCAATTTTGTCTGCTCCATTGCTGTCTCAAGATGCCCAATCAAATACTTTTTGCCCGGCCCGCCGAGATGCTCCCAGGGTAAAATCTCGTCTCGGTCGAATTGCCTCTGCGCTAGGTTTTCCAAATCGAACCCGAATTTCTCAAAGGCTCCCTGCCATACCCTGGCGTCAAAACATTCATCCCACAAATCGAACTTCGCACCGTCCCGCCAGGCCGCTTCAATAACATCGCATAAACGTCTGTCGCCTAGCCCTATCACCGATTCCAGCACACTGCGGTTTATATCGTGGAACTTAAACTGCAGAAATTTCGCACGAAGTTTCCTTTTCTCATCAAGTATTAACCGTTTTGCCTGCTCGAAATACAATTTTGGCCTTTGACCTAACCAGCCGAACGGCGTATGCGGCTTCGGCACAAACCAGCTTACGGTAATATTAATCTGGCCCGTCTTGCCGTCTATTTCTTTTCGCAGCCTGGCTAATTGAAATGATAACTGCACAATCCGTTTTACATCCTCCATAGTCTCACCGGGCAAACCAACCATAAAATATAACTTTAATCGCTGCCAGCCGGCCCGGTACGCCGCCGCCACCGCAGCAAACAAATCATCATCTTTCAGGGGTTTGTTGATGACTTGTCTTAATTTTTCGCCGGCCGCCTCAACAGCAATCGTAAGGCCGCTCTTCCTCACCGAAGTCAGCAGCTTGGGGAGTTGTTTCAACTGTCGGTCAACGCGCAAACTCGGCAGAGACAGTCCAACGTGCTTATCTTGAAAATATGCGCGTAGGCCGGCGACCAGCTCTTCAAGTTCCGGATAATCGGCACTTGATAAACTCAGCAAACTGACAGTATCGAATCCCGTTGAGTGGTAGCAGGACTTCGCAATATCGATAATCTTCTCCACACTGCGATAGCGAACAGGTCTTCTGCAAAAGCTCGCCTGGCAGAATCTACATCGACCCGGACAGCCGCGCATAATCTCAACACTGACTCTTTCGTGCACGGCCTGCACAAACGGAACTATCGGGGCAAGCGGCACAGCGGCATTTTCAAAATCTTTCACAACGGCGTTTTTGAACTGTCCGGGCAAACCGGGCAAACCTGGTTGAAACGATTCTATCTTTGCTCCGTTATATTCAAACTTATAAAGAGATGGAACATAGACCCAGTCAAATTTCTTAGCTGCACAGAGAAGGATTTCTTCTTTTCTCGCTCCTGCTTTTTTTTGCGCTCTAATCAATTCTGCAAGCTCAACCACAGCTTCTTCGCCCTCGCCCAACAGGAACAGGTCAATGAACTGGGCTATAGGTTCACAACAGACCGCCTGCCCACCACCGGCAATTATCAACGGGTCGTCTTCGCTTCTCTGACAGCTTCGGACATCGATCCCGCCGAGGTCGAGCATATTAAGCACATTGGTATAGCAAAGCTCGCTGCTCAAACTAAAGCCCACGATGTCAAAGCTTTTTAGCGATGTTTTGGACTCCAGACTAAACAGGGGGATTTTTTTCTCGCGCAGCACCTTTTCAGCATCGAACCACGGCGTAAAGACCCGCTCAGCAGCCACACCATCGATGCTGTTGAGAACATCATATATAATAGCTATCCCTGTATTACTCATCCCCACTTCGTAAATATCCGGAAAGCACAATGCGACGGTCAAGTCACATTGCGACAGGTCCTTTTTGATTTGGTTTATTTCACCGCCGATATATCTGCCTGGCCTGCGAACAAATGGCAGAAACTCCCGCTCAATCCGCTCAGCCGACATTGTTACTTCTTTTTTATGCATACCGGCATTATAAGCTGATTATTGATTATTTTCTATTGATTATCATTTGATTATCAATTATCAAATTGTTCTGTAGAAAAGACCGTATGTCATTTCGACCGAAGCCCCTGTTCTTGCTTTCGCAAGAAAGCACAGGGGCGAAATGGAGAAATCTGTTTAAAAAACAGGTTCTTCAACTTGCTCGAAATTAGATCTATATTGTTTTCTACAAAGCATTATCAAATCTTAAGATTAGAAGGGTCTTTTATGAACATAAAAGTTCGCAGCATTATGATTGCAGTCTTCGCCGCTTGTTTAATCGTGGCGCTCTATTTTTCTGCTCGCTCTAACAGACAGGTCGAGCTCGACAGCGGCCATAGGCTGGTTATGGGGACATTCGCCCGCGCAGTCGTCATCGCTGAAGATTCAAATACCGCTAAGAAATGTATCGAAATCGCTCTCGCAGAAATCCACAAAGTTGACGAGCTGATGAGCGACTACAAAAACGACTCGGAAATAAGCAAGCTCAACAGGGATGGCTTCAAAACAGCCGTCCGCCTCAGCCAATCAACGTATGAAGTCTTGCAAAGAAGCATTGAGTACAGCAAACTTACCGATGGAGCGTTTGATGTCACCGTCGGGCCCTTGGTAGATTTGTTTCGTATTGCAAAAGACAAACAAACTCCTCCCACCGAAGATGAAATCTCAAAGGCCAAATCAAAAGTCGGTTTCGAAAAATTAATACTTGATGAACAAAACAGGACATTACAATTCACCGTTGATGGTATGCGGCTGGACCTCGGCGGGATTGCCAAAGGCTATGCCGTTGACAAGGCCGTTCAGGCAATGCAAACATCCGGGGCAATCGGCGGTATGGTTGACCTCGGCGGTGACATTCGATGCTTCGGGACACCGCTAAAAGGCAAAAAACACTGGATAATCGGCCTGCAAAACCCAAACTCAGATAAAGATATTGCCGGGCGCGATGTTATGTTGAAACTGCAATTGGCCAACGGAGCGGTCGCAACCAGCGGCGATTATCAGCAGTTTGTTTTAATCGAAGACAAACGCCACAGCCATATCATAGACCGTAAGACCGGAACAAGCACCGAAGGCCTCTCGAGCGTAACCATTATCGCGGACAATGCAACTGACGCCGATGCCCTGGCCACAGCTATAACCGTAATGGGGGCTGAAAAGGGTCTTGCTTTAATCGAGAGTATGCCGGACACCGAAGCAATTTTAATAACTTCCCAGCCGGAATATAAGCTTATCAAAACCACCAGCGCAGAAAAATATGTATTAAAGAAGTGAATTGTTGTTTATTGTTATAAGAATTACACATTTAAATTTCCGATTAGCCCTCCCCGTCATTCCGAGCGCAGCCGAGGAATCTATTCAAAAGCTGTCATTCCTGCGGAAGCAGGAATCCATCTTTTTCGCTTTCGTCACCTGCTTTCGCAGGGGGCAGAAGACCACACGCTTGTCATTGCGAGCGAAGTGCGGCAATCTCACATCCAAACGGCTGGGTGGCAGCCTCAAGCGAAGCTTGGGGATGGCTTGATGCCTCATTCGGATTGGTCAGTTTGAATAAAGTAGTGAACTGATGTTCGTTATCACTCAAGAATCTGCAACTTTTTCTGCCGCTTGCTTCGGAGCCTGGGCATTTTTACCGCAGTAGATAATCACCTTGGTCGGACATTTATTCATCGCGGTTTCGGTCTGCTCGTTGGGCTCGTATCTGGTGAAGTCTATCCGGGCCAGATTGTCCTCCACCGAGAATACATCTGTTTGTTTGGCACAGATGCCGCAGCCGATACAGCCGACTTTGCAGATTGACCGTGTGCTCTTGCCCGTCTCCTTACTTTTGCAGGCAACAATCATCATATTCTCGTAATGGAAAGGAACCATTTCTATCAGACCGCGTGGGCAGGCCTTCGAGCAGGCCGTACAGCCCGTGCATTTCTCATAGTCAACGACAGCCAGGCCGTCAACAATGTGCAGAGCATCAAACTTGCACGCTCCCGTACAGTCACCGAAGCCTAAACAGCCGAACGCACACGCTTGCACATTAGCCAAAGCATTCGCCGAGATACAGGTTTGTATGCCCTGGTACTTTGCGTAATATGTTTTATCTGAGGAATGAGCATGGCAGCGCACGATAGGCCGTAGATTGGGTCCTGAGTCGCTTATCTGTAGATTCAATATATCTGCTATGCGCGCCGAGGTTCCCGGCCCGCCGGGTGCGCACCTGCCCAATAGTTCCGGATTTTCCATTACCGCTTTCGCATATTGACCACATCCCGCGAAACCACAGGCACCACAGTCGAGATTCGGCAGGGCCTGATGGATTTGCTCTACCTTCGGGTCAACCTCAACTTTGAGCTTCACGCTTGCGATCAAAAGCACCAGCGCAAAGCCGCTGCCCAGCCCAAGCATTGTAAGCCCGGCCGGCCACGCACTACTCCACAATTCCAATATGCCACCCCAAATCATTTCCTATCCTTTAACCACAAAGACACTAAAAGTGTAAAGTGCCTAAAGTGACACTTACGTGTCATCCTGAGGCGAAGCCGAAGAGCCTGCCCTGAGCTTGCCGAAGGGATATGGCCAATGAAAAAGAGATTCTTCACTTCGCTCAGAATGACAGTTTTGCTGTCACTTTAGCTCACCTTAGCTCACTTTAGGCACTTTAGCTCACTTTCTCATCTTATCATTCCTGCAAAACCCATAAAGGCCATGGCAAGGATACCCGCGGTAATCAGGGTAATCGGTGCACCTTTGAGGCACTTCGGAACGTCGGCCAAATTCAGATTTTCACGAATGCCGGCCATAATGCAAATCGCCATCGTAAAGCCTATACCGGCACCGAAGCTAAGAACAACCGCTTCGAGCAGAGAGTTAATACCCCAGAGGTTTATAAACAAACACAATCCCAATATCGCACAGTTCGTAGTAATCAGCGGCAAAAATATGCCAAAGCTCTCGTACAAAGAAGGGAAGAACTTTCGCAGATACATCTCCACCAATTGCACGGCACCGGCGATAACCAATATAAAGCAGACATATCGAGTAACTTCCAACGGCGTTCCCATCAGAATTAAATGGTCAATCAGCCAGGTCAACGTGCCGCTCAGCGTCACAACAAATGTCACCGCCATGCCCATACCGAAAGCCATATCGATTCTTCCCGAGACACCAAGATAGGGACAGATACCGAGAAACTTCGTGAACACAAGGTTCTTAACCACAACGATGGATATAAAACCAATAATTAGAACGTTAAGCGTATCCATAAACCTTTCCTCTCAAGCTTCCTTTTTGGTAATCATGTTCACGAGTCCTAACATCAGTCCCAAAGTGATAAATGCTCCTACCGGCATGCCCATCGCCGCCCACGGCACAAACCAACCACCTTCTTTGAGCAGAGCAAGTATCTGTATCTCGAATATTGCACCTGTTGCCAGCAGCTCCCTGACGCCGGCCAAAACGCACAATGTAAGCGTAAAGCCCACACCCATCCCCACCGCATCGATGACACTCACAACCAGGCCATTTTTACTGGCACAGGCCTCAGCACGACAAATGATTATGCAGTTGACGATAATCAGCGGAACATAAGGCCCAAGCGTCTCGCTCATCTTCGGCACAAATGCCTTCAGGAACAAATCCGCGATAGTAACAAAGGTAGATATCGTAAGTGTAAACATCAGTATCCGCAGGTGAGGTTTGAGAAGGTTGCGCATCAGGCTCACTATTATATTACTGCACAGCAGCACAAAAATTACACAGAGCCCCATAGTCAGAGCCGGCTTGACCGCAGCCGTAACCGCCAGCGTCGGACACATCCCCAACAGCAGCCGAAACACCGGATTCTCACGCCACAATCCCGCTATCAGCGTCTGGCCATAAAGTGTGGTTCTAACTTCACTCTTATCTGTCATTGCCGATTAGTCCTTTTTTGGCATCTGTTCCTTAATCTGGATCAAAAAGTTATTGATTATCTCCACCACCGATTCGCTGCTTACGGTAGCTCCGCTTATCGCAACGATTTCAGCGTCGATTTTCTTAGGGTCGCCCGATGAAATAAGCTTGAGTTCCTCAGCCGGCGCACCCTTGAACTGGTCTCGGTAGTAGTCGTATTTTATCTGATCGCCGAACTGAGGTGTTTCATTGCTTGCCAACACATCGAAACCCGCGAGCTTTTCAAAATCTTTATCTACCGCAACAACCAGCTCAATCTTGTCCGCAAAACCCGACCCTGTGGCATTAAAACTCCAGCCGACACATTCATCCGCCTCCGACATAGCCCTATACACTTCTATCTTCTCTTTTTTGCCCTGGATTGAATCAATTTCGATTTCTGTCTCTAAAACAAAGTTTTTAGCTTCAGGCAGCAGAGCACCAACCAGCCGGTTGCGCTTGTTAATTTTGTTCTGCACTATTCTCGGTGACAGCGCAGCATTAGTCACCGCTATCAGCAGTCCAAAGAAAAACGACGCTACAATCAGCAGCCAGCTTTGTTGGATAAAGTATTTTATTTTAAGCACTGGGTTTGCCTCCGGCCGGAATCCGCTTGCAGAGCCTGTCAATCAAAGGCGTTACCGCATTCATCAGGAGAATAGAAAACATCACGCCTTCCGGATATTCTCCGACAATTCTTATAAGCATTGTTATCGTTCCTACTCCAATACCGAAAATCCACATTCCCCTCCGCGTCAAAGGAGCCGTAACAGGGTCGGTAGCAATAAAAAAGGCGCACAGCAACAAACCACCGCTGCAAAGGTGGAAAAATGGCTGAACGTATGAATACGAATCTTTCCAGTACGCTATCGTCGCAAAGATAAAAGCAGAAACTAAAACCGCCAACGGGATATGAAAGTTTATCGTTCGCCTTATCAATAAATATATACCGCCGATTAACAGGGCAATTACACTTGTCTCACCCAGTGACCCGCCAACCTCGCCTGTGAACGTTGCCTTAAATTGTGCCTCGCTGTAGATGTCAGCTCCCAATTCATTTTTTATCGCCATCTTACTCCAGGCCAACGGCGTTGCCTGCGTTTTTACTTGGACTATGTTTTCCTGGGCTATCGCAGGCATTGTGGCATCCATTGTCGCCGGCACCGTCCAGCTTGTCATCAACACACCAAAAGAGACCGTCAGAAATGTCCGCCCGACCATAGCAGGGTTGAAAATATTGGCACCCAGTCCGCCAAAAACCATTTTACCGATTGCCACGGCAAAAACGCTCCCGACTACCGCCGCCCAAACAGGCAGACTCGGCGGAAGCGATAACGCAAGGATTATGCCGGTAACTACAGCACTGAAGTCACCGAGTGAATTGGTTTTTTTACGAATTACGTTACAAAGCCATTCGGTCACAACTGAAGAGATAACGCAGGTACAGATAAGGATAAGCGCACGGATGCGAAAATAATATCCCGCCGCCGCCATAGCCGGCGCTAGACCGATTATAACATCTATCATCACGCTGCGCGTCGAAAGACGTTCGCTGATATGCGGCGAACAAGATACTCTTATATCTTTAAGCATTTTGTCCTATTTCAAATCTTCCATCTCACATCTCGTATAAAAGTGAGCTAAAGTGAACTAAAGTGCCTAAAGTAAGCTAAAGTAACAGCGAAGCTGTCATTCTGAGCGAAGTGAAGAATCTCTTTTTCGTTGGCCATATCCCTTCGGCAAGCTCAGGGCAGGCTCTTCGGCTTCGCCTCAGGATGACACGTAAGTGTCACTTTAGTCACTTTTCACTTTAGGCACTTTACACTTAATTACCCCGGTACTTTCTTCTTCTGCCTGGCAAGAAAGATTTTGCCTGTCTTGATATATCCGGTTAGCTCTATATTAGCAGGGCAGACGTAGCTACAGCAGCCACACTCAATACACGCACTCATATAGTATTTTTCCGCTACGTCTAAGAGATTGTATTTCACAGCATGGGCGATTTTCGTTGGGTTCAAATTCTCAGGGCAAATCTGCAGGCACCTGCCGCAGCGAATACAAGCGGTTTGTCGTCTTGCGAATTTAGCTCTGCCTATCTGTTCTCTTGTTAATATCGTTATCGCATTGGTCGTTTTCGTAATCGGCGTCTTCAAATCCGCAACTGCTATTCCCATCATTGGTCCGCCGAGGATTACCTTTGCGGACTTTTTAGTAACTCCTCCGCAAAATTCTATTAAGTCCTCGACTGACGTTCCTATCGGAACATAGTAATTGCCCGGCTTGGCGATCGCCTCTCCTGTAACGGTTACTACCCTGTGCGTCAGCGGCAATTCCGAAATGACCGCCTCGGCAATCGCTGTAACAGTGGCAACGTTAAGCACTACCACCCCTATCATTGGCGGAATGCCCCCTGTGGGGACATCTTTCTTTAGAATCGCTTTGATAAGCTGCCTTTCACCGCCCTGCGGATATTTTGTCTTGACCGGAACAACTCTGATACCGCCGCTGTTTGCGAAGGTCTTCAATGCTTTATTCATAACCTCTATCGCTTCGGGCTTGTTATCTTCGATGCCGACAAAGACCCGTGAACAGCCGGATGCCTTTTGCGCAAGTTTGATACCAGCAATAATTTGGTTCGTCCACTCAAGCATAATACGATAATCGCAGGTGATATACGGCTCACACTCACAGCCATTGATAATTAGTGTCTCTTTAGGCAATCGAGGATTGGGTTCAATCTTGACCCTCGTCGGGAACCCGGCTCCGCCCATACCGACTATACCAGCCTCACGCACAGCTTCGCATATCTGTCCCGCCGAGTAGTTATTCTCATCGAAATCATCCTTTAACTTAAAGTATGACCGCCTTGTCGGATTGTAGGGAAACGCCTCTATAACTACCGCCAGGCTTCGGCCAAGAACAGCATGGGAACGAAGAGCGACCTCTTTTACTTTGCCGTTGATAGGTGAATGAACCGGTGCCGAGACAAATGCGTCGCAATCGCCGATTTTCTGCCCCGCCTGGACCGCAACTCCTTTTCTAATCAGCGGCCGACAAACAGCGCCAATGTGTTGGCTAAGCATCACCGCAACTTCTGTGACGGCAGGCCCAGACTGTATTTCCATTTCACGGGTAAGGTCCTTTTTCTCCGGCGGATGTGTTCCACCGCGAAAAGAAAATCTACCTTTTGTATCAACCTTCATATTTAATCCATACCAGCATGTCATTCCCGCGGAAAGCCTGCCCTGAGCGAAGCCAAATGGGCGAGAATCCATTTCTTAGTTCGACATTCCTTGCCTGTCCCGATGGTGTCAGTCGGGGTTCAATATTCGATATTCTTTTGTACATCATCCCTCGTCCCTCATCTCTCATCCGTCTTCTGTCCTAAGTCCTCAGTATTCAGTCCGTGTCAGTCCGTGTTTGCTAAGTCAGTGTTGGTCCGTGTTCTATTTATCACTCTTATAATCAATATACAAACAAAAGTCACCAGCAGAGCCATAAGAAAGCTGAGGACTGTTTGCAGCTCTTCTATCCCGCACCAATTTTTGACGAAAAATTGGTGCGGGGCAAAAACCGCCAAAGAGACAATAAAAACCACCAACGGCAGCAAAAAAGCAACAATAACTTTAACTACAACCGAAGGGCCTGCAATTTCCCCCAACTGCTGGTAAATCTTCTGGCAGTCGTGCTTTTGCTTACAGTTTTCACAGAGTTTCTGCTCAGCCATAGTTTTCACTACCACATATCGAAGAAAAATTTATAATAGATATAGTTGAGATTTTCAAACAGAACTTTTTATAATTGTGGATATTATTGTGACCGGAAAGCTCAGACTGCTAATATTAAGCCTTACCTCTTGTCTGTTCATCGGCTGTGCAGTCAATCCGATAACCGGCGAAGAGGAGCTCATGCTGGTTCCGGAAAGCCAGGACATCGAGATAGGTCGCAAATATGCCCCTGAGATTGAAAAGCAATTGGGCGGCAGAATCGACAATCCGGCTTTGCAAAACTATATTGACAGTATAGGCCAAAAAATCGCACGCATAAGCCACAGGCCCGACTGGGAATATCATTTCGTCGCGTTAAAGGACGATTCGCTCAATGCATTTGCTTTACCCGGCGGGTACGTCTTCATCACAAAGGGAATGCTTGAAAAACTCAAGACCGAGGCACAATTAGCAGCAATATTATCCCATGAAACAGTGCACGTTGTTGCAAGAGACACCTCGAATGCTATGAGCAATCAGATTGGGATAAGCCTTTTACTCGCTGCTATAACTTCTGGAGAAACATCCCGAGGCGTGTTGACAGCAGCAGAGCTGGCAAGGCGAATTATTGGCCTTCGATACAGCAGAAAGGACGAACGCGAGGCTGATTTAGGCGGCCTGGACTATATGGTTGTAGCCGGATATAATCCCTACGGAATGGTTGAGACTATGCAGATGCTCGAAAATGAACAAAAGGTTAGGATGGTTGAATTTCTTTCAAGCCACCCATCTCCTGAAAACCGCACAGCATATTTGACACAAAGGATTCAAACAAAGTATCATAACCTCTCAGACTTGAAAATCGGAAAAGATGACTACCGCAAAATCGTCCTTGACAAATTAACCATCGAAGAACCACTTGCCCCGCCGGGCGTAGGGTGGTGGCTTGCCCCACCTTTTTCCTAATCACCAATTAACCAATTAACCATTCACAAGATACGCTTCACGAGATACGCTTCACACTTCACCATTTGATATTCCTTGTTCGATATTCCCTCCATGTCTATCTTCTGATCTCCTGTTATCCTGCTATCCTGTTATCCTGTTATCTGTATTCCGTCATCCAACTTTAGTTCACTTTAGGCACTTTAATTTACTTTAGCTCACTCCTCACTAATTCACTATAATCCTGATATCCTGAATCCTGATATCCTGCACCCTGATTTCCTGGTCACCTGATAACATAAGTAACCAATTAACAAATTAACTATCGCAGTCGAAGTCGCCAGACGCACCCCTGGCGGTATCCGCCGTCTTTTGCCGGACTCACCAATTAACTAATTCGCTAATTAACCACTCAAAAATTAACCATTTACCCCCCCTGCTCTGCGAAGCCTTGGCGAAGCATGGGTCCTCCGGCCCGGGGCGCAAACTCCCCGTTTCACCTGTGTCCCTCGACGTATTTCATCCTTCGGCTTCGCGTTCCCAAATATTCCAATCAAAACCTATTTCTCTTAGTTTACCTGCGAATACATTCACAGTTACTCGCCTTTTGATCTCCACCAAAAAAGATTCTCTATGGCTCTTCTTAAAGTTTTGTACGAAAAGTGTTATAGCTGCTTTTCTCCCAAACTTATCAACCGCCCGAAACAAAACGCTCACTTCCGCTACAACTGTTATAACACCAAATGTAACTAATACTACAACTGAAGAGAACACTATCCAGTATGGCTCACTCCCATCAAAAACACACCCAACAAGCGAACCAGTAACTGTCCCAACCGCAAGTGCTGCGACAGGCTTGTAACCAGTACTCGAAATTAACTGCTTAAAAAGTGCATCCGAACCACTGATATACCTGCTGTTGATTTGTGCAGAAAATGCGATAATAGCGATTAACATACCCGTTAGCGCTGCGACTATAGTACCTACAGCATAAACCGCCGAAACCAGTCTTTCAGCTTCTGTAGCATTACCACCATCATACTCCAATTTTGACAACAAAACTAAAACAAGCAAGCTAATGAAGTGTAATAAAGCTATGAAATAAAGGCACTTAGACACCCTGTCACCCCACGATACTTTGCTTTTCAGTATCTTCTTGTAGGATGCCAGTTCTCTTTTAACAATATCAGAAAGAAATTCTTCCCGCGCTAAAATGTGTCTCGGCACAAGCATTTTAAGACACCTATAAAGTTACCCTAATCTAATTACATTTCCGGAAACCGTAATTCCCGTCAAAAAAACCGCCATTAAATCCGCCAACGCATTTTACCGACATAACCCACCTCAATCTTTCCCTGATGTACCACATACCCGCCAACACAATCTACAATCTATTTCCACCAAACGCAAGCAACATTCACCCAATTCCAACTTCTCAATTCTGAATCCCTCTCCCAAACCTCATACTTTTATATATGCACGTAGTCCTTTTGATTAGTCAAAAGGACTAGATTCTTTTCTCTCCACTTATGCAGCTCTGCCCAAAGAAAAATAACATTCTCCAATCCGCTTCTAAAACCCGTCGTTAAATCCGCCAACACATTTTACTTATAAAAACTCTGTTAGGCAAGCAACATCCGAAATGCAATATACGACATAATAAATATGAGATACTCCACAAATCCGCCAACGCATTTCACTTTCAAATTTGGCCCAATGCAACCAACATTCAACCAATTCCGAATTCTCAATTCTTAATCCTTAACCCAAATCTCATAATTTTATATATGTCACGTAGTCCTTTTAATTAGTCAAAAGGACTAGATTCTTTTCCCTCCACTTATGCAGCTCTGCCCAAAGAAAAATAACATTCCCCAATCCAATTCTAAAAACCGACTTTAAATCCACCAAACAAAAACCGCAATTCCCGTCAAAGGAGCACCTTGAAATCCGCCAAATAATTTTACCGAAAATATCATATAAAGAAAAGACGAAACCCGCAATTCCCGCCAAAAACAAATTAGTGCATAAGTCACAAGAGTACAAGTAAGTTTGGTATTAGATTGCCGCGCTTCGCTCGCAAGGACAGCAACGTCAAAAGCGAAGGATCTATGTCTCAATAATCAATAATAAATAATAAATATAAAAGCCCAACCACATTCAAGGTCGGGCTTAATAAAATCGCTATTTCGTATTGTACACCTTACCCAAAGCTGGTCTTTGAGCAAACCAAAGGCACAGTACAAACACTCTACTTGTTAATCTTGACTCTTGCTTAAAAACCAGGTCGGCAACTCCCCGGTTCTGTCTTGGACGCTTGTGTCTCTCGTTACCCGCCGGCTGCCCTTTCCCTCTTTCTGGCATCTCTGATCTCTTCTGTTTTGCTATGGCCACATTCGGGACATCTATCTGCAAAATCATTAGGAACAGCACCCCTGAAAAACACTATCCCGCAAGCAGGATTTGTACATTTTTCAGCCCTGTAACCACTTTGTTCGCCGCACTTCTCGCAAACCAGCGGCGGCGCAGTCGGAGACATTGTTTGGGCGTTTTCTTCGATATATTTGAAGTATGCCTTCTTACTCATCTGATATGTCGCACCACAGCTATCATTGGCACACTTGACCCAAATCATCTCCTCATCCGGAATACTGTCCATGGTATAACCACTTCCGGAATGCCTGCTGTAAGTATAGATACCAGCCACAGCCAGACACACGATGATAACGCCGATCATAATCGGTTTTTTCTTACTCTCTTCCATATCAATTTCTCCAAAATAATTAAACTACAATACGGTTCCCAACTTACGCTAACAAATTATTACTTATTGTATTATTTGTCAAATGCTTTTTATTATTTACTGGTGGCTCAAACGCCTGTCGGCTCGCCCGTTCGCCCCGGTGCCATCTGCAGAACCTTAGCCGGCTCCTCCGGGAAGCCTGTCCGGGCCGAAAGATACGCCGATTCAATAATCGCCATATCTTGCAGATTCTCTCTGCCGCTGCTGCAAAGCTTGTTTTTATCGGGTGATAATATACTTAGAGCAAAATTCTTTAGTTGTTCTCTCATACAGAAAAGCTCATCGTCGTTGTATTCCAATTCCTCCTTTGTCTCGGCGAGACCATCACTGACCGTCAGGTGCCTGCCATCGACTATTAAAATTTTATCTTTCCCGTAGAGCTTCATAAATTCTTCTTTGGGACCAATCCCTGCTCGCCGCGATGCTATAAGGTTGCCAATAAGGGTATCGGCAAATTTCATCGTTACGACAGCGGTATCTTCCGTAAGATAAAACCTCTGTTGTTTATCCCGAGCCTGGTTGGTGCTCAATGAATAAACCTGCTGCGGTATGCCAAAATTCAACATCATCTGGTCAATCATCCAGTAACAGTTGTGTAATAGCACCCCTCCGCCGGCCAGTTTCGGGTCAGTTTGCCAGCCGGGGTACGGCTGCTCGCCAACGCTGCAGAAAGTAGTCATCAGGAAAATCTGCTCTATTCGGCCTTGCTGCAGAAAATCGCGCAATGCAAGAAAGCTCCGGGCAAACCGCCTCGGATTGGCAATGGCAAATCTTATATCTTCATCTTCGCTCAGCCGGACAAATTCCACTGCCTCTTCAAAATCCCTCGCCGCCGGAGCTAATTTAAGTATATTGAACTTCTTTTTCATCGCCATTCGCACATATTCATCGCAACTGTGAATACCGGCGGCAACCAGCAGACACCGTAAGTCATTCCCGCGCAAGCGGGAATCCATCGTTGTTATCAGTTGCCGGTAATCATCAAAGGCGGTACATTGATATTCTCCAGCAATTCTTTCGGCAAGGTTGGTATCCTTGTCGGCAACAGCCTCAATCTGGAAATAATCGACCCCCCTGACCGCTTCGAGCAGAAGCTGACCAGCTTCATTAAGACCAAGTACCGCTGTTTTTAATTTACCTTCACTCATCCTTGAAAACACCCATATATTCCATCAAATCTGTAAAATGTACAAAACACGTTCAAATATTGTTTCAATTTTACATTCCTGCTGCAAATAAAAAACTACTAAATATACCCATACCCATTGTCAAGACAGAAACTTTGTTTTTTTCAGGTTTTTTTTGTTCATTTTGGGAGGGATCCCTTTTTCGGTCAACAATAGGGGTTGTTATGTTAATGTGCGGAGCTTGGGTAAGAATGGCAAGAATAAAACCTCGAAAAATGCTCCTGACCCTTTTAATCCCTTGGCTTTGTTTGGGTTTGTTTTGTTCGAGCCTGAAGGCGGTTTTATTTTCATAATCCTTTTTTGAAAAAGCGTTTGCGTTCATTTTGGCCTTTGAAGAAATTGGGTTTGAATTGGGTTTGTTTTTTCGGACTGCGAAATCATCGTTTTTTC
>CAYQKF010000003.1:0-98467 GCA_964417935.1 uncultured Pirellulales bacterium
TTAATCGTATAAACGACTTAGAATTCTTTAATAATGTTGGACAGTAAAATTATAACTCCGTCACAGAATCCGGGACAGTAGCTTTGTTACGAGCATATATTATCAGGACAATTCCGGCGAGTAGAAAAGGGATACTGAGCAGTTGCCCGACACTAAGGGGCAGATTAGAACTATAGGAAGCCTGTCGTGCCTTTACAAATTCCAAAAAGAAACGTGCTGTAAAAACCAAAAATAGAAAGAGGCCGGCGAGAAAACCTTGTTTGACTTTATATCTCTGTTTTCTATAGATGGTCAGGAGCAGTACAAAAATCAGTCCGTAAGTAACGGACTCATATAGTTGAACCGGATGTCTCGGTATGTTATCGACCTTTTCGAATATAAACGCCCATGGCAGTGTTGTTGGAGCTCCGATGATTTCTGAGTTAAACAGATTGCCGATGCGAATAAAAAAGCCGGCTAATCCTGCGACAATTGCGATTCGGTCGAGCAGCCATAGATATGGTTCCTGCGGATTATTGCGGGAATACAAAAAAATGGTGATTAAGACACCAAGTCCGCCTCCATGACTTGCCAAGCCGCCTTTCCAGACCTTCAGTATTTCTATGGGATTGCCCAAAAAATAAGAAGGGTTGTAGAAAAAACAATGCCCAAGACGTGCTCCCAAAATAGTGCCGATGAGCACATAAACAAGTAGTTTTTCTAAATTTTTGATAGGCCTGCCTTCAAGGCGGAATATTCTGCGCATAAGTAAAAAACCAAAGATGAAGGAGCTCGCAAATGCAAGGCCGTACCAACGGATTTTAACTGGCCCCAGGCTAAAAAGTTCGGGGTCGATGTTCCAATGAAAGTGTCTTGCGCTTGTTAGATAATATTGTATGTTGTCCACATCGTACATATATTATTCGGAGTTTACCATTTGTTCAGTTGCCTTGTCATTTATAATCTCAAAAAATTTGTTTTGCAAAAAACACCAGATGTCATTCTGAGGCGCAGCCGAAGAATCTCATCTCTTGGGATATAAAGAGATTCTTAACTTCGCTGCTCTCCGTTCAGAATGACAAGTGTCGTATGTTTTCTACGGAACAAAAATTCTCTGTTTTGCCCTATCTTTTTCCGTTATGGAAGATTTTTTTGAGAGCAGCGATGTTTTCGACAAAGGCATCTCGACCTTTTCCGGTTGCTCTGATGAAAGTCCTGGGTTTCCGAGCGACAAAAGTCTTTGCGATTTTAATGTAGCCCGCCTCTTCCAGTTTAGTCAGATGTGCGCCGAGGTTGCCATCGGTAAGTTTCAGCAGTTTGCGAAGGTAAGTGAAGTTGACCTTCTCGTTCTTATCAAGGCTAACGAGCGATGACATTATTTGCAGCCGTACCGGCTGATGGATTATATTATCAAGCTGAGCCATTTTTTTACCTCCATCGCAATCGGATGTACAAGCCGGTTCCTAAAGTTGCTCCGCCACATGTCAACGCCATCCAAAGGCAGTAGTAGTCGGTTAAAAAGTAAAAACCCACCAATGTCGCCACTGTTACTGCAAGTCCCAACACAATCATAAAGCGGCTGTCGAACCAAAGCCCTATTACAATATAGGCAAACATAGCCGCTGTACAAATAACCGCATTACATTGCAAACCACTAAAGGGAGCTAATAAGAAGAGCCAAATGGTGACATAGACATATAATAAAAACCAAAATAAGGCTATTCGTCAGCCGATCCTTGGGCAAGAAGCATCTTGTATAGGAGCCTTAGAGTGAAAGACCCAACAGATTATGGCGGTTCCGATTCCGCCTACCGCACACATAGCGACGAATATTTGAAAATAGTAAGCGAGATAAAAATGTGCCGATGTAAATGCGATTATCCAAAGTACGCCCCACAGTATCAGCAAGGGATTCGCATAGGCCGAAGCTATGGCTCTGTGGGTTTGGACCGTAACATCCTGAACTGTAGATAGCTCTTGTATGAACTCTCCCTGCAAAGGCTTCAGATTCTTAGCCACCGGGTGGTCGTGGTGCGATGGAGATTTGTGCGCTGGACACGTTATGCATAACTGGATTTATCGCATTACAGGCACCAGCATAATCATAACTGGACGGCAACAAAGAAGTTACCGCCCGTATGCTTTATGCCGCCGTTGTGGCGCTCGGGTCGCTTCGGCGCGTTGCGCAACCGGCCACAACAGCATTCTATAGTGTACTGCTGAATGCTGTTGCCTCAAAGCGGCAAATCCGACAGTCCCGCCCATCCACAACTTTTGGGACGATACTAATTTTTTTGCTAAATGTTGATTATTGGCTAAAAAGTTAAGTGTTTGTATGTACTCTTGCAAGATTGTTCCTGGTCGGATATTATAGCGTAAAGTGATAGTGCTCTGTAGAAAAGACCACATGTCATTTCGACCGAAGCGACGCGAAGCATCGCGAAGTGGAGAAATCTATTCAAAAACAGATTTCTCGACTCGCTCGAACGGACATCTACAATGTTTTCTACAAAGCAAAGTGATAGTTGGAGTACGCAAAAAAATCTGTTAAGGAATCCTCCTATGGAATCTAAAATGAACCGACGCCAATTTATTAAGGTTCTCAGCGCAGGTACCGTTTCGCTGGCTCTGCCCGGCTGTGTTAGTCCCGGCGAGATGAATGCCGGCAAGGGTAAGGAGAAAAAACCAAACTTTATCATCATATTTTGCGATGATATGGGGTACGGCGATTTAACCTGCTACGGCCATCCTACGATTCGCACGCCCAATCTGGACCAGATGGCTGGCCAGGGCCAGAAATGGATGAACTTTTATGTCGGTGCCTCGGTCTGCACGCCGAGCCGGGCGGCATTGCTGACTGGAAGACTGCCGATTCGCAGCGGAATGTGCAGTGACAAGCGGCGTGTGTTGTTTCCCGATTCAGCAAGTGGCCTGCCGAAAAATGAAGTTACCATCGCCGAGGCCCTCAAGGCCGAAGGTTATGCAACCGCTTGTGTCGGAAAATGGCACCTCGGACACCTGCGGCAATATCTGCCGACAAATAACGGCTTCGATTCCTATTTCGGCATCCCGTACAGCAACGATATGGACAAGGTCGGCGGGCAGGGACGAGAAGCGTTCCTTGAGCCTAAGATTGAGTACTTCAACGTCCCGCTTATGCGCGATGAAAAGATTATAGAGCGTCCCGCCGACCAAAACACGATTACAAAGCGCTACACCGAAGAGGCAATCAAGTTTATACAAAAAAGCAAAAACAAGCCCTTCTTTTTCTACCTGGCGCATAACCTGCCTCATGTCCCGTTGTTTGTCTCGAAGAATTTCAAAGACAAAAGCCTGCGCGGTCTGTATGGTGATGTAATTGAAGAGATTGACTGGGGTGTCGGACAGATACTCAGGACGCTGCGCCGCGAAGGCCTGGCGGAAAATACATTTGTTGTCTTTACCTCCGACAACGGCCCATGGCTTACCTTCAACGAGCACGGCGGCTCGGCGGGCCTGCTGAGAGAAGGCAAAGGATGTACCTTCGAGGGTGGTATGCGAGAGCCTTGTATTATGTGGTGGCCGGGCAAAATCAAACCCGCTGTCGTGAATGATATCGGCTCGACTATGGATTTATATACGACGATTCTGACGTTAGGCGGTGCGAAAGTCCCGACCGACCGCGTTGTTGACGGGCTGGATCTATCACCTGCTTTGTTCGGAGCCGGACCAAGTCCGCGGAAAGTTATGTTCTATTATCGAGGCGCAAAATTGTACGCGGTGCGCAAAGAGCCATACAAAGCGCATTTTATAACAAAGCCGTCCTACGGTAAGGGTGCCAACAAAGAGACGCACCATGACCCTCCACTGCTTTACCATCTCGGCAACGACCCTTCCGAAAAATATGATATATCCAAAGACCATCCGGAGGTAATAACTGAAATACGCAAAGAAGTCGCCCTGCACCTTGCGGGATTGACGCCGGGTGAAGACCAGCTTGCAAAACGTATAGACAAGAAGTAACCGAAAGGAAAGAAGGATTTATGAACCGACGAAATTTTATCAAAATGGTGAGTTGTGGAGCGGCGTCACTGGCGATGCCGGGGTGCAATAGTGTTTCCGGCTTACCTGCCAGCAGTGGCAGACGGCCCAATATCATCCTGATAATGGCCGATGACCTGGGTTATGAGTGCCTTGGTTGTTACGGCAGCAAATCTTACAAGACGCCCGTCCTTGATGAGCTGGCTGCAACGGGTGTTCGATTCGAGCACAGTTATTCGCAGCCGCTCTGCACGCCATCGCGTGTGAAGATTATGACGGGGCAATATAACATCCGGAACTACACTAAATTTGGGGCGCTGCATCCCAGGGAAAAGACATTCGGGCATCTTATGCAGAGCGCCGGATATGCGACGTGTGTGGTGGGTAAGTGGCAGTTGGCGGCACGCGACGGCGGCATAGGGACATATCCCAAGCAGGCCGGCTTCGACGAGCACTGTCTGTGGCAGGTTAAGGACAGGGGCTCTCGCTATAAAGACCCTATCATCGTGCAGAACGGCAGGAACCGCGAGGACCTCAAGGGAAAATATGGTCCTGATATCTTTTGTGATTACCTGCTGGAGTTTGTGGAACGCCGCAAACCCGAGCCGTTTTTTGTTTACTTTCCGATGGTGCTGACCCATGCGCCGTTCGAACCTACGCCGGACACCGAAGAGTGGAAAAAGGCAAGCACTAAAGCTCATAAAAAACACTTCGCTGATATGGTCGCGTATATGGACAAAATCATCGGACGTATCGTCCGCAAACTCGACGAAGTGGGGCTGCGCGAGAATACCCTCCTCTTGTTCACCGGCGACAACGGTACGCCCCGAGGCATTACGACGGAAATGAAGGATGGCAGCTTTATCAACGGCGGCAAAGGTCTTACGACCGATGCGGGTACGCATGTTGCGCTTATTGCGAATTGGAAAGGCACGACGCCGGCGGGCAAAGTGTGTCAGGACCTTGTGGATTTCAGCGATATCCTTCCGACGATTGCAGAGGCGAGCGGCGCCTCGGTTGGCTCCGAAATCGACGGGCGGAGTTTCCTGCCACAGCTTCGCGGCCGGTGGGGTGATCCAAGGGACTGGATATTCATCTGGTATCGGCGGAATCCGGGTGATACGTTGTATCGCTTTGCGCGTGACAAGCGGTGGAAGCTCTACGATGACGGCAAATATGACCGGGCCGGCAACCTTTATGATGTGCCGGCTGATACGCTCGAAGAGAATCCGAATCCGGGCGGCCCGGAAGCTGCCGCAGCCAGGAAACGGCTGCAAGCCGTTCTGGATTCTATGAAGTAAAACGGCAAAAGAATACAGCAATGGTTATAGTAGCAGGCAGTTATTTAACAAGGAGAAAATGATTATGAGTGCACTATACAGACGTCGTGATTTTTTGAAGGTTATGGGTCTTGGGGCTGTGTCGTTTGTGATGCCGGGATGCAATAGTGTTTCCGGGTTATCCACCGGTAGTGCCAAACGGCCGAACGTTATTCTGATTATGGCCGACGATATGGGATATTCGGATATCGGCTGTTACGGCGGTGAGATTCACACGCCCAATTTGGACAGACTTGCTGCCGGCGGGGTGCGTTTCACGCAGTTCTACAACACCGCTCGCTGCTGTCCGACCAGGGCCTCGCTGATGACCGGGCTTTACCAGCACCAGGCGGGCGTCGGACATATGATGAGCGACAGAGGTTATGACGCTTATCGCGGAGATCTTAACAATCGCTGCGTTACTATCGCCGAGGTGCTCAAGACGGCCGGCTATTCGACGTATATGTCGGGCAAATGGCACGTGACCAAATCAATCAAGCCCGACGGCGACAAGCACAACTGGCCGAGGCAGCGCGGATTCGACCGTTTCTACGGTACGATCCACGGAGCGGGGAGCTTCTACGACCCCAACACTCTGACTCGCGACAACACACAAATTGTCCCCGACAGCGACGATTTCTACTACACCGATGCCATCAGCGACAACGCGGTGAAGTTTATCTCAGAGCATAAATCCCGCAGCCGAAGCAAGCCTTTCTTTATGTATGTTGCTTATACTGCGCCGCACTGGCCGATGCATGCCAAGCCGCAGGATATCGCCAAATACAAAGGCCGCTACGCAGCCGGCTGGGATGCGCTGCGGGCCGAGCGACATAAGCGTATGATAAAAATGAGAATCGTCCAAAGCAAATGGAAGATTACCGACCGTGATTCAGGCGTACCGCCGCGGGACGAGGCCGAGAATAAGAGTTGGTTTGAGCGGCGTATGGAAGTATTTGCGGCGATGGTCGATTGCCTGGACCAGGGCGTAGGACGTATCGTCTCGGAATTAAAGAGAACCGGCAACTTCGGGAATACGCTGATTTTCTTTTTGGCGGACAACGGCGGCTGCGCCGAAGAATATGGAAGCCGCGGCCCGGTCAAGCCGGACCCGTCGAAGCCTGTTGTGCTGAAACCTATGGGCAGGGACGAGCTGCAGACCAGGATGCAGCCGGCTGTAACTCGCGACGGTCGGCCTGTACGCACCGGCTACGGCGTGATGCCAGGCCCGGCCGATACGTATATCGCCTATGGTAAACCCTGGGCGAACGCATCGAATACCCCGTTCCGCCTGTACAAACACTGGGTGCACGAAGGCGGCATCGCCACGCCCCTGATAGCTTACTGGCCATCGCGGATAAAGGAGCGCGGCAAGCTGCGTCATCAGCCGGGACATCTTATCGACATTATGGCAACCTGTGTCGATATTTCCGGTGCAAAGTATCCTTCTGAATACAAGGGCAACAGGATAATACCGATGGAGGGCAAAAGTCTTGTTCCGGCCTTTGACAACAAGCCCATCGAACGCGAAGCAATTTACTGGGAGCACGAGGGCAACCGAGCCGTGCGCAAAGGTAAATGGAAACTGGTCTCCAGGCACCCCGGCGAATGGGAGCTGTATGACCTTGAGGCAGACCGCACAGAGTTAAATGACCTTTCAAAAAAATATACACGAACAGTTGAACAGTTAAAGGCGATGTATGAAAGCTGGTCGGTCAGATGTGGTGTCCAGCCCTGGCCTGTAAAAAAGCCTAATTAGCGCTCTTTCACTTGTGATTCGATGAGTTGTCATTCCGCACTTGGTGCGGAATCCAGACCTCTCGATAATTATGGATTCCTGCTTTCGCAGGAATGACAATCGTCAATTAAGCTGTGAAAGAGCACCAGAAATAAAATATGGTGAACGCTGCGAAAAAAAACCTTAATCCCGTTGGAAATTCTACACACTGGGGCCGTTCCGTAAAAGGGAAGAATTCCCGAAAGACACGGGGAAATTCGCCTTCGGCGAATCCGGTAAAGACACCGGAGTTTTTTAACGGGGTAAATCGACGAGATTTCCTAAAGATAATAAGCTTAGGTACAATCCGCCTGGGCGGACTGACAATGTCCGGGTGTGCGAGCAGCACGCAAAGACTGGGCGGAAATAAACAAGTTCGAAAACGGCCGAATATCATCTTCCTGATGTCTGACGACCAGCGGTGGGACTTAATGGGGTGTATGGGCAATCCTGTAATCAAGACTCCGAATATGGATTGTCTGGCTGCCGAGGGTGTCCTTTTCGAGAATGCCTTTCTTACCACCTCGATATGTATGGCCAGCCGGGCCAGCGTAATGCTGGGCCAGTTCGAGAGCCGGCACCAATGCAATTTCGAGCGGCCCTCCAACAAAACGATATCGTACGCCGAATTTGATAACAGTTACCCTCGACTCCTGCAAAAAGCAGGGTATCGAACGGGGTTTATTGGCAAGTTCGGTTTTGCGGTTAGCAAAGACAAAATCCGGAACTGCCCGCTTAATCCGGACGGCAGTCGAGATTCCAGGGGGCATTTGTGGAAAAAGCAGGAATATATGCCCGCAGATAAATTTGACGCCTGGTACGGTTTTCCCGGACAAGGTGGATACTTCCCTAAAGACAAGGGTGGAAAGCATTTGACACAGATTATGGGTGAGCAGGCGCGGGAATTTTTCGAGAGCTGCAAACCGGGTAGGCCATTTTGCCTGTCGATTAGTTTTAAGGCCCCGCACGGACCAACCCAGCCGGACCTGGCCTACAAGGATATGTACAAAGACGTGAAAATTCCTCGCCAGGTAAACGACGGCGATGAATATTTCCAGAAGCTGCCGAAGGTGGTTCGTGAACACTGGCGCGGGCGCAGGGTTTATAATAATGAAGCCGGCCCGGAAAAGTATCAGAAATTTATGGAAAGGCATTATCAGTGCATCAGCGGAATCGACGTTGTGATTGGGCAGATACGCGATGAGTTAAGGCGTTTGAAGCTGGATGATAATACGGTCATTATCTATACCTCGGACAACGGCTATTTTTGCGGCTCTAAGGGCCTGGGGGGCAAGTGCCTTTTGTATGAGGAATCTATACGCACGCCGCTGATTATTTTCGACCCCCGGCTCGATGTATCTAAACGAAGTATTCGCCGCCGGGAATTGGTGGTGAACATTGACTTTGCGCCGACTATGCTGGATATGGCGGGTGTGAAAATACCGGCGACGATGCAGGGAAGGAGTTTGCTCGGCCTTGTCAAAGGAAAACAAAAGAAATGGCGCGACTTGACTTTTCATGAAAATAATTTCACTTCGCACTTTATCCCGGCCCTGTCCAATGCCGGCAGCCAGCGCCAGAAGGTGCTTGAGCGAAGCGTCCGATGTAAAGCGGTTCGAACCAAACAGTGGAAGTATATTCGCTATTTCGAACAGCGTCCGATGATTGAAGAACTATTCGATATTCAAAACGACCCGATAGAAGCGTATAATCTGGCTGATAAGCCGGAGTATTCTGATGTCCTTGTCCGGCTGCGCAAGTTATGTGACGACTGGATTAGTAAGGCCAAATAATATTTTGCAGAAAACTTATGGAAACGATAAATAGGAGGTTTTTCAATGAATGAGAATCTAAACAGACGTGATTTCCTAAAGACAGCAGGCCTGACAGCGGCAGCGCTGGCGGTGCCGGGCTGCGGTAGTGCCTTTGAGCAGAGTTCGAGCGGGGCTTCTGTGGATGAGCCAAATGTGGTTATCGTATTCTGTGATGATGTCGGCTATGCCGACGTCGGTGTTTTCGGCGCCAAAGGATATAAGACGCCCAATCTTGACCGGATGGCGGCTGAAGGTGTGAAGTTCACGGATTTCTACGCTGCAGCGCCTTCGTGCACACCGTCGCGTGCGGCCTTGATGACCGGCTGCTATCCGCAGCGTGTGAGCCTGCCGAATGTAATCGGCCCGAGTGCGAAAATCGGTATAAGCGACGATGAGCAGACAATCGCTGAGGTTCTCAAACCGCTCGGTTACGCTACCGCCTGCTATGGTAAGTGGCACTTAGGGCATCATCCCAAATTCCTGCCGATGCGTCACGGTTTCGACGACTACTTCGGCCTGCCTTACTCGAACGATATGTGGCCGAACCACCCGACCAATAAGAGCTTTCCAGACCTGCCGCTTATCGAAGGTGAAAGAATCATCGAGTACAATCCCGACCAGACACAGTTGACCACCTGGTACACCGAGCACGCCGTGAGGTTCATTGAGAAGAGCAAGAGCCAGCCGTTCTTTCTGTATTTACCTCATTCGATGGCGCACGTGCCGTTGTTTGTCTCCGACAAATTCAAGGGCAAATCCGAGCGAGGTCTCTATGGCGATGTCATGATGGAAATCGATTGGTCGGTGGGACAGATACTCTCAACGCTGAAGCGATTGGGCATCGACAAAAAAACATTGGTGATATTCAGCTCTGACAACGGCCCATGGCTGAGCTACGGCGACCACGCCGGTTTGGCCTTGCCGTTGCGTGAGGGCAAGGGTACGACTTTCGACGGTGGCCAGCGTGAATCGACTATTATGCGCTGGCCTGGCCAAATACCCGCCGGCACCGTCTGCAAGGAACCGGCTTCAACGATGGATATCCTGCCTACAGTAGCGAAACTCACCGGCGCGCAATTGCCTGCTCATATCATCGACGGCAAGGACATCTGGCCGTTGATGTCGAGTAAGCGAGGAGCAAAAAGTCCGCACGAAGCGTTCTTCTATTATCGCGGCTTCGGGCTTGAAGCGGTCCGCAGCGGAAAGTGGAAACTTCACCTGCCCCATAGTTACCGCTCATTAGGCGGACGCAAGGGCGGTACGGGCGGCCAACCGGTCAAGTATGAACAGGCTAAAATTGGTCTGGCGTTGTTCGACCTGGAAAGGGATATAGGCGAGCAGCACGATGTCTCTGCCCGATACCCGGATGTGGTCGAGCGGCTTTTGGGCCTTGCTGAGCGAATGCGTGAGGACTTAGGCGATTCGGCTAAGAAGATGACAGGGAAAAACAGAAGGCCGCCCGGGCGTCTATAGCCGACATCAGAGGCAAAAGACTATTGTTCTGTCGCACATAATTTGAGGAACTGTCATTGCGAGTACCTCAGCCTCTGGGAGGCAGGTATGCAAAAGAAAATGCACCAACAATGACAACCATCAATTGAGCTGCGACAGACCACTGCTGCTGCGTATCTGCGATTTCGGGCTGAAAATAAAGGTGTTGAGCAAAATTGTGCAATTTTTCAAGAAAACGGGAAAATTTGACGAAATTTAAACAACAAAGAAACTGTTTTGTCGTATAATTTAATAGAGATGGGCAGGTTTGAAAGACGTTTTATTATTTAAGTCGTTATTATATTTGCCTTCTTAATTTCATACCTTAAACCTGCCTTTCAAAAAAAAGGTTCTTTTGAAGTTTAGCTTATGTTTTGAGTGGAGAAGGATTTTGCGCGCGGGATTTGCGCCGATATGAAAAAAACGACCAACAGGCAGGTTTGAAAGACTCATTATAATTTAAGTCGCCATCATATTCACCTTTTTATTTCATATCCTGAACCTGTCTGAGGGACGGCTTACACGATTGAGCTAAGAGCAGCTTTGAACGTGGGACGGTCTGACTTGCGCATATCTTATCGGCGAAAACCGGTTTTTTGGACTTGTTTTGAACCGACCGTTTTTGAGCGAAAAAACTGAACAATGGAGATTCGTAAGAAAACGGCGTTTGGTACTTTACATTACTCTTTAGCAGGACTGTCATAATGCGAGCCCGGTAATTGTTGTACTTATTGTTATTAGAGAGATTATCGAAATGTGCCCAAAAACGGTCGGTTGTGCGAATCTCCGGGAAATTGAAGGAGAAATAAAATGGAACGCAAAGGTTTTACATTAGTTGAGCTTCTGGTCGTAATTGCGATCATAGCTCTGTTGATGGGCATTTTGATGCCCGCCCTGGCCAGGGTAAGGCAGGTTGCCTTTAGAATGGTCTGCGGGACGAACCTGTCCGGCATCGGAAAGGCAATGCTGGTTTATGCCAACGATTACGACGATGAGCTGCCGCGTGCCGGCGGCAGAAACAGCAAGTGGGGCATAACAACTGACTGGCAGGCCGTTAATCGATTCACCGCTTTTGGTCTGCAGGCCAACAACAGCGGCGGCCAGGCAAACATTTCATCCAGCTTCTATCTTCTGGTCAAGTATGCCGAGGTAACGCCCAAGTCGTTTGTCTGCAAGAGTGATTCCGGGACCAGCGAATTTAAGCCCTCCGAATACAACGCGGGCAACAGAGAGCTTATTGACCTCTGGGACTTCGGCCCAGAGCCGGATAGGCATTGCAGCTACTCCTATCATATGCCCTATGGGTTGTATGCTCTGACTACATCGAGCGAACCCGGTGTGGCGATAGCGGCTGACCGAAACCCATGGCTAAAATCTCCCGCTGCGGAAGGCAAGGATGCCGGCTTGTTGAGCTCATACAATCCCACAGGCGGCAAAGAAGCAATCAACATTGGAAACGCCATTGCTCACCAGGAAGATGGACAAAACGTATTGTTTATGGACAGTCATGTGAGCTTTGAAAAGAAGCCTTTTTGCGGTGTTAATGATGATAACATTTACACCTGGTGGGACGGCGGAGATATCCGACGAGGCGGCCTGCCTGTAATCGGCGTAAGTGAGCCTGCCGATAGGCTGGACTCTTTACTTGTACACGGTGGAGAAGGCGAGGCCCCACCAAAAGGCAGAGGTTGTTTTCTGGCCGATACTCCAGTGTTGATAGATGGAAAACTCGTGCAAATCTCTAAAGTTGCCGCAGGCCGGAAGGTCGGCAAAGTCGGCTGTCTTGCGACAGCGGTACAAATCGGGAAACTCCAGGAGCATCAGGGAACCTTCGAATGCCGCGATATAACGCTCGAAAACGGCAACTGCATCAGCGTTGTGGCGGCACACTGCTTTATGCTTGATTCCGGACGATGGCTCGCAGCACAGAATTTACGTAGTGGGCTCAAACTTAAATCGTTAAACGGTTCAATCGTGATTAAGAGCGTTGTAAAAAGGGCAGTGCCTTTTGTCGGCAAGGTGTACAATCTTAAGGTTAAAGATGGCGAGCAATATTTAGTAGGCGAAGACGGTGTGGTCGTTCGTGATTGGTAAAGCAGCCTATTGGCAGCAGTTTATTTTTGGATAGCCGGATTGCATAGAGACAGTTCCTGCGTTTGTTCTCTCTGGACGGCCTTGTGTGAATGAACACAAGGCCGTTTATTATTTTTGTGAGCGTTGATTGTTCAACCATTTGAGCGAACATAGGATTTGTCTTTATCCGGCGTTTATGTTAGACTTTGTTTTTTATTTTTAAGGGAGCTCAAAATTGGGACAAACGCTTACTTACAAGATACTTGGCAACCACCTTGTTGAGGGCAGTCTTGCCGCTGGCGGGCAGATTGGGATTCGTATTGACCAGACGCTTACTCAGGACGCCACGGGGACGACGGCGTTTTTACTGTACGAATCGATGGGAGCAGCTAAGGTTAAAACCGATTTGTCGGTCAGCTACGTTGACCACAATATGGTCGGCTTCGGGCCGGAAAACCACAACGACCATTTGTATCTGCAAACGATAGCCGCAAAGTGCGGAGTTTACCATTCGCGGGCGGGCAACGGTATCTGTCATCAGGTTCATTTAGAGCGGTTCGGCAAACCCGGAGCGACGCTGTTGGGCAGCGATTCACATACGCCGACGGGCGGCGGAATCGGTATGTTGGCTATCGGGGCCGGAGGGCTGGACGTGGCGGTGGCGATGGCCGGCGGGCCATTTTACCTGAGATGTCCGAAAGTCCTGGGAGTAAAACTTACCGGCGAATTGAACGACTGGGTGGCTGCGAAGGACGTCATTCTCAAACTGTTGAGCATACTGACAACAAAAGGTAACGTCGGCTGGGCGGTCGAATATTTCGGCGAAGGCGCAAAACGGCTGTCCGTGCCACAGCGGGCAACGATAACCAATATGGGGGCGGAATTAGGTGTAACAACGAGTATTTTCGCCAGCGATGAGCAAACAAGAAAATTTCTGTCCGCCCAGAAACGAGAGCAGGACTACCAACCATTGACCTCTGATGCGGATGCCGAATATGACCGTATCATTGAGATAAAGCTGTCTGAGCTTGAGCCGATGTCGGCGTGTCCGTCTTCGCCGGATAACGTCAAACCGGCCCGCGAAATTGCCGGTGCCAAAATCGGCCAGGTAGTCATAGGCAGTTGTACGAATTCGAGCTTTGCCGATTTGATGATGGTGGCAAAGGTATTAAAAGGACGGCGCATAAATAATATGGTCGAATTCGCAATCGCACCCGGCAGCAGGGAAGTTCTGAATATGTTAGCGGAAAACGGGGCACTGGCGGATATGATTTCAGCAGGGACGCGGATTTTGGAATCGGGCTGTGGACCATGTATAGGTCAGGGCTTTTCGCCGGCGGATGAGGTGGTGAGTCTGCGGACGTTTAACAGGAACTTTGCAGGACGAAGCGGGACAAAGGGCGATAAGGTCTATCTGGTCAGCCCCGAGACGGCGGTCGCTTCGGTTCTGACAGGTCGAATTACCGACCCGCGTGACTTGCCGGAGTTGCTCGGGCTAAAATACACGAAAATCGAATTGCCGGACGAGTTTGTCATCAACGATGATATGATAGAGCGGCCTTTGAGCGAAGATGAGATGGCAAAGGTAGAGGTTCTGCGCGCCCCTACGATTGTGGTGCCGGAGCCGCCGGTGTCGTTGCCGCAGAAACTGTCGTGTAAGGTGCTGATTAAATGCGGCGATAAGATAACCACCGACCATATTATGCCGGCAGGAACTTTTCTGAAACTGCGCTCAAACGTGCCTGAATACGCCAAGGTGATTTTCAATTGTTTCAACGAGAAAGGTAAGCCAACATTTGCTGAACGGGCGCTTGAGTTAAAGGAAAAGGCGGTGGCCGGTGTCATTGTGGCGGGCGAAAGCTACGGCCAGGGCTCATCGAGAGAGCACGCTGCACTTTGTCCGATGTATCTGGGTGTGCGGGTGGTGGTCGCAAAGAGTATCGAGCGAATCCACAAAGCGAACCTGATAAATTTCTGCATCGTGCCAATCGAATTTTCTGAGCCGGCCGACTATGACAAGATCGAATGCGGAGACGAATTTGTGATAGATAATCTGCTCGAAGCGATAAAAGGCAGCGACAAAGTTCAAATTGTAAATGCGACCAGCTCATTCGAATTTGTCGGCAGGCTGGAACTTTCCGAGCGCGAAAGGGAGATTTTGCTTTCGGCAGGGCTTCTAAATTACACGTGCAAAAAAGTTTAACATGGGTAGAAAGATATCGAGGTAAAAGAGATAGATAAAAAATGACTAAGGTTTCATTTCGAGCATATATTGATGAATCTGGAGATGAAGGTTTTAAATTCAGGAAAACCTTCGATGAAGAAGCAAGCAGTGACTGGTTTGTTTTGGCTGCCTTTGTAACTCGAAATAAGACAGACCTCGAGACGGTCAAAATAATTGATCAAGTGCGTCAAGAATTTAAACTTCATCCCAGAAAACATATTCATTGGAAAAAGCTAAAGCACTCCAAAAAGGTTAAATATGCCCAGATAATTGCAGGGCTGCAAGCGAGGCTCATAGCTGTTTGTGTTCATAAACCGTCTCTTCTGGAGCCTGAGAAATTCCAGGACAGATATCGCTTGTATTTCTATGCCGTTAGATACCTCATAGAAAGGATATCATGGCTTGCTCGGGACCGACACAATCCCGCCAAATGGGGCGGTGACGGTATTGTGGAACTGTTTTTTTCAAATCGGCAGGGTATGTCTTATGATGAGATGAGGAATTACCTGCGACTGCTCGAAAAGCAAAAACAGATGGGGAAAGATATACGCATTGAGTTTGACCAAATTCCAATTGATATGCTGAAAACTCGGACGCCTGGGCGTTCTATGGGATTGCAACTTACAGATGCCACTGCGGGAGCGTTTTTCAACGCGATCGAACGAGATAAATTTGGTAACACCGAACCGCGTTATTTCAAGACAATGTTGCCGATTCTCTATCGTCGTGAGAATATCTGCCGGGGATACGGTTTCAAGATCGTGCCCAGGGAAACAATAAAAAGTCTTAGAAATGAGGAGAATCTAAAATGGCTCTTTGAGTTAAAGTAAAATGACAGACCTCAGGACGTAGGATCCCGCGCTATATGCGCTGCTGTCCTTTCGGACAACCTACGTTAAGCCCTGCACATGCCTGCCAATTCTATAATACGTTTGAGAATAGTGCTATGTCAACAATAATTTTAGAAGTTCGAAAAATTTTTATTATCTTGATGGCTCGGGTAAATGACCGACAAAATAATAACTATCTCCGGGACGGGTAGGGCTAAACAGGGCGATGCGGCTTTTCAATTAGCTTACGAAGTAGGCAAGCTATTGGCCCAGGCTGGTTTTACTATCGCCAACGGTGGATACGGCGGAACGATGTTGGCTTCGGCCAAAGGGGCAGCCGAGGCCGGTGGTGAAGTAATCGGCGTTACGTGCTCAGCTTTTAAGAACAGTACGGCTAATAAATACGTTACTCGTGAAATCGTTACCGCTTCGCTCGACGAACGGCTGGATACATTGATAAAATTGGGGCAGGCTTATGTGGTGCTGCCCGGCGGAACAGGAACACTGCTGGAATTGGCGAAGATCTGGGAATTAAAAAACAAGGGCTTTCTAAAAACAGATAAACCGATTATACTTTTAGGCGGATTCTGGAAGCCGTTGGTCGATTTGGTCGCAGGCGATGACCCTGACAGCAAACGACGTGTAAAGCCGGCAGATGAGCCGGAGCAGGCAGTTAAATTGATTATTGATAATTGAAAACTTCGAGCGTATAGCAAAATGAACCGATTGTCACCCTGAGCGCAGCGAAGGGTCTCGTTTATACGAAGGTTATGAGATTCTTCGCTTTGCTCAGAATGACTGTTGTGCTATATATTCATTTTGTTAGAGGTTATTAGAATCTTAAACCATAGATATGAGCAAGAGACTGATACTTTTGATTTTAATGTTTTTTGTAGGTGTTGTCCCGGCAACGTTGGGATTCAGTGCGGAGACGGTACGCCAAACACTGCTGCGGGACGGCTTTATCCTGAGGGGCGTTGATGGTAAATTGAAACCCGCGGCCCTGATTGCCAAAAGCGAAGAGGTGGGGGATAGTGGCGCACCAATTCGGACTGACCCTAATCTCGATTGGTGCGGGAGCGGATGGTTCTTTGAATTTGATACGGACCTGAGCGATTATAGAGGTCGAGCTTCCGCAGGGACAAAGTTAGAGCTGCTGCCATCGTCGGAGCTGGAAAAGATGATTGCCGATGTAAACGAGCGTTCTTCTGCGAGCTACAGGCTCTGGGGCTGGGTTACGAAATACAAAGGCAGAAATTTTATATTCCCGAATTATTCTTTCCCCCTTGGCAAAATAAGCAGGCCGCAGTCTCAAACATCACAGGAAATACGGCAAAAAGAGCGCAGGCCAATCGAGAAGCCTTCTACAAAAGAGTCTAAGCAACAGCCCGTCGTGGCTCGGCCACGCCGAGACAGGCCCGCCGTCAGTGAGCCGAACGATGTATTAGCCATACCACAAGAGATAATAGAAAAGCTCAAGGCCGGGAGAATTGTGCGCCCTGAGAAGTTGGGCCTGGCCCCAAAGACAACAAAAACGGAATTGGAGCAGGATTCTATCTTGGCCGACAGGACTGCATTTTTAAGTGGGCAGGATGATGGCCGGCTTGTATTTGTCCTGGATGCTTTTGGCCGAAATGTCCGGCCTGTATCGTTACGGCTGCTGCCGTGCGAGGTGCTGGAGCTGGCCGAGTACAGACAATCTGCTGAGCCGGAGCCGGTGCGGTTTAAGATAGCAGGGATTATGACTAAATATAAAGGCGAAAACTATCTGCTGTTGCAAAAGGCGGTCCGCGTTTACAGCCACCAAAACTTCGACAGATAAAGGGTAAACCAATGCCCCACGAACTCGACCAAATCCTCATCTCATTACACCAGCTTTCCCCTACGGAGTTCAACGAAGCATTAATTAAGCTCAATGAGTCAGTAATGCAGGCTGCCATGTTTGGCGTTGGTGACGCTAGGAGCAAGGACGTTATCGAAATCCTTTGCAAAGTTGGAGAGGAGGGGGACAAGGCCGTAGCGGATTTTACGCTGACATTTGATAAAGTGAAACTTACTCCTGAACAATTCCGGATTACAAAAGAGGAACTGGAAAAAGCACATAAAGAAGTTAAAAAAAACAATAAGCAGCTTTTAGGTTCTATTCGTCAGGCTATTAAGAATGTAAGAAAATACCAAAAAAAGATATTCATCGCCAAGAAGCAGTGTCTTGGGATAAAGTATACACCCATTAAACGCGTTGGTATTAGCGTGCCGGGTGCTTCAGCTCCACTACCCTCCACGGTAATAATGACGGCGGTACCAGCTCAAGTGGCGGGCGTCAAAGAGATTGTTGTAGTTTCCCCTCCCAGATACAACGGCAGTATTCATCCGGTAATTTTGGCGGTCTGTCATGAACTGGGAATTGATGAAGTCTATCGTATTGGTGGAGCACAGGCGGTAGCGGCTTTAGCTTTTGGAACCGATACTGTCGAGAAGGTATTTAAGATTGTCGGCCCCGGCAATCAATGGGTCCAGACAGCTAAGCAGAAGGTTTTTGGGATTGTCGATATAGATTCAATAGCTGGCCCAAGCGAAGTACTAATAATCGCAAACGATGATGCGAACCCAGCGTGGGTGGCAGCAGATATGCTCAGCCAGGCCGAGCACGACCCGGGAAGTGCGATTTTATTTACGGATTCACAACAACTTGGCGAAGAAGTCCTTAAGGAACTAAAAAAACAGGTAATGCAACTTGAACGAACAAGAGAAACTGCTGAGTGTCTTAAAAAATTCTGCAAAATTGCCGTTTTTGAAAATATACAGCAAGTCTTTGAAGCAGCGAATATTGTCGCGCCGGAGCATTTGCAGATTCAGTGTGGAGATAAGAGCAGAGAAATAGCTGGTAAAATCGAGAACGCAGGGGCGATATTTATCGGAGATTATAGTCCGGTTGCAGTCGGGGATTATTGGGCTGGACCCAGTCATACATTACCAACTGGACTAAGCGCAATGTTTTTTAGTGCACTGACGAGCAATGATTTTATTAAGTCAACGAGCATTATCGAATACGACCGAAAGAAATTAGCTGAAAGTGCTGAGGATATTATTCGCTTAGCTGAGGTTGAAGGGCTGGACGCCCACGCAAAAAGCATAAAAATCCGGCAGGAAACCCAGACGTAAACTGACCTAAAAATAATAGTAGCTTTTCGGAAACGACATTAGGCGCCGGCAAGTTTTTCATTTATCAGTTCTGCTGCTTTTTTGAGCGCATCGTTGATTTTTTTTGGATTTTTTCCGCCGGCCTGTGCCATTTGAGGTCGGCCTCCTCCTCCGCCGTCAACTATCGGCGCGATTGCCTTGACGATGTCACCGGCCTTTAGGCCTTTCTTGATGAGGTCATTGGTCATACCCGCCAGGAGTGTTGCCTTGTCGTCATCCTCAAAGCCCAGAACGATAGCGGCGGATTTTGCCTTCTTCTTGAGCATATCGATAGCTTCTCGGGCCTGCTCGATATGTGTGCCATCCAGTCGGCCGATGATTATGGAGGTCTCGCTGATTTTTTCACATTTTTGGAGAAGCTGTTTTGCCTCGGCCATAACATCAGAGCCGGATGCCTTGGCCGCGGACCTGAGCTCCTTGGAGAGCTTTTTATTGTCCTTTATCAACTGGCTGACCCTGTCAACCAGCGCTTCGGAGGGGACTTTCAGCATTGCTGAAAGCTCATCGACGATGTCACTTGCTTTTTCGAGACAGGCGTTAAGGCCGGTGCCGGTAAGGGCGGTAATCCTGCGAACGCCGGCAGAGATGCTCTCTTCTTTAATTATCTTGAAGCCGCCTATTTGTCCCGTATTATCGCAGTGCGTTCCTCCGCAGAATTCTCGCGAAAAAGCTTCTTCAAGCGATGTTTCGTTTGCTGCACCGATAGCCACCACCCGGACCTCATTTCCATACTTTTCGCCGAATAGTGCCATAGCCCCCAGTTTTTCCGCCTCCGACCTTGGCATCACCACACAGGTTAAAGGCAGGTCGGAGACGATTTTTTCTCTGACCAAATCCTCAACCTTTTTTAGCTCCTTGGTAGTTGGTGCTTTGGGATAGGTAAAGTCGAATCTCAAATAGTCCGGGCCGACGTAACTGCCCTGCTGGGCCACTGATTTGCCGAGCACCTGCTGCAGCGCCCACTGGAGCAGGTGGGTGGCGGTGTGGTTTTTCTTCGTCGCGGCTCTGTCCTTGCTGACGATGGCTTTAACCTTTTGGCCAATACTGAATGAGCCTTCGACAACATTGCCTCGGTGAATGATACAGTTGGCTATTTTGACGGTGTTTTCGACTACGAATTCAGCGTTTTCCGATTTTATAATTCCACAGTCGCCAACCTGGCCGCCTGCCTCGGCGTAGAAGCAGGTTCTGTCAAGAACGATTCCGACCTCATTACCAGCTTCGATTCGACCTTCACTTTTGAAACCCTCGTTATCGACAAAGCCCACTATTTCGGCATCGCAGGTATCGGTGTGGTATTTATGCAGGTCTTCAGTTTTAGGTAGCACTTTAACAGTTACTTTATCGGTCACCGATATGGAATCGTTAATAATAATAGAAATATCTTTCTGTGCCGCCCTTGCCCGTTGACGTTGGGCTTCCATTAGTTCGTCAAATGTAGCCGTATCTACTTTCAGGCTGCGTTCTTCCGCCATAAGTTCGGTCAAATCAAGCGGAAAGCCGTATGTATCGTAGAGCTGGAAGGCATTTTCGCCGTTGATAGTTTTATCTTTCGATTTTTGTGCGCGCTCGGCGGCGGTGTTGAAGATTTCGATACCTCTGTCAAGCGTTCTGCCGAAGCTGGCCTCTTCGGATTCGATTACCGTTGAGACGTAGTCTGCTCTTTCGGTTATTTCGCCGAACGCATCGCCCAGACAATCGACGACTACCGGCACAAGTTTGTAAATAAATGGCTCGTGCATTCCCAGCTCTCTGCCGAACCTCGAAGCCCGGCGAAGTATTCGGCGAATCACGTACCCCCTGCCTTCGTTGGATGGAATCGCTCCATCGGTTATCGCAAAGACAAGTGAGCGAATATGGTCGGCTATTACCCTGAAGGCATTGTCGGTTTTGCTGCCGAGCTTTGATGTATATTTGTGGCCGGTGATGTCACTGGTGCAATCGATAATGGGCATAAATAAATCGGTATCGTAGTTGCTCTTTTTGTTCTGCAGCACCGCTACGATTCTTTCGAGGCCTGCACCGGTGTCAACGTATCTGGCTGAAAGCGGCACGAGCTTGCCCTCAGGCAGACGATTGAACTGTATGAAGACAAGATTCCATAACTCGATGTATCTTGCGCAGCCGGCGTTGACCCGGCATTTATGGCCCGGGACGTTTTTCATATCGCACATCTCAGGGCCGAGGTCGATGTGTATTTCACTGCAGGGCCCGCAGGGGCCGGTTTCGCCCATTTCCCAGAAGTTATCTTTTTTGCCGCAGGCAAGGACCTTCTCGGCGGGTATTGTGGTTACTTTGGTCCATAAGTTCGCGGCCTCTTCATCTTCCGGCAGCCCGTCGGAATGGTCGCCACCAAAAACCGTCGCCCACAATCGGTCCGGCTCGATGCCCCAAACGTTCGTAAGAAGCTCCCAGGCCCATTGGATTGCCTCAGCCTTGAAGTAATCATCGAACGACCAGTTGCCTAACATTTCAAAAAATGTATGGTGATAGGTATCTTTGCCAACTTCCTCGAGGTCGTTGTGTTTGCCGCTGACCCGCAGGCATTTTTGAGTGTTGGCCACCCGTGGGTACTGGGGAGCGGCTAATCCGAGGAAAATATCCTTGAACTGATTCATTCCCGCATTGGCAAAAAGCAGGCTCTCATCGCCGATGGGGACTATGGGTGAGCTGGGGACGAATTCATGCCCTTTGCTTTTGAAAAAATCTATAAAGTCGTTTCGTATTTGCTTCGCACTTAACATATTGAAATCGAATATCAAAAATCAAATATCAAAGTTACACTGTAAAATGCAAAAATGGTATAAACTGTCATTGCGAGGAGCGGAGCGACGAAGCAATCCCAACTATTCGCGAATTGGAGATTGCCACGCCCTCACTTTGTTCGGGCTCGCGATGACATTCACTTTTTACTTTTCACTCATTGCTTTGTACTTCTGCAAGGCCTTTGGCGACGAGGATTTTGTTTTTTAATTCCTCGCATAAATCCTTGTTTTCAATGAGGAATTTTTTGGCGTTTTCTCTGCCCTGTCCGAGTCGCATACTGCCGTAGTTTAGCCAGGCGCCGCTTTTTTCGACGACCTCACACCCGGCGGCCAGGTCGAGTAAATCGCCTTCGTAGCTGATTCCTCTGTCAAACATAATATCGAACTCCGCGTCGCGGAAGGGCGGTGCGATTTTGTTCTTTACGACCCTGGCCCTGACCCTGGAGCCGACGGCGCCGGTGCTGTCCTTTATGGTTGATATTCGTCTCAGGTCGATTCGGACGGATGTGTAAAATTTAAGCGCCCTTCCGCCGGGTGTGGTTTCCGGGTTGCCGAACATAACACCAATTTTCATGCGGATTTGATTTATGAAGATAAGGGCGGTTTTGCTCTTGCCAATGATACTGGTGAGCTTTCGCATCGCCTGGCTCATTAACCTTGCCTGCCGTCCCACGTGCACGTCGCCCATGTCGCCTTCAATTTCTGCCTTCGGCGTCAGTGCGGCGACCGAGTCAATAATTATGACGTCGATGGAATTGGAGCTTATCAGCATCTCGGTGATGTTAAGGGCCTGCTCGCCGGTGTCGGGCTGGCTGACTAACAGACTGCTGACATCGACACCGAGCCTTTTGGCCCAGGTCGTATCCAGGGCGTGTTCGGCATCGATGAACGCAGCCACGCCGCCTGCCCGCTGGGCGTTGGCAATGACGTGAAGCGCCAGTGTTGTTTTACCGGACGATTCCGGGCCGAACAATTCGGTAACCCTGCCGCGTGGGATGCCCACACCGCCGAGAGCTAAATCCAGTGACAATGAGCCGGTGGGTATGCCCTCAATCCTGGCGTATCTGTGCTCGTCCATTTGCATAATAGCGCCCTGGCCGTATTGCTTTTCTATCTGTGCGATTACGCGCTGCAGAGCGGTTTCTTTGCCGGTCGCCTGCGGTTTCAAACGCTCTATCTTGCCTTTGGATGCTGCTTTTGATGTTGTCTTTGCCATTTTGCTTTTCTCCAAACATTGAAACTAAAAACTTAAAGCTGAAAACTAAAAACCATAATTCAAAATTTAAAACTTATTTTTACCCTTTAAGGTCAAGATGCTAACGGAGTTTTGAGTTTTAAGTTTTGAGTTGTTCTTTTTAACTAAAAACTCAAAATTCAAAACTAAAAACTGATGTAACTTTCTATTTTCTTTGCATTCCTCAACGACCCAAGCCAATATAAACTTTCGTTTGCAGACTTAAGAGAATGACTAAAGAAATTGGTAAAATCCCTCTTTGAACTGGCGCCTTTGGCTTCAACGATATTCGCCCCTATAGAAGTCGCTGACCTCAAAAGCTGTTTCGCAATAACCTGACTTGAGGTATCCTTCGGTAGAGTATCCAGAAAGTCTATCATCCCGATAGAGTATTTATAAGCCCTGCGTTTTAAGTCGGTTTTAGGTTTTGAATTTTGGTTTTGCACTTTGAGTTTTAACTTTTTAGCTTAACTTGTAGTTTCCCAGCACGGTATAAACAGGGCCTTTCGGCGTTAGCTCGCTCTGGTAAACTGATACCGAGTCGGCCGGCATAGTCCCGAGCTTAAAATCCTTGTATCCTTCGGTCGTTTGCGCCAGTTTAACACCTGCCTTTGAGTTTCTCACCCTGCAGAGGGTCAGATGGCCTGAAAATTTTCTTGTTTCCTTGGGCCAGCCGGCCAAGGCCAACTGCTGCTCAAGGTCACTTTGTAATTGTAGCAGATTATCGCATCCCTGTCTTGTGCCAACCCATAAAACTCTGGCACTTCTGCCGCCGAAACAACCGACCGATTCTACGTCCAGCTCGAAGCTCTCGTGTCGGCTCGCAACGTCTTTGGTTATGTTGCAGACATCGACGACCTGCTCATCCTTAATCTCGCCTAAGAATTTCAATGTCAGATGCATCCTATCAGGATTCACCCATTTGGCGTCGCTTTTTTTAATATCAACTTTGCTCTGCAGTTCGTTTTGCAGGCTGCCCAGGGCCTTTCTGATTTGCTCGTCGATATCTATTGCTATAAATACTCGCATCTGACTTTTGTTAGCGCCTCTGACAAAATGACCCAAATGTCATTCCGAGCGGAGCGCAGCGGAGTCGAGGAATCTGTTTTAATAGACCCCTCGGCTTCGCTCGGGGTGACAAACTTCTTTAAAATAGCAATCCATCAATACATCTTTTCCTTTTGCTATTTTGTATTAAATCTTACAATTCTACTTCCCTCCCATGTCGATTTATTACAGCCGCCGTAAGCAAAAATACAGTGTCAATTTGTAGGTTTTTGAAAATCACATCCGGTTCGAGAATTTTTAGCTTAGGATTGTCCTTAATATTAAAAACAATATAAACGTAGTAATTTGAAAGATCTTTTCCTAAATTTCTCACTATCGAGTTACTTATCCAAATCCATGAGGTTCTTTTACTTGAAACGCCTTTTACTTCTATGTATCTATCTCCAGATTTAATATCATATCCGCATTTTTGTTTGCTTACATCTTTTGGTTTTCTACCCTTCGATTTCTCATATTCCATAACAATTTTCATGGCTTTTTGTTCCACTATGTTTGCCATATTTTTGAGTTCCTTTTTAATTTTTGCTTTGTCATTTTGCGTTTTGATTTTTAATTTTTTATTTTTCAGAATTGTGCCAGTTTTCGCAGAATTTCAAATTTGCTGTTAATATCATACCTATCTATGGAATTTAATCCGTTCAGCGAAAAATCGGCAATGGTAAAGGAGGCAACCACTGTGCCGTAGGCAACCGCTGCTTTCAACGTCTCAAAATCTGTTTTGCCGCTTTGTGCCAGATGGCCCATGAATCCGCCTGCGAAGCTGTCGCCGGCACCTGTCGGGTCTTTAACCTCGGCGGCTGGATAGGCCGGCAGAATAAATTTGTCGCCGTCAGCACTGCACATTATTGAGCCGGATTCGCCTTTTTTGATAATCACGACACTTAGCCCCATGTCCAAAATTTTTTCTCCAGCTCTTATCAGGTTGTGTTCGTTTGCCAACATTCTTGCTTCGTCTTCGTTGATTATCAGGCAGTCGGTTTTTTTCAACAGCGCTTTTAAGTCATCGAGGTGGCCTTCAATCCAGCAGTTCATCGTATCAGCAGCGACGAACACAGGCTCTTGTATTTGTTCTAACAATTGACGTTGAAGAGCAGGCGCTGTGTTCGCAAGAAATACGAACCTGCTGTCCCTGAACGAATCGGGCACCCTCGGCGGCGCCTCGGCAAGGACGTTTAATTCCAGGCAATCCGTTGTCCTGCTGTCCATATTTTCGTGATAGGTGCCGGCCCAGCGAAATGTTTTGCTCCGGGCTCTTATTTCCAGACCCGTCAGGTCAACGTCCCTTCCGGCGAAAACCTCGGCCAAATCAAATGGGCAATCCGAACCGATAACACCTATAAACCGCACCGCAGTAAAGAAGCTCGCCGCCATACTAAAATAAATAGATGAGCCGCCGAGACAGTTCTCGCTTACACCATAGGGCGTCTTAACTGTATCAATTGCCACCGAGCCGGTTACTAATAATGACATTTCTTACTCTTTTATTTTCCTATCAATAGTACTTCTTCGGAATTATTAGTGCTTAACACATATTTGTAATTTTTTCGCTTTAATTCCTCTACATTGGATTTGTATTTTTTCAACAAAGTTATAAGTTTATCAACAGAGGGGATTCCGTCGGACCTGTAAGAAATGACCATAATGCTGTCATTAAATTTCTTAAATAGTCGGTCAAATGCCGGAAGGATTTTATTTTTATCAGCCCATACGGAATCATTTCCCTTTAATCTTTTATGCTTTGTTTTGTAGTCAATCATTTCGGCCCATTTACCATAGTTAAGCAATCCTTCCAAAAAATGATAAAAACCAAAGTAGTCAACCCCCACACCCTTTTTGGAAATATAAGGAGTGTCAATATAAACAAGGTCATAATGTCCCTGAAGGTCAAAAACGTCCATGTTTAAGGCCTTATTTTGCTTCCCATTACAAAAAATCGCTCGATTTGCCTCCTCGACAAAGTTTCGAAAATGGACTTTGAAAGGAGTGTCCCAAGTAGCCTTATTACCAAAGTTTCTTTTAACATCAGAGAGTCTGATATAGAGGTTTTTCCTGTGAAATAGATTGTATGGCCTTTTGATTATACAAGCCTGAATGAGAGCAAAATAAGCAAGAGCTTTTTTATAAAAGTCTTTTAATAAATCTATGTTTGTTACAACAATATCAATCCATTTGTTTTCTTCGTCGGTAAAATATATGTCTTTAAATGTGTCGTAAACAAAGGTTGGATAATTGATATTGTCGTGTTCTTTCAAAAGAAATTCAATATCTTTCTCTGAGAGCTTTACCTTGCTGTTTTGGATTAAGGCGGTACCAATATACCAATTAAATTTGAGAATATCATTATACGTAACCTGCTTGTATTTACTCTTCAACATATAACCAACACTGCCGGTGCCTCCAAAAGCATCGAGGACGGTATCGAATTTCAAATCTTTCATGGCGCCCCATATCCAGTCTACTATCTTGAGTTTGCTGCCTTGGAAACGAGTGGATGGAAATATGGCATCATCTTCCAGAAAATTCATTTGTCTTTTATCTATAAGAGTTGACTTTGTCATCATTTCTTATCTCTTTAGCTTTTTGTATTCTTTATATTCATTGAGGTTCTTGTATGGCACGACTTTTAGGTCAACAGCTCTCGCCATGTCCTTTGTAAGGTAAAACATCCAATAATCATTAAAAACGTCTTCCCCTAACTCTGCAAAAGGGCCTTTTCCTTGTGTAAGGGCATCAACTTTGGTGACAGAACCTATATTCTTTGTGTTGCCACTTCCAGGTCGGTCAAGCGCGATATTGTATTTCTCCTGAACGAAGAAAGTAAAATCGTGAATAACCGATGTTATGTTTTTCAAATCGTTTAACTTGTATATACTTTTCTCGTCTGAAGTGTCATCTGTCCTGGAGTAGATAATCCCCAGTACAAAGTGGCCAGTATATTCGTCGTAAGGGAAGGTAATGTTTTTGGTGCTTTTTCTGTCTCTAAAATACCCCGTAAAGGCTCCCAATGTCATACCGTTTACGGTGTTTTTTGTTTTTCGATAAGTACTCTTGATATCGAGAGAAAATTTGCGATTCTTGCTGTCCACAAATGAAATATCGGGATAGAAGTTCTGCTCTTTGCAAAGAACCATCTTATAACCATGTTCTTCGGCAAACCGACAGATTTTTGGAAAAAGAAGAAGTTCCATTATTTTTGAGATGACCTTGGTGTCGGCAGATATTGTGTAGATATTTTTTGCAATATCAATGAAACCCTTTACGACCCAGTTGCCACCATCAGTTGAAACCGCCTTGTTGAATAATTTGACGTGCCTCAGAAGTTGATTTCTGAACTTTCGTTTAAGTAGCAGCTTTTCTTTTGAATCTCCCATATTTGGCCTCTATTTCTTACCTAGCCGGCTTCTCCGAATTTTTTCAGAGTGGTATCTATTCTGGTCAGGGTGTCTTCTTTGCCTAACATTTGAACTGACTCGAAGATAGGCAGGCTGACCGTGGTCCCGCAAATGGCTACGCGCACCGGCTGAGCGATCTTACCTAAGCCGACCTGTTTTTCCTCTGCTAAACAGCGCAGCATATCTTCAATTGCTTGCTCCGTAAATTCGTCCATCGCAACTAATTTGTCGCGGACGATTGTTAGGACAGCTAAGCCGTCGTTTTTCAGCAGAACCTTCTTAACCGCTTTGTTGTCATATTCAATTTCGTTATTGCTCAGAAAGAGGAATCTGCTCTTGCGTTCGATATCAGCTAAGGTCCGCGCCCCTTCACAGAGCTTTATGATTTTCGAAAGAAGTTCATCGGTGGCAGTAACTACCGGCGATTCGATGGTTTTTAAGTAGTCCTTGAAATGCCGGAGAAGTTTTTCTTCAGGTGCCATACGTACGTGCTCGGTGTTGAAAGCCAGAAGTTTCCTGCGGTCGAACAAGCTGTTGGCCTTGGTCAGATGTGAAAGGTCAAAACAATCGATTAGTTCACCAACCGGCATAATCTCGCGATTGTCGCCGGGGTTCCAGCCCAAAAGCGCGAGAAAATTGACCATCGCTTCAGGCAGATAACCACTTTTGAAAAAATCGACGATATTAATTTCCGGTAGTGGCACGCCCAAGTGCTTTGCCATCGCATCAATCGCTGGCATATCCGGGTTAATTCTCCGGTTTATGAAATTTTTCATTTCATTCACATTGATATTAGCAACATCATCACAAAAATCACCATAAAGATAGTATTCTGGTAGCTTCTTCTCCTTGATAGCATTCCACAGCGCCTTTGGACGCTCGCGCTTGGAGAGTTTGCCACCGGTATCACTAATGGTTACGGACATATGAACATACTTCGGCAGCGGCGAACTAAACAAGGCCCGCCACAGTGCCTGCTGGCCCGGCGTGTTCATCAGATGTTCCTGGCCTCGAATGACGTGTGTTATCTTCATCAGATAGTCATCTACCACGCAGGCAAAGTTGTACGTTGGGAAGCCGTCGCTTTTTTGAATGATAAAGTCGCCTATCTCACCCGCTGCGAATGTAATCTCGCCGCGGACTATATCTTCAACCACCAAAGGTGCATCCTGCGGCACGGCAAAGCGGACCGTTACGTCTCGGCCCTGAGCTTTGGCCTTTTCAACATCGCTTTCGTTTGGGAACTCTTTGGGGCGGGAATAAGAAAAGGACTTTTTTTGAGCTTCAGCTTCTTTGCGAAGTGCATCAAGCTCTTCGGTGGTATCGAAGCAGTAATAGGCCTTTTTCTCGTCGAGCAGCTTCTTTATATGTTTATCGTAAATATCCATCCGCTGAGATTGCAGATATGGCCCGTTTGGCCCGCCGACTTCGGGGCCCTGGTCCCACTGGATCCCGAGCCATCGCAAGTCGTCCATAACCTGCTGTGTGGCGGTTGGGGTATTTCGTTTCTGGTCGGTGTCTTCGATGCGGAGAATAAATGTTCCGCCTGTTCGCCTGGCCCAGAGCCAGTTAAAAAGTGCGGTTCTCGCTCCGCCGACATGCAGATAACCTGTTGGTGATGGGGCAAAACGTGTTACGACCATTACAAACCTCTTTAACTCCAGAAAATATGTAAACTATAAATATAATTTATGCTGGAACTATTGTCAAGGATGAGACAGCGGTGTTAGCAGATTTGTATGTTTGATGTGAATAATTGACAAATGTATGCCATGTCAATTTGGGCTGTATGTTGTATTTTTGTCTTAAAGTTACATTTTAGCTGTCCTGGATAAGCATAATCTGCTAAAATACGCTATCGATAAGAGGAAGATTTGTTATGAATAAGCAGGTTATTCTGACACAACTTACAGGCCGTATGGAAGAGATACGACAGCGTTTTTCGGTCAGGAGGCTTTCTGTCTTCGGCTCGGTGGTTCGCGGCGAGGCGAGCGAGGGCAGCGACGTGGATGTGCTGGTAGTGTTTGACCGAAAAGCAACTTTTGATCTGTTTATGGATTTAAAGTTCTACCTGGAAGAACTTTTGGGAACGGGCGTTGATTTGGTAACTGATAAAGCGCTTCGTCCACAGATTCGCCGGACAATTGAGCAGGAGATGGTCGATGTCGCGTGACGAAATAAAAGCTCGGCACCGCCGTTGAGCAGTCTTAGGGGGAAATGTCAACTCTAAGAGAGGCTAAAGCAAATGTGGCCACGAATCGGACCAATCCCGACCTATGGGGTTCTGTACATCATAAGTATTCTGAGCTATTTTCTAATTGCCTACTTGATCGCCAGACGCCTGGGACTCCGACATCGTGTTTGGCTCGTTGCCGGTATTTGCTATATGGAGAGTATGACCGTCGGGGCAAAGGTGCTGTACGACATTCAACGCGCTCAGTTTGACCTTCGAGCGATGTTGAGCATTGGGCACTATATGCAGGGAGGATTATGGGGCGGTCTGCTGGCGCATTTTTTTCTGGCTGTGCCATTGGTTTTGGTGTTAGCCAAACACAGACGGGCAGCTCTCGATCTGGTTGCGTTGTCGATTCCCGTCCCCTGGATATTTGTTAAGCTCGGATGTCTATTTAACGGCTGCTGCTATGGCAAAAAATGTGTAATGCCTTGGGCGATTGTATTTCCTGAAGGGGCCGCGGGCGCACCGGCGGGCATACCATTGCACCCAACACAGATTTACGAAATCCTGGTTGTTCTGTGCATTCTTGTCGTTTTCAAAGTACTGAAATACGAACGATGGCGGGGAACAATGCTGCTATGGTTCCTGATTCTCTATGGACTGGGACGGGCAGCTACCGAGGTATGGAGGGGTGACTTTGACCATCATCTTTACATTGGCGGCCTTACTTTGTCACAGCTTTTCTGCCTGGTTGCGGCCGGCGTCTCGATTATCCTGCTCTTCCTCTGGCGCCGCCTCTTTGCCTCAACTCGTCGAAGGCTCGATTGAGCTAACCAATCGTCACCCCGAGCGTAGCCGAGGGGTCTATTTAAAATTACTCCGCGAAGCGGTTCATAATAAAGGCATTATCACTCATACCAGTCCTGACTCAGGTCATTCCATTCCGGGTTTAGTGAGTCAATAAGCACAACCTTTTTTTCGCGCCTCCACGATTTGATTTGTTTCTCTCTACTAATTGCTGAGGTAGAATCTCCTATCGTTTCGAAATAAAGCAATCGGTTGATATCATATTTGTCTGTAAAGCCGGGAATTAAATGATTTCTGTGTTCGTAGACTCTTTTCTTGAGATTGCTGGTTACACCAACGTATAGCGTACCGGATTTACTTGCCATAATAAAGACGTAAAATGTTTTCACGATGCAATTTTAGCAGTGGTGGTTTGTTTATAAAAGAGGAATAAGAAAATCAATAGATTTCTCGACTCCACTTCGTTCCGCTCGAAATGACATGTCGTCACCCCGAGCGCAGCCGAGGGGTCTGTTTTAAACTACTTCGCGAAGCGATTCCTTAATACGACGGCTAAAAAACCTCCAGCTTGACGGTTGTATCAACTCCACCTATAATGCGCCAAAACTTATGTTACTATGCCTGTAAGCTTATTGCCGTTAACCAAAAACCGAAGTGAAAGTTTGCCAAAATGACGAACACCAAGCAAAATAATAACGACAGTGAAAAGGAAAGGCTTGATTTTATTCGGCAGATTGTAGCCGAAGATATAAAGACCGATAAATGGGATGGGCGGGTTGTAACGCGATTTCCGCCGGAGCCGAACGGGTATCTGCACATCGGGCACGCCAAGAGTATCTGTCTAAATTTTGGTATCGCAGCGGAGAATAAAGGCGGTGTTTGCCATCTGCGGTTCGACGATACCAATCCAATCAAGGAAGAGCAGGAATATATTGATTCAATCATTGAAGACGTTCGCTGGTTAGGCTGGGACTGGGCAGAGCATCTGTATTACGGCTCGGACTACTTCGAGCAGATGTACGAATATGCTGTGCAGCTTATAAAAAAGGGCAAGGCATACGTCTGTGACCTGACGGCCGAGCAGACAAGAGTGTTTCGCGGTACATTGACTGAGCCGGGCAAAGATAGTCCCTATCGCAGCCGTTCGGTTGAGGAAAATCTCGACCTGTTCAAGCGGATGAAGGCGGGCGAATTCCCGGACGGCTCGCGAACGCTGCGAGCGAAAATCGATATGTCAGCCCCCAACCTTAATATGCGCGACCCGGTTATGTACCGAATCCTGCACGCGTCGCATCCTCGCAAGGGTGATAAGTGGTGCGTCTATCCTATGTATGATTGGGCCCATGGGCTTGAAGATTCCGTTGAAAGAATCACGCATTCTATCTGTACACTGGAATTTGAGAACCATCGCCCGCTGTACGATTGGTTCCTTGACCAGTTGGAGGCATATCACCCACAGCAGATAGAGTTCGCCCGGCTCAATCTGTCCTATACGGTGATGAGCAAGCGAAAGCTGCTGCGACTGGTGCAGCAAAGCAACGTCAGCGGCTGGGACGACCCGCGAATGCCGACCATTTGCGGGCTGCGCAGGCGCGGCTGCTCACCGCAGGCCATTCGAGAATTCTGCAGGCGAATCGGAGTCAACAAGTTCAACAGCACTGTCGATATCGCACTGTTGGAGCACTGCCTGCGGGAAGATTTGAACAAGACCTCGCCGCGCGTAATGGCTGTGCTCAGGCCGCTCAAGGTGGTTATCGACAACTATCCACAAGGCCAGGTCGAAGAGCTTGAAGCCATCAATAATCCCGAAGACCCAAACGCCGGCACTCGAAAAGTTCCATTCTCACAAGAGCTTTATATTGAGCGGGAAGATTTTATGGCCGAGCCGCCGAAGAAGTTTTATCGTTTAGCGCCTGGCCGAGAAGTTCGCCTGCGATATGCGTATTTTGTTACCTGTACGGACGTGATTAAAGATGAAGACGGTAATATTGTCGAACTGCACTGCACTTATGACCCGGCCACGCGAGGCGGGGACGCTCCGGACGGGCGCAAGGTCAAGTCAACCCTGCACTGGGTTTCAGCCGGCCACGCAATCGAGGCGGAAGTGCGATTGTACGAACATTTGTTTACAAAGGAAAACCCGGAGATGGGAGCCGAAGGTGAGGATTTCAAATCCAACCTGAACCCGAATTCGCTGGAGATATTAGCTTCCTGTCGAGTTGAGCCGTCTCTGGCCGACGCAAAACCGCTAAGTCGATACCAGTTCGAGAGATTAGGCTATTTCTGCGTTGACCCTGATAGTCCCGATGAGAAGCCTGTATTTAATCGCACGGTATCACTGCGTGACCCCTGGGCTAAGATACAAAAAGCCCAGAAGAAAAAGTAGCGCTCTATCGTGTGTGTTTTGAGGGCCTGTCATTCCGTACCCATTCGGCTTTGCTCAGGGCAGGCTTTGATGCGGAATCCAGATCCATCGACAAGTCTGGATTCCTGCTTTCGCAGGAATGACAATCACCAGTTTGACTACGACGGAGCATCAGCCAAACAGCTCGGTGAATTTTTCTTCTATGTCAGGATTTTCGCACAATGTCTGGCCAATCAGGACCGCTCTTACGCCGACGGACTTTAGCTTTTCGATGTCGGCTCGTGTTTTTATTCCGCTTTCGGCGACCAGCTCATTTTTGTCTTCGATAAGTTCCGCTAATCGGCTGGTCGTGTTCAAATCGACCTGCATTGTTGTCAGGTTGCGGTTGTTGATTCCGAGAACGCTGTATCCTTTTTTGGGAAAGCCGACAAGGCTGCGGACTGCTAACAGCGTATCGGCGCGGTGAATTTCCAAAAGGACCGTCAGCGTCAGCTCGGCTGCGGCTATCATCATGTCCATCAGTTCGCCGGGCTTCAGCGCTTCCGCTATCAATAATATCGCATCGGCACCGGCGGCGCGCGATTCATAGACCTGCCAGAGGTCGATGATAAAATCCTTTCGCAAAACGGGTAAATCCACCACCTGGCGAACCTGGTTTATATGTTCGAGTCTGCCCTGAAAATATTTTTCATCGGTAAGAACGCTGATTGCCTCGGCGCCGCATTTCTCGTAGGTTTGCGCGATTGCCACGGGGTCGAAATCCTCGCGAATGACCCCTGCCGACGGTGAGGCCTTTTTGACCTCTGCGATAACGTTTATGCCGCGGCTGTTAGGTTTGGTGACGGCCTTGTAGAAGTTGCGGCACTTGCCCAGAGAGCGTATCTGCTCTTTGAGCTTATCGAGACTTGTCTGTGATTGTCGAGAGTGTACTTCAACTCTTTTGTCAGCGATTATTTTATCTAATATATTCGCCAATTCAACTTACCCATAAGAAAATCAAATATCAAAATGCCTTATAGAAGATACTATACGTCATTCCGAGCGTAGTGTCCCGATTTTTCGGGGCACGGAGCCGAGGAATCTATTAAAAAAAAGATTTCTCGACTTGCTTTCGGCTCACTTGCAATGACATCTACATATTATCCTGCGACTTTAACATAGCTCATACGAAGCTCATTGAGGGTATTAGCCAGAACTGTTTCTTCTTCTTTGGTCAGATTGCCTTTGGTTTTTTCTTCGAGGGTCTCGAGCATATCAATGTTGTATTTTGCCATCTCTAAATCGGCCCCCTTTTTTTCCTGTCCCTTTACCTGCAGCAGGCCCAGGGCGAATAATGCCTGCGTAGTGAGCATACTTATCAATGCGGCGAAATTACCCTGCGGTAAAGGTCCGCGGGCCTGCTTTTCTTCCTGAGTCTTTTTCTTTTCGGTCTCTTCCTGTGCGGCTAATATTTCCTTCTCTCTTTGTGCCTCGGCCTTCCAATCCTCATCGACTATGATCTTTTTCTCTTTTTTCTTTTCCTCTTCAGCCATAATTAGAACCCTTTGAATGTTCTGTTATCTGCGATATTTTTTCATACTTCTATCGACATCTCGTTTTTGGTCGCGTTCGGTAATTGCTTTTCTTTTGTCGTATTGTCTTTTGCCTCTGGCTAAGGCTAATTCTATTTTTGCCAGGCCCCTGTCGTTGAAATAAATCCGCAGCGGCACGAGGGTAAAGCCGCGCTGTTCGAGCTTTGTTCTTATTCTGTGGATTTCGGCCTTGTGCAGCAGCAGTTTTCTTTTCCTGGTCGGCTCGTGCTGCCAGGCCCCTGCCTGCTGGTATGGGGCGATGGTTGCGCCGACGAGCCAGCACTGTTGGTCTTCGACCCTCGCGTATGAGCCGTTCAGGTCGGCGGCGCCGGCCCGCAGCGATTTAACCTCGGCACCCAACAGTTCAAGGCCAGCCTCGAACTTCTCGATAAGCTCGAAGTTTCTGTAAGCCTTTTTATTGACTGCCACCGGACTCTGCTTATTCTTGTCCTTGCGCGATTTTGCTGCCATTTGCACTATGATAGCGACAAGACGGGGATTTTGCAAGAACCGGGTACCTATATCAGAAATCAGAAGCCAGAAGCCAGAAGTCAGTGTCAGTCAGTGTCAAAGTCAGTGTCAGTCAGAGTAATAAAAAAACGGCCTTATGCGATTGTGCATAAGGCCGCCCGTAAACAACCGAAGCAAGGATAATCTTTACGCTATCCGGCTATCAACCAATACGGTGTTCTAAGAATAGATTGAACAGCCGTCTTGATACGCCGTATTAGAAGTCGCGCACGATCACTCTATCATTGCCAACCGTGTACTGGTCTGAGCCGCTGACCTTCAGGTTATAGACCTTGCCGACGAAGGGCATTGCCCTGGTTACAACGCTCTTGATAGCAACTGTGCCGTTTGATGTTTTCAGCTTCATACCGCTTTGCAGATTTTGGGCAGCAACCCATTGTCCGCAATCAAGCATGAAGCAGTGTGCACATACAACACTGATGCAATTTCCGTTTTCGAGCGTAATATCGCGGCATTCGAAGGTTCCCTCGTGCTCTTCGACTTTTTCCAAGCTCGCTGTTACAGCACAGCCGACTTTCTGGTCTGCGGTAACTTTTGAGATTTGCACGAGTGCCCCGTTTACCCATACTGGTGTATCAGCGAGGAAGCATCCCCTGCCCTTTGGCGGTGGGGCTGCCGCTGCTCCAGCTTCGCCATCGTTTACCAGGAACGAATCCAATCTGTCCCCGGGCTCAGTGACTCCAGGATTAGGCAGGCCGCCTCGTCGAATATCTCCGCCGTCCCAGTAGGTGTAGATGTTATCATCATTGATGGCGCAGTGTGGGCGTTTTGCGAATTCTACATGGCTGTCCATAAACAATACGTTTTGTCCATCTTCCTGGTGTTGAATGGCGTTTCCAACATTGACTGCTTCTTTGCCACCGTCAGGAAGGAAGGCGGCATATCTGTCAGTCTTGGCTTCTGCAGCGGGAGAGTTTATCCATGGATTCCGGTCGGCTGCCACCGCCATGCCGGGTTCGCTTGATGTGGTCAACGCATACAAGCCATAAGGCATATGGTAAGAGTAGCTGCAATGCGTTAGTGGCTCCAGCCCAAAGTCCCAGAGGTCAATAAGCTCTCTGTCGCCTGCACCGTCGTCCGAGGCCTTAAATTCGTTGGTCCCGGAATCACCCTTGCAGATAAAGGACTTTGGTGTTACCTCGGCATACTTGACCAGAAGATAGAAACTGGCTGTAATTGTGCCCGTACCGCCGCTGCTGTCGGCGCTTAAGCCGTAAGCAGCGAATCGGTTATCGGCCAGCCACTGTGGTATGCGACCGCCCCAAATGCTGTTTCGGCCACCGGCCCTCGGTAGTTCATCGTCGTAATCGTTACTGTAGATCAGCATTGCCTTGCCGATACCGGACAGGTTCGTCCCGCAGACCATTCTAAAGGCAATCTGCCTTACCCTGGCCAGCGCGGGCATCAGAATGCCCATCAGCAGGGCTATGATCGCGATCACGACCAACAGCTCAACTAATGTAAAACCTTTCTTTTTCCTCATTTTTGTTCTCCTTTTCTATTTTGAGATTCGCAAACTTGACCGTTTTTAAGTACGCTTCGCTTCACATTTTGATAGATGAATGCTTACTGTCACATAAACACCGGACACTAAACACTGTTTTGTGCGAATCTCCTTGACTTAATCTTTTCGCTTAAAAACGGTCGGTCCAACCTTGCAAAACCACGTTTTGCCAACAGGATTTGTGCGCTCAACTCTATTTACTTTTAGCATAGCTGCCGATTCGAGGTTATATGCCAAACCGTAAAATGCCTTTTCCCGGCAAGTGGGCCTTATGATATGAAATTTCGACCAAAATATGATGACGGTTTAAATTATAATAACAAATACTTTCCAAACCTACCTGCCTTATTTATAATATTAACACAGGGTGGCTTTCCTGTCAAATAAATTTCGGCGAATTTTCCAAGTTTCTTGAAAATTTTTACAGTTTGCTTAATATCCTTGTTTTCGGCCTGGAATCGTGGATATGAGAACTCAAAAAATTTACGAAGACATAAAAAAACTGCTGAAAAAGCACAACCAGAACCATCTTTTAGCATTCTGGGACCAGTTGAATACAACCCAAAGGCAGGACCTGCTTGCGCAAATACAGGAGTTAGACTTTGCGAAAATAGATTATTGGGTGGCTAATTGCGTTATGAAATCTTCTTCTGCAGCAATAAGTACCGATTTGGCTCCTGCTTCGTTCTACAACTCTGAACCAGCCGACCCTCAGCAGCATCGTAAGTATGCCGGAGCCGTCGTATTGGGCAAAGAGCTGATACGGCAGGGCAAGGTCGCTGCCTTCGTCGTTGCAGGCGGCCAGGGAACCCGGCTCGGATACGACGGCCCAAAGGGAAATTTTCCCATTAGTCCTGTCAAAAACAAAACGCTGTTTCAAATCTTCGCCGAGTCCATCGCAGCAGCCTCGCAAAAATACCAGGCCATCTGTCCCTGGTATATTATGACCAGCCCTTTGAACCACGACGAGACCATAGAGGTTTTCCGCTCCAATGACTATTACGGCCTGGATGATAAAAACGTCTTTATATTTCAGCAGGGCACACTGCCCAATTTCGGCTCCGACGGCAAAATACTGCTGGCCGACAAAGCCGGAATAAGCTGCTCACCCGACGGGCACGGGGGAAGCCTTAAGGCACTTTACCAAAGCGGAGCAATCGAAGATATGAAAAAACGCGGCGTGGAATTTGTGAGCTATTTCCAGGTCGATAACCCTCTGATAAATATTTTCGACCCCCTCTTTATCGGCCTGCACGTCCTCAATGAGGCTGAGATGTCCTCAAAGGCTCTTATTAAGACCGGGCCCTATGAAAAGGTCGGCAACTTCTGTTTGGTTGACGGCAAGGTCACCGTCATCGAATACAGCGATTTTCCTGACGAGCTGGCCCAGAGACAAAATCCGGATGGCTCCCTGACCTTCGGGCTCGGCAGTATCGCTATCCACATTATCAGCAGGGCTTTCGTTGAGAGACTGAATGCTGATGGTTTTTCTTTGCCTCTGCACAGAGCTGTCAAAAAAATTCCGCACATCGACCGGCAGGGAAAGCCTGTGGAATCTGATGAACCTGGAAGCATAAAGCTGGAGAGTTTTGTTTTTGATGCTCTGCCGTTGGCCTTGAAGTCGATAATTTTGCAGACGCTGCGAAACGAAGAATTCGCCCCGACAAAAAATGCCACCGGCGTTGACAGTGTCAATAATACCGGGCGAATGATGGCTGCTCGCGCTGCCGCCTGGCTCGAATCAGCGGGCCTGATTATCCCCAAAAAACCGGATGGCTCGATTGATTGTGTCCTTGAAATCGCCCCGAGCTTTGCACTGGAAAAAGATGACATCAAAGCAAAGCTAAACCGGATACCCAAAATCAAATCAAAGGATAAAATATACCTGTCTTGATTGCAATTTTCACAAGGAGATACCTCATGTATTTTGAAGACACAGACTTTTCCCGCCGTCAATTCTTAGCACTGGGTGCAGGAGCCGGTGCAGGGCTGGTTGGTTACAGAAACCCTGCTTATGCCAAACCCAAAAGCTCCATGCAAGCAAGAAACAGTATCTGTGTCGCTGCATGCCAAATACTGACATATCCTGACCTGGAAAAGAGCGTTAAAAAAATAGTTCAGTGGATGAAGTCGGCTTCAGAAGATGGTGTTGATGTGGTGGTTTTTCCCGAGGCGTGCCTGTGCGGTTATCAATATGATGATAGCTACTGGAAAAAAGCAAATCCTAAGGACTTCGAAAATGCTGAGATGAGTATCGTGGCGGCTTCAAAGAGTCTGGACATTGCGGTGGTTCTCGGTACAGTGCACTGGGAAGAAGGAAAACTCTTCAATAGCCTGTTAGCAATTGATAAAGGGGGCAAGGTGCGAGGCAGATATGCAAAAACTCATTTGGCGGAGAGTTGGCCGGGGCTTGTTCCCGGAAAAATATTGCCGATTTACACCCTCGCCGGCGTTAAATCCTGTTTTATAATCTGCCACGATGTTAGGTATCCTGAGCTTGTCCGCCTGCCTGCCATTGCCGGAGCGCAGATATGCTACTTCATTAGCAATGAAAGTCCACTAACTAAAGAATACAAACTTTCTGCTTATAGGGCGATGCCGATAGCACGAGCCACAGAAAACGGAATCTTTTGTGTGATGGCTAACGCGCCGGCTAACCCTAAGAATATAAACGCACCAAATCAATCTCACGGAAACAGCAAGATTATTCATCCTGATGGAAACATTCTGGAAGAAGCGGGCTATTTTGAGGAAGGACTGGTTAGTGCGACAATTAATGTTGGCCAGGCAACACGGAATATTGCCCAGCGGGCTGCAAAGGACGATACAATATTAAAAGAATGGATCAACAAGGGAGTCCGGCTTGTACAAGTGGAACCACCCCGCACCAATTAAGCTTAGGCTCACGTCTAATTGGTGCGGAATTGTTTACTTTGTATAGAATCTATAAATGGTCTCCGACGTATATTTCTGGCCCGGAAGCAGAACAGCAGACGGGAAGTTGGGTTTATTCGGTGAATCCGGGAAGTGCTGCGTTTCCAGGCAAAAGCCGTAGTGCTTTTTATATACCTTGCCGCCTTTGCCGGTTAAGGTACCGTCCAGGAAATTTCCGGTATAGAGCTGAACGCCGGGTTCGGTGGTATAGATTTCCATTACGCGCCCGCTGGTTGGCTCGTTCACTTTTGCAGCCAAAGCGAGCGTGCCCCCACCACTGTTGATTACGTAGTTGTGGTCGTAGCCGCCGGAGACCTGCTCAATTCGAGAACCAATGGACATCGGCAGGGTAAAATCCATCGGTGAATCTTTAACGCTTCTGATTTCACCGGTCGGTATCAGGCCTTCATCGACCGGCGTGTACCTATCGGCGTTGAGCGTAAGCTCATGGCCAAGAATATCACCGGTCCCCTGGTCGGCAAGGTTGAAATAGCTGTGATTCGTCAGATTTACCACCGTCGTTTTGTCCGTCTCGGCCTCATAGCTAATCTTCAGCTCATTATCTGCTGTCAGAGTATAAGTAACGGTGCATGCCAGATTGCCCGGATATCCTTCTTCATCGTCCTCGCTTATATAGCTCATCTTCAGCAGTGCTTCATTATCGTTGGCCCATAGGTCCTCTGGTTTCCATACCACTTTGTCAAATCCCTTGATACCCCCGTGCAGATGATTTTCCCCATCGTTGGCAGCTAACTTATACTCGACGCCATCGAGCATGAACTTGGCACTGCCAATACGATTAGCATATCGGCCAACGGTCGCCCCGAAATAGGGGTGCGCCTTAATATATCCGTCAAGCGCATCGAAGCCGAGCGTTATATCAGCTAAGTTTCCGTCCCGGTCCGGGACCTCCAGCGAAACCAAAATAGCCCCGTAGTTGGTAATCTTAGCTCTAAGACCGTTGGTATTAGTCAAAGTGTACAAGTCAACTTCCCTGCCGTCGGGCGTTTGGCCGAAAGATTCTTTATCAGCACTCATTAGTCTTGTCTCCTTAGCTTCGGGCTTAGCTTGGGGTTCTGTTGGAGTCGGTGTTTTCTTTTTGCAGCCGGGCATAAAGACTGCCATTACTACCAGAACAAAACTCGTCTTGGCAAAGGCTGGCCAAGCCGGAGCCGGATTAACCCAAAATCTCGTTTTCATTTTTTTACTCCCTTCTTCAGTCCAAAAGACCAATCCATCTCTTTTCATTGTAACTGACCGTGTCTGAGTACAAGCCACAATAGCAGGTTTGCAATCCATAAACGCTTATTTTGAAATATACCGCTGGCAAAATAAAATGTCAAAAAGTTTATTCCCACCATCTCACAAAAAATGTATCCCGCTGCGAGTCTTGCACCAATTAGGCCCCGGCCAAAGCTCAATTCGTGCAGAATGAAGCTTGTGTCGGGGAGCGAGTACTTCGCAGAGTAGTGCAATCTAAAAATTATCGGTAATCAATCCGCTCTGTAGAAAGGACCGTGTGTTATTTCGACCGAAGCGATGCGAATCATCGCGAAGTGGAGAAATCTATTCAAAAAACAGATTTCTCGGCTCGCCTTGGCAGGGCCTTCGGCTCACTCGAAATGACATCTACAATGTTCTCTACAAGGCATAATCAATCATCAATTAAACGGCGCTCTTTCACCTGGTCAATGCAGTGCCATAAGCTCAGAGTCCGGGAAATCCATTCGAAGCGGTTAAATTTTTTATTGGTTTGCTTAGGTATGTAGAAACAGCTTGGGAGCGTTTCGAACCTACGACCACCTTGGGAATAAGGAGTTTGGGATTGTAAATGCTTGTTTTTTAAAAGGATGGAAAGTTGTTCGGGGTGTGGCTAATTTTTCTAACCACACCCGTTGTCCGTAGTGGTCCTATAGACGCTTGACAAGCACACGTTATCGTTATCTTCTAAACTTGGCAAGTTTGTTAGACCAGTTTACCATAGAAGCAGTATGAAGCTCGTTCTGTCTTTTCTGCAGTTCAGACAGTTTCAGATTAGAATCTTCACGGGCGGCCATCGCTTGAGCCAGTGCACTGGCTAAATCGGTTCGTTTTATAGCCATCGCATTGTGCTCATCCGCACTGGTGACTACACGTTCAGCCTTGACTTGCTGTATGCGTGCGAAGAACCTGGCCTTTACAGCATCAAGATAGACCTGTGCGGCCTCACGTTTTGCAGAGTTGACAGCCAGAATAATATCCATGTCAGCTTGCGCGGTCGCATGTTTGGCATCAATGTTGGCATTTTCGCACGTTTTGGTTGTATTTGCGTTTGCTATCATACGGTCACAGGCAGCTTCGCCCCGGAGGCTCTGGCTTAATGCCAGTTCTCTGTCTCGTTCTATCTGTGCCTTCGATATCGCGTGCTCCATTGTAAATTGTGCGTTAATGCGGCTGATTTCTGCTTCTGTTTTTTGTCGAAGAACGACCGCTTGCGTCAATGACTGCTGATAATCGGCTTGTGCGATTCTTTCCGCCGACTGGATTGAATTTTCAATTTTGGCCAGTTCTGCATCAAGATATCTGCCGGCAGAATCAATCTGCGCATCAATCTGCAGTGCAAGAGCTTCCTGCGAATCAGTGATACTTTGGGCTTCTGTCTTGAGTTTCGAATACTGGGCGCCGCCGCGCTGTTGTACGGCCCAAAGCGTAACTTTTAATTCTTTAACGTCATTTTGGCCGATCTTAGTAACCGCTTCTGATTCTGCAAGAAGTTGTTCTGCGCGAGCGTTGGAAATCTGCTCCAGAGCGTTCGCTTGACTCTGATGATCCATGACCTCGGCTTCTTTTTCCTTACGGAAGGATTCAGCTTGCACAATGTGCTGGCGGTATTTTGATTCTATGACATCCATCTCTTTTTCGGTCTTGATTTCAATTTCGCTGAACCGTGAACGCGCCTGGGCTTCAAGAGCATCCGCGATGGCTAACTGTTCTGATGCAATGGCATCTTCCTGTTTTTTTATGGCCAGGAGATTTGTTTTGGCTTCTGCGAACGTTGCTTCTGAGACCAATTCATACGCATAAGCTTGTGCCCTGGTTCTCATAACCCCCGCAAAGCTTGTGCGATACTCTGCGACGTGATTCGGTTCTATCCTGGGCGCAACAGCCTCGACTTGCGGAACATCCGGCACCTCGTGCAGTTCTTCCTGCTGTTCTTCTGTCGGCTCTGGTACGGGAGTGGTGTTATTGTCGATTTCCACTTTATTGTCCGCTTTTTTAGACGCAATTTCTTCTAAGACTTCCTGTTTGATTCTTGCCGCTTCCGCTTCGGCTTCGGCGATAATCTGAACTTTTTGTGCTTCGGCTACAGCTTCGGCATGAATCGCTGTTTGACGAACGGCCTCGGCACGAGCGGAGGCTTCCGCCTTTACAAATTCGGCACGAGCAACTTCTTCGGCCCTGTCTGAACTAATTCGGAGTTTCTTGACTTCATTGAGTTCATCGTCAATTTTGGCCTGAGCTTCAGCGAGCTTCGATTCGTAGTTGGCGGCTGAGCTGTCCTGATGATGGTTAATCTCCGCACGGAGACGGTCAATTTCAGCCAGGGTCTTTTCAAGGCGGGTAGGTGCATTGGCGGATTTCTCTTGTGTTTTCGCCTGCGCTTCGGCCTTGACAGACGTGGCTTCTGTTAGTTTTAATTGATACTCTTCATTCGCAAGATTCGCCTGAATTGTAGTGGCTTTGGTACGAAGCTCTGTTACGCGGGCCTCCGAATCCTTAAGGATTGCTTCGCGGGTGACAATGAGTCTGTCGGCTTCCGATTTTGTCTGAATAGCAGTAGATTTGATTTGCTCTTCAAGTTCATCTAAGCGAGCTTGTGTTTCCTGTTGAACCGCGAGAGCTTCCGCCTCAAGTTCTAATACCGTGGCAGCGGCCCGTTCCCGGGTCGCTTTCGAGGCTTCCGTCATTTCAAGAATTTTAGCATTGCTTTCGAGTTCAATCGCGTTGTGAATCTCTTTGAGCTGTTCAATACGAGCCGTTTCCCGCTCGAACTTTTCACGTGCGTTAGCGGTAATATCGTCACGTTTGCTGTCGCCTTCTTTGATTAATGACGATACGTTTGTGTTTTTCCGTTCGATGAGAGCGTTAAGTTCCGCTTCTCTTGCTGCGATTTGTGCAAGAGCTTTACTGTATTCTCTGTTGTACTTTTTACTAAGAGCATCGGCTTCAGAGAGATTTTTGTTGACTTGCGCTTTCATTTCCGTGCGGCGGGCACCGAAATCAGCAAACTGTTTATTCAATTCTGCACGAGCTTGTAAATCAAAAGCATCGGCTTCTTCCAGAGCCGCTTCGACTTTGGAAACGCCGATTTTACCTTCACTTACATACATCATCGGCAGATTTGAATTGTTAGCCAGGTCGGAAAATTCCGAATGAGCTTCCTTAATTTCGAAACGTTCATTTGCCGGCTTCAGGACCCGACCATACCTGTCAGCACATCCTGAGACGAGCAGCATGAGAATCAAATATGTGCTTAACAAACCTCGGGTGGTCCACTTCTTTTTTACGTTAACCATTTTTTTACCTCCTGCTTAAGTTATGAGTTTCAATGTGTCCCCCATCGCCATTAAGAGGGCTTTCCTTGAAGTCTTTCGGCATAATGAAAGAACCACTTTAAGAAGTAGAGGCAATTTTTTGGATTTTTCCGGGAAATGGATAGGTCGTGGCCAAAAAAATGCTTTAGAGCATGGAGAACACGTCTGCTTAATTCTATGGAAAGCGTTCATAAAAAACTTATCGGAACACAGAGCTTTACAAAGCGATTGATTATCTCAAAGTTCAGGTCTGTGTTTTCATTGAGCAGCAGGAAAAGGTGCTGGCTCGAAACTGTGATTTTGAGCTGAAAAATGGGTCTGGATTTTGTCTACAGGGGTTCATAGCGGGAGGCCGTTACAGAGCCAGCTCTTCACCTTTTCTTCCGTAGTCATCCTCGTAGCGATACTGGTCTTCGGCCTTCCATAGGCCAAAGGACACCACGAGCATGCGGAAGGGCTTGTCCTCAGCCCAAAATCTGTGCTTGACGCCGGGGTGAATAAGGAACTCATCGTGGGTATTGGGATGATAGATTTGCCCATCTAATTCCAGATGGGCGCCATCGTCAAGGAAATGGAAAAGCTCATACCTGATTTGGTGCGAATGCAAACTGGCACGTTCGCCGGGGCGAACAAAGGTCAGGTCAACGGAGCACTCCTGGTTGCGAACCACCATATAAACATCGCCCCAGGGACGCTCCGACTTGATTGTCTGTTTTCCATCCCGAGGGTCGGAATTTTTCATAATGGTCTCTCAATCCCTGGCTGGGCGCCGTGGCGACCGCAAAGCCGCGAGCAAGCGGTCAGAAGTCAGAGTCTGTCTTCTGTCCTCTGTCTTCTGTTATCTGTCCTCTGTCCTTTGGCAATATTCAGCAGCACGCCGACCGCAGCGGCTGAGAGCAGCATACTTGTTCCGCCGGCACTTACAAACGGCAAAGGCAGCCCTTTTGTCGGCAGAACAACCGTTACCACCCCGATATTAAGTGCCGCCTGAATTGCGATTGTTAGAACAATCCCACCAGCCAAAAGCTGGCCGAAGCGGTCTTTGCAGCGCACGACTACTAAAATTCCCAGCCAGACAAACACGATAAACAATCCAATGACCGCTGCGTTTCCGATAAAGCCCAGCTCTTCGCCGATAATTGCAAAAATAAAATCGGTTGTATCTTCCGGCAGATGTCCGTATTTGCTGATTCCCTTACCTAATCCTTTTCCCCAAAGTCCGCCGGAGCCAAGGGCAATCAGCGACTGGCTCGGCTGATAATTAATCGAATCGGTCCATTTGTCAGGGTTCAGGAAGGCCTTAATTCGCTGCATTCGGGCCGGAGATTGTTTTAGCGCTATATAAAAGGCAAAAGCAGCGAGCGCCAGCGGCGGTAAGATGTGCCGCAATCTTACGCCGGCGATGATTAACATCAGAAAGGCAAGGAGCGATATAAGCACTGCCGTCCCGAAATCTTCGACGATTATAAGTATAACAACCAGGCCGACGGCCAAGCAAATGGGGATGAACCTCTTCCGATATGATTTGATTTCATCACCGAACTTATCACATATCGCAGCTAAGAAGAATACAATCGCCCATTTCGCCAGCTCGGAGGGCTGAAAACTTACGGTTATGGGGCCAAGGGGGATTTTTAGCCAGCGATAGTGCTGATTTATCTTAGGAACTAATCGCGGTACAAACGGATAAAATCGCTGCGATAAAACAAGTGCCAGCAGCACTATACTGAGGACTAACAAATAGCTGGACGGGGATTTCAACCAGCCGTTGGCCAGGCTGAGTCTGCGATAATTGCAGGAAGCCACGGCGTACATAATTAAACAGGCCAGAGGGAAAAACACCAGTTGGCGCAGGCCGGGGTAGTCGTAGAATCTTTGTAAATCGAACTCCTGACCGATGTTGGCACTGGCCGAAAAGACAAAGACCGTACCAATGGCCATCAAAACAACAACAACCATTGCGATGCAGTCGGCGACCGGATTGTCACTTGATGCAGTAATCATTCACTATAGAAAAAGACAATTTTCCCAGCAGTCCAAATCAGTCTGCTTAACTGTATATTCGGCTTTCTTTGTTTGATAACAATAAAAATTATTGTAACCGTTCACGGGTGCAAAAGGGCGCTTTTGTGTCATTGCGAGGCCCCCATCTTGCTTTTGCAAGGAAGCAGGAGACCGTGGCGATCTCGACATTTGGATTATTTGGCCTGCCTTTGCGGACTTCGAATGTGGGTTTACTCTCATAATACCCTATAGCACAAAAGTTTACATTCATTCTTTTTAAGATTGGGTTTGATTAGGTTTGAATTGGGTTTGTTTTCACCAAGTGTCCAATTGGATATATTTTCATAATCCGTTGTATTATATAGATTTACATTCATTTGGCTTTTCAATAATTGGGTTTGTTTTGCATAAAAAGTAGTCAAAACTTCGTAGGTTTTTCCGCTGATTTCTACCTGATGAGCCAATAAAGTCGTGTTTGACGGCTTTTTGTGAGATGATGGCAATTTGGGTAACCTCCTGATGTCTGTTATCTGAAGTAAGAAGTCTGAAGTCTGATGTCTGTTATCTATGAACAACGAACTATGAACCATCCATAGTTCGATATGTATTATACCAAATTTCGAGTTTGATTTCAAGCAGATTTGAAAAAAATCTCCGAGACTCCCCACTAATTGCTGGATTCTGGATGCTGGATTCTGGATGCTTGATATTAGATTCTCGATTCTGGATGCTCAATTTCGTGGCTCGTGCCTCGTCGCTCATTAGCGGAGTTCGGCGAGCTTGAATGAGCGGTAATCTCAGTATCTATTTCCCAAAAGTGGGGCCAATCTGGCCGCAGAAATAATAAAGAACAAGCTGCCGTCTGCAAAAGTGATAGATTTATGCACCTCGATTATCTAAGAACTTATTCCAGGCACCATAGCCATAGAAATTTTTCCCAAAAGGATTGCATTACGACAAGCCGGAGGTTATAATGGCAGCAGATAAGGGCAACTGGGGAGGCAACATGTCTCGATGGTGAATATCGTTCAGAGAACCTTCCTCAAAAGGGAAGGAGAACTGCCATGCGCAGAACAAAAGCCTTCACGTTAATAGAGCTTTTGGTGGTGATTGCTGTCATAGCGCTCTTGATGGCAATCCTCATACCGGTGCTGCGCAGCGCCAGAGAACTCGGCCAGCGTACGGTCTGTCTGAGCAATCTCAAGCAGCTCACCTTGGCGTGGGTAGCCTATGCCGAACAATACGATAGCAAGCTCGTCCTGGGCAGCGCCTTCAGTGGGAGGGGATCGCGTCCCTTGCTGAGAGGTTGGGTGGGCCACGACTTTTCCCCTCCGGGAGGAAGCCGCCCACCTTGGGTACCGGACCCCGACAAGGGTGCTCTGTGGCCCTACCTCAGAGACATGAAGATTTACCGCTGCCCCCGGGGCCGCCCCGGCCATTTAGTCACATACGCCACGGTTATCGCCGCAAACGGCGTCAACGTGGAAGGGACATACGTGCCGGATACAGGAGGTCGGGACCTGTTGGAGCTCGGCGAACGCGTCAGCCGTACGGTACTGAAACTGACTAAACTCACGGATATCGTAAGCCCCGGTGCGGCCCATCGCGCGGTCTTTATCGATCAGGGCCAAACGCCGACCAGCCCGGATTTCTATGTTTATTATCTTTATCCTAAGTGGAAGTTTCACAGTCCCCCGCCTATACGCCATGGTGACGGTACGACGCTGTCGATGGCAGACGGACACGTAGAGTACTGGAAATGGAAGGGCCGTGAGACCGTGGAAATGCCTCGCGAGCTGTTACAAACGGGTAATCTGTTCGCTGAATTGCTGGAAGGGTGGGAGGACTACGAGCCGCAGACCGGGGATGGCTTGTATGACTTGCAAAGGCTGCAAAAGGCCACGTGGGGTAGGCTGGGGTATTAGGCAGAGAAAGAGCCATAGCACGGAAGACGGGTGGCTGCCGATGGATAACTGACTGCTAAATTGGTTGCTGGTTGCCGAGGCTTGCGATTTACGCTTGACTTTAGGTCCTATAACTGATAAAATCGCAGGTATCCAAAAAATACTCCAGGCTTTCTTTGAAGGAGGGCAAAATATGCCTACTTTAAACACAACTCTCAGCCTGTCAGGGCCTCGCAAACAAAGCGGTAAATCAACAATGCCGTTGATTGTATTGCTTGCCGTCTGTTTATTCGGCCGAGTGGCCGAGGCACAATATGGCGGCGGCAGCGGAGCAGCCCACGATCCATACCTGATTTACACAGCCGAGCAGATGAATGCGATTGGAGCTGACGCGAACGACTGGGACAAACAATTTAAGCTGATGGCAGATATTGATCTGAGTGACTACAAAGGAACAGATTTCAATATCATCGGAACAAGTTTCAGTAATTCATTCACCGGTGTATTTGACGGCAGCGGCAAGAAAATCTACAATTTTACCTACACTTCTACAGGCGCAAATAACATAGGACTTTTCGGGTATGTTAGAGGAGAAGATGCAGTAATCAAAGATTTGGGATTGATTGACCCTAATGTTGATGCAGGAGCAGGAAAATATACTGGTTCCCTGGTAGGCCGCCTACAAATGGGAACCGTCACCGGTTGCTATGCGCAGGGCGGCAGTGTTTCGGGTGATAGATATGTCGGCGGCCTGGTGGGACAGAATGAGGATTTCATCTGGTGGCCTAGTATGATATCCACTCGTATGATATCCAACTGCTATTCCACAGGCAGTGTTTCGGGAAGGATTTTTGTCGGCGGCCTTGTAGGAGTAAATCAGGATGGCACAATCATCAACTGCTATTCGACCGGCAGCGTTTCAGAGAATTGGGGTGTCGGCGGCCTGGTGGGATATAATTCTCAGGGCACAATCACCAACTGCTATTCAACCGGCAGCGTTGCGGGAAGAATGGATGTCGGCGGACTGGTAGGAAATAATTCTCGTGGCACAATCTCCAACTGCTATTCAATAGGGGGCGCTACGGGGACCACGAATGTTGGTGGATTAGTGGGCTCGAATTTTTCTGGTAGCGTTTACAAATCTTTCTGGGATACTCAAACCAGCGGCCAATTAACCAGCGCCGGCGGGACGGGCAAAACTACTGTCCAGATGCAGATGCTCAGCACGTTCACTTCCACAGGCTGGGACTTCTGGAACCTCTGGACAATCTGTGAGGGAATGAATTATCCCGTGTTCTTCTGGCAGATTCCTGTCGGTGATTTTCTCTGCCCGGATGGCGTTAACTTTATCGATTTTGCCTTTTTCGCTGACCACTGGGGACAGAATAACTGCAACGAGGCAAACTATTATTGCGAAGGCACAGACCTTGACTTCTCCGGTACAGTCGATGAAGCTGACCTTGAAATCCTTGTTCAAAACTGGCTGGCAGGTGTTGAATAGCCGAATATAACCTCTTTTTTAGCTTCTCCGACCTGCTTAATCAGCAAAACCCACAGACATCCCACAACTTACAAATCAGCCCCAAAAAACATAATCGGACTGGGCTGGTCTGGTTCTCGTTGGTTCAGAAATTTTTCCCAAAAAGGTTGCATTACTGCGAATTAGTGTTATAATTATGGCAGATTAGCATACCGGTGAGCCTCATCATCTCTGGCGAAATTTGTCGGTTTGGAAAGACCCTCTTTGAAAGAGAAGGCCAAGCGTCATGCGCAAGCGACACGCTTTTACGTTAATAGAGCTTTTAGTGGTGATCGCTGTCATAGCGCTCCTGATGGCGATCCTCATACCGGTGCTGCGCAGCGCCAGAGAACTCGGCCAGCGTACGGTCTGTCTGAGCAATCTCAGGCAGCTCACCTTAGCCTGGCTCGCCTATGCCGATGAACACGATGGCAGGCTCGTTTCGGGCTGCGCCTTTGGAACGCGGAGAAATCGTTACACGCTGAAAGGCTGGGCGGGCTACGACTTTGCCCCTAGCCGCCCACCCTGGGCACCGGACCCAGACAAGGGTGCTCTGTGGCCATGGATTCGAGACGTTCATATCTACCGTTGCCCACGGGGTCGGGCCGGTCATTTAGTTACGTACGCCACGGTCATCGCCGCAAACGGCGCCGACGTGGAAGGGACATACATGGAGGATACCGGCGGCTGGGACCTGACAGAATCCGGCGAACGCGTCAGGCGTACTGTGCTGAAACTGACTAAACTCACGGATATCGTAAGCCCGGGTGCTTCTCAGCGCGCGGTCTTTATCGATCAGGGCCAGACACCGAGCAGCAGTGATTTCTATGTTAATTATCTTTATCCCAAGTGGCATAGGCACAGTCCCCCTCCGATACACCACCGCGATGGTACTACGCTCTCTATGGCAGACGGACACGCCGAGTACTGGAAATGGAAAGGTCGCGAGACCGTAGAAATGCCTCGCGAGCTGTGGCCTTATGGCAGCCTGTTCAAAGAACACCTGGAAGGGCCGGAGGACTACGGGCCGCGGACCGGGGACGGCTTGTATGACCTGCAAAGGCTGCAAAGGGCCACCTGGGGCAGGTTGGGGTATTAGGCAGAGCAACCTCCATAGCACAGAAGATGCTGTGGTCTAATTCAACGTAGCGGTTGGATAGAATGCCGGTTTTTTTGATAACCGGGCCAATTATCTTAGAGGAGGATGCTTAGAACCTCGCATATCTGCTCACGAGAGCTAACGGATTCATAGAAAGAGACTTTCAAACGTTTGAAATAAATTACTAAGTGACATTGACAGGGTTGACACACATTTGTTATTTACTATTTACGAGTTATTATTTATAATAGTCAATATCGTAGATCCGCCGTCTTTTGGCGGAATAAATAATTAAAGGAAGCGATTATGGGTAAACAAACGAGAAGAGAGTTTCTTAAGATGATGGGCTTTGTGGTGGCTTCGGCGGGAGCGACTCCGCTGTTGCCGAGCTGCGCCGGTGTAGGCCGGATAACCGGGATAGGAGCAAAGCAGCCGAATATCATTTTCATCCTTGCCGATGATTTGGGCTATGGAGACGTCGGCTGCTTTGGGCAGAAGACTATCCAGACGCCGAACATAGACCGAATGGCCCGGGAGGGGATGCGCTTTACCGACCACTATGCCGGCAGCACGGTTTGTGCGCCATCGCGGTGCTGTTTGATGACGGGGCTGCACTCGGGACACGCACTGGTTCGCGGCAATGCGCGAGTGCCGCTGCGACCTTCGGACGTTACCGTTGCCGAACTGCTCAGCGAAGCCGGGTACACCACAGGTATCGTCGGCAAGTGGGGCCTCGGCGAGGCCGACAGTACGGGTATCCCCAACAGGCAGGGCTTCGATTACTGGTTTGGGTATCTCAACCAGAGGCACGCCCACAACTATTACCCCAAATACCTGTGGCGCAACGAACATAAGGTCGAGCTTGCAAACGAGGTCAATCACATCATCGGCGGGCATGACCGTTCTCCGGGCGGAGTTGCGACCAAACGTGTTGAGTATTCACACGATTTGGCTGCCGAAGAGGCTTTGGGTTTTGTTGAGAAGAATAAGAACAAACCTTTCTTTTTGTATCTGGCTTTTACGATTCCTCATGCGAACAACGAGGCGGGCAACAAAGGCATGGAAGTGCCTTCGCTCGAGCCATACGCCGCTGAGGATTGGCCCGAGCCGCAGAAAGGCCACGCCGCGATGATAACACGGATGGACCGTGACATCGGCAGACTTATGGCTAAGCTCAGTGAGCTTGGACTGGACGAAAATACGTTTGTGTTCTTTTCGAGTGACAACGGCCCGCATAAAGAAGGCGGAGCAGACCCGGATTTTTTTAACAGCTCCGGCCCGCTGCGCGGCTACAAACGTGCATTATACGAAGGCGGCATTCGCGTCCCGACGATTGCACGCTGGCCGGGCAAAATAAAAGCCGGTTCGATTAATGACCATATCTCGGCGTTCTGGGACTTCCTGCCGACCTGTTGCGACCTCGCGGGTATAAACAGCCCGGAGGGTATTGACGGTATCTCTATGCTTCCAACATTGTTGGGTCAGGGCTGGAGGCAGAAAAAGCACGAGTTTCTTTACTGGGAATTTCATGAGCAGGGCAAAAGGCAGGCTGTCCGCATGGGCGAATGGAAGGGCGTTCGGCTGAATGTAGCCAAGAACCCCAACGGGCCGATAGAGCTTTACAACCTCAAAACCGATATCGCAGAGGAGCACAACGTGGCCGACCAGCATCCGGCAATCGTCGCAAAGATTGAAGGATATATGAAAGCTGCGCGTACGCCTTCGGAAAACTGGCCGCTGCCGGGTTAGTACTTTTTCAACTGCGATTTTGTGAGTCAAAACCTGCGGTAAGCTTGTCCCCGCGAAAGCGGGGAACCACAGGCTAAATATTTAGCCCCACGTTTTACGTGGGGTTGCCAGGAAGGGTCATTATGAAACGTCGTGATTTTCTAAAAGCGATTGGTATTGGTGCGGCCTCGCTGATGATGCCGGGATGCGCTGTAGGTGCTGGGTCGAAGAGAAAACCCAATTTTGTTTTTATCTTTATCGACGATTTGGGATGGAAGGATGTCGGCTTTACAGGTAGGGCCCCCGGTTCGGGCGGACCCAGTCGATACTACGAGACGCCGAACATTGACAAGCTCGCCGAGCAGGGCGTCATCTTTACCAACGCCTACTCCAATGCCCCCAACTGTGCCCCGACCCGTGCCTGTTTGATATCGGGCCAGTACTCACCGCGACACGGGGTCTATACGGTGGGCACTTCCGAACGAGGCCGGGAAAATTTGCGAAAGCTGATTCCGATACCAAACACAACCGACCTCGATTCCAAAGCCGTTACTATTGCTGAAGCACTAAAGCCGGGCGGATACACCTCAGCGTGCATAGGTAAGTGGCACTTGGGCAATAAAGCACCCTACCGTCCCCAGGACCGGGGTTTCGATGTCGAATTCCAGAGGAAACACGGTGGCCATTTCAGCAAGGAGGGCGAATATCTAACTGACCGCATGACTGATGAGGCGATGCAGTTCATCGAAGCCAACAGAGACGGTCCCTTCTTCCTGTACTTGTCTCACCATGCAGTGCACACTCCAATCCAGGCCAAGAAGGAATTTATCGAAAAGTACAAAAGGAAAAAGCCGGACGGCGAGCACAACAACCCAACCTATGCCGCTATGATTGAGAGCGTCGATGAGAGTGTGGCTACGGTCATGGATAAGCTCGACGAACTGGGACTAACGGACAACACGGCGGTATTCTTCTTCTCCGATAACGGCGGATACGCGAATGCGACTTCAATGGCTCCGCTGCGAGGTTCAAAAGGGATGCTCTATGAAGGCGGCATACGAGTGCCGATGGCTGTACGCTGGCCGGGAAAAGCAAAGGCAAGCAGTCTCTGCGATGTGCCGGTAATAGGCATCGATTTCTATCCGACAATGTTGGAAATGGCGGGCGTTCCGAAGCCGCGGAGACATATTCTCGACGGCCAAAGCATAGTCGGGCTGCTGACTGCAAAAAAATCGCAATTCAAAAAGCGGCCTATCTTCTGGCATTTCCCTGCATATCTTGAATCCTATAACGAAAAGCAATGGCCGTGGCGAATAACGCCGGCTGGCGCAGTGCGTCAGGGCGACTGGAAACTGATAGAATTCTTCGAAGACGGAAAACTCGAACTGTACAACATCAAAGACGACATCCGCGAAAAGAACGACCTCGCCGGGACGATGCCGGACAAGATCGAGGAGCTGCATCGGACGCTCGTCGAATGGCGTAAGAGCATTGGCGCCCCAATTCCGACCGAAAAGAATCCTCGGTACGACCCTAAGGCAAGAGCAGCAGGCATGAAAAAAGCAAGAGGAAGAAAGAAGAAAAAAAATTAACAGCTATCATTGCGAGCACCTGACCTGATTCTCAGGAAGTATGCAAAAGAAAATGGAACAACAATGTCATTGCGAAGGAGCCGCAGGCGACTGTGGCAATCTCAACCCTCACAATACGAAAACCGTTTATTTTCTTATGAGAGTACTTAGGATTGTTGCGGCCGGTGTCGCTGTTATCCTGTTGACGGTCTCGCCCGGCTTCGGCAAGACCCGTAGCACGGGCATCCTGCCCGTGAACAAGAACCGTGGCACGGGCATCCTGCCCGTGGGCAAGACCCGTGGCACAGGCATCCTGCCCGTGAACCGAAACCTGCAAAAACTTAGGGTATTTAATGACGAATACCCTCGCGTGTTTTTCTTCCGGCAGGCTGAGGGCGTAGCGGCACAAAAAAGTGTGTCCTACGAGCAGTGGGAGAAGACTTTCGAGCGGCTGATGGGCATCGAGGGCAAAGTGCTTGACGAAGAGGTGCCGGGGCGGTCAAACCGTAACATTGACTTTTTCACGCGTTTTAAGAAGCGCCACCCCGACCAGCTCGTTTTGCTTCACTTCAACGGCAATGCCCGTGACCCACGCTATGAGTCGGACAGGTTCTTCTCGGGTCACTGGATATATTATAACGGGGCGAAGATTCTCTCTGATGTACCCGCCGAAGAAGGCCAGACGGATATACGCGTCGAGAACCCGAATCTTTTCAAAGTAAATATGGGTCGCTATCGTACTTCCAACGAGGACATCGGCCTGTGCAGACTCGATGCTGATGGTAAACCGAATTGGCACCGGAGCGAACAGGTCCAGCTTATCTTTGTCGATTCCAGGAACAAGACCATCCGTGTTCGTCGCGGCTGCTACGGCACGAAGCCGCGTGCTTTTCCCGCCGCCGGCAGTTACGCCGCAGCCCACATGACCGAAGGTCCCTGGGGCAGGCAAAGTCATCTGCTTTGGTACCATAATTACTCTACCTGCTGTCCTCGCGATAAGAAAGGACGCGTGTGCAGCGATGTTCTGGTCGGACATTTGGCCGAGTTGTTCGGGCCGAGCGGCGCACTGGCGGCTTTCGACGGATTGGAGTTCGACGTTTTGAAATTCCGCTGCGGCGGTCCTCTTAAGGGACGCGGAGCGGACTGCGATGCGGACGGTAAAATAGACGGCGGCTTCTATGGCGGTATCAATTCCTACGGCGCAGGCGTAGTTGAGTTCTGTCGGCAGTTAAGAAAACGGCTCGGAGAAGACCGCATCATTTTAGCCGACGGGGCAAGTGTGAATAACCAGCGTGCGTTCGGTATTTTGAACGGTATTGAAAGCGAGGGTTGGCCGCACTTGAGCGACCATCAAATTCATGATTGGTCCGGTGGCCTCAACCGGCACTTCTTCTGGGACAAGAATGCCCGGCCACCGGTTCTCAACTACATCAACCACAAATTCAATATACCCACCGGTAAGCCGGGAATAAGAAAACAGGCCAATGTTCCATTCAGCACACACCGTTTGGTTTTTGCGGTTGCTGCTTTTACAAACTCAGCGCAATGTTACAGTTTCCCTCCTAAAAATGACCCGGACGGCCTGTTTGGCGTCTGGGACGAATTCCGTATGGGAACGCAAAACAAACTCGGTTGGCTTGGCAAGCCGCTTGGCCCGGCGGTACGCAAGGCTACGCGCCAGCCGGATTTATTAAAAGGGAAAGGATACCCAGTTGACCAAAATCTGGGGAAGCTTTTTCACGGCGACGGTATCCAATTTCAACGCGTGAAGTCTGGTTTGTTAGTTACTGCCGAAACAAAAGTTCCAGAGATTCGTTTTCGATTAACCGAGATACCGACGAATGGGCCTGATTTATTCGTTCGCCTTACCGCACGAGCCGAACCGATGCAGGGATACCCGCCGGAGGTCGCCCGCTTGATGTATGTCGGGCTTAGCTCGCAAGGCCGGCCGGCAAGTAAGAACGAAAGCTTTATGACGTGTGTCAATTTCAGCGATTTCGATTCGGGATTTTATTTCTCGAACATCAGGACTAAGAAAGTCGAATTGGAGTTCGTTGTCGAAGGTTCTGAGCCGGTTTGGATTAGCAGGATTGCGGCTTATGCCCACCCGGATGCGATATACCGCGAGTTTGAGAATGGGCTGGTGCTGGCTAATCCTGCGCCGCATCCATACACATTTGAATTGGACAGACTTTTCCCAGGTCAAAAGTTTCGACATCTGCAGGGCTCCCGCACTCAGGATACAGTGTCCAACGACGGCTCAGTCGTTTCCGACAGATTAACTCTCGAACCCAAGGAAGGTCTCTTCCTGACTAAAATTGCCATTCACTAACAAGCCGTTATATCAGCCCTGGGTTTTACCCAGGGTTTTTGTTTAGCCCCAAATTTATTTGGTGGTTCTCTTTGTCCCGCCTGCCCCCGCATTGTACCCGCCTATGTGGGCAGTGGGGGCAATTTATTGCGGGGTTGTTTAGCGGTCGCCGCCAAGCTTGTCCTGAGCGAAGTCGAAGGGACGCTATACGAAAATTTCATTCCGCATTTACCCCGTGAGATAGCAAAGCTTATCTCACCGGGGCCAATTCTCTAATCTTCAATTAACCAATTAACTACTCACTATTATTTTTTCTTGTAATTCCCCCTCCTACACTGTAATATTCCATCGACGTGCGGGCGTTCATTGATTTCATCACCAAGTGGTAGTTAGTGTAGGGTATGCGGTGCATACCATTTTTGACTTATCTTTGAAAGAAAGCCATGCGTAAGCTATCTGCAACTTTCATAAATTCGTTGAAATCCGGTTTTCTTGCTGGAATCACAAAAAAGGTTATTGCAGATTCTGACCTTACCCTTGAAATCAGGGACAATTACATCAATATCTATTACAAAGGCAACTCTCTTCTGAAACTAACAGAATCTATCCACGGACGGTATAAAGCAGATATACATGATAAATTTAGAGATGGTTTAGACATCCCTTTAGATTTTATTGACCAAGAAACAATAGTGAATATTTCATTATTGATAGGCAATACGTTGTCGGTAAACAACGATTCGATTTAACGGGCATCTTCTGGGATAGAAAGGCCAGAAGAAAAGGGCAGGAAGTAGCTTTATGCGTTATAGAAGTGAAGTTTGCGCTTAACCAGGATATATCGGAAGTTCACAATCAACTAAAGCGGTATTATGAAGCCATAAGACCAAAAGCCAGAAACATTGCCGAAGAAGGCGAAACTATATTTCGCCAAAAGCTGGAATTAGGTCTATACAACCAATCTGCAGAGAGAATCAAAGCAATGAAAACATTATCTTTTTCAAAAGATATTTCTCAGTTTCAATTCGTTCTGGTCTTAGTAGATTACAATCCTAATAGTTTAAAATTGAATCTTAATAGCTTAGCAAAGTTGCCTTTTGCCAAACAAATAAAATTTTTCCACGGAGGATTTGCAATGTGGAAACAAAATGTAAAACCTCTTGCGAGTTCCCATGCTGATCATAGTGTTATACGGAAACAATAGACATAGTTAGACAAATAAAAACATGAAAAATCAATACCTAGGTGACTCAAAAGACAGCTTCAAATGGGATTACCATGATTTTCTCGCAAGGGAACTAAATTATCCGGTTCTTAATATCATGTTAATGATGACTCCGGATGATGAGAGCAATTATGGAAAGACACATCCTACTTTATTTCCCGCTCGGAAAGAGATTCTGGATTTCTGCGACGATTTGCGGAATGAAAGAAAAGTCATTTTAATAAATAGCTTACCCGGAAGAACAAACTCTCATTATATTGTGAATTTGCATAATAATGACTCGCATATAACAAACAAAAACAGAAAAACATATTTTTCAGGATTGTCGGACAAAGAAGAACAGTTGTTATTTTTTGATCCAGATAATGGGTTTGAACCTGAGAAGTCAAGCGAAAAACATGTTTTGTATTCTGATATTTCATATATCTTGGAGCAAATATCTGAAAGTTCAGTGGTTTCTGTCTTCCAGATTTTTAGGCACGAAGCGTTTACAAAAACTTTTGCACGAATTAAAGAACGTTTGAATAATAGTCATTCGACAGCTATTTATTGGCACTCATTAATGTTTGTGGCTATAAGTAAATCAGAAGACACAATAAAGAGAGTTTCTGATGCAAACAAGAAATACTCTAAAGATAATCCAGTTGAGGTCATTGCCTAACAATATCTTCAACTCGGGAAAAAACTAAGAAAACTAGGGACAATTACCTATTTTTTCTGTCCATATTAGATTATCAAACTCAAAATCCACAATCTTGTCACCGTATGCCTCTGCTTGTGCCTGCGAAGCCTGTCCTCGACTCCGATCGGGGGGCGGGTAGCGGAGTTTCCGTTCACCTCGCGAGGTTCACCCCGTGAGATAACAAATTTTATCTCACTTGGGTAACGAAGTTTATCTAACCGCGGTCGCCATTTCCTTAAAGTATCTCTACGTGGTGTAAATCTCTCAAAACATTTTACCGGCCAAATCCAACCAAGGCAAGAAACAACCGAAAATTTATCTACTAAAAAAAGACAGATAGTTTATCCCGCGTTAATCAGTGAAATCTGTGGTTCCCACCCCGGCCAAACAAAATCAACCAGATCCTTGTCGACCAATTACGTAATACGAAATACGAAATACGCTTCACTATTTATTCATCGAGCATCCACTATCGAGCATCAAGTATCCAGTATCGAGCATCCAGCATCGAGAATCTGTCATCTGTCATCCTTCTTCTGTTGTCCGTCCTCTGCCTTGTGCTCTGGCCTTAATTCCTGCAAAATTTTTTAATCGTTGACATAATTAACCTGGGCTAATATATTGTTTGGTCTTGTTTTCCCAGAGGAGTTGCTACTCTGCGAAGTGATACTACTCTCCGAAGTCGCTACGTAGCACGGATTGCTGGGTGGATGTGCAAAGATATTGGACCTAATCCCTGCATTTGGGGATTATTCGAATGCGAAATTGTAGTTAGAAGGAGATTTTTAGAATGGCAGAAAAACGGGTGTATTTTTTCGGCAGTGGTAAAGCCGAGGGCAATGCGAAGATGAAGGAGCTTCTTGGCGGCAAGGGTGCCAATCTTGCGGAGATGACCAATCTTGGAGTGCCGGTTCCGCCGGGCTTTACCATCGCTACGAAGGTTTGCCAGGAATATTACAAATCGCGAGGCAAGTGGCCGAGCGGACTTGACAAGGAGGTCGATAAAAATCTCGCCAAGCTCGAAAAAGCAATGAACGCCAAACTCGGCGACCCAAATAAGCCTCTTCTCGTCAGCGTAAGAAGCGGAGCGGCCGTATCGATGCCCGGGATGATGGACAGTATTTTGAATTTAGGGCTAAACGACGATGTGATTGAGGGCATTATTAAAAGAACTAAGAATCCTCGGTTTGCATACGATATTTACCGTCGTTTTATCGATATGTTCGGTAACGTTGTGATGGGCTGCGACCATGAGTATTTTGAAGAGGTAATTCACGCAGCCAAGAAAAAAGCTAAAGTCAATCTCGATAACGAGCTAAGTGCAGAGCAGTTAAAAGAGGTTGTCGCCAAGTACAAGGGCGTTTACAAAAAACACGTCGGCGAATTGTTCCCGCAGGATGGCAAAGTCCAGTTAAGACATGCCATCGATGCCGTGTTCGGTTCGTGGATGACGCCGAGGGCGGTGAAGTATCGCGAGCTCAATAAAATTACGGGTCTTCTTGGAACGGCTGTGAATGTTCAGGCGATGGTGTTCGGCAATATGAGTGAGGACTGCGGTACGGGTGTTTGCTTTACGCGTAATCCAAGTACCGGCGAAAAGGAATTCTACGGTGAGTTCCTGATGAACGCCCAGGGCGAGGACGTTGTGGCCGGCATCAGGACCCCGATAGAATTGAAGAAATTAGGCAGGCGCCTACCGAAGGCTTACAAACAGCTTACCGGACTAATGAGCCGGCTGGAGAAGCACTACAAAGATATACAGGATATGGAATTCACCATCCAGAACAAGGTGCTTTATATTCTCCAGACGCGAACTGGCAAGCGGACGGCTGAAGCGGCGGTTAAGATAGCTGTCGATATGGTTAATGAAAAACTCATATCCAAGAAAGAAGCAGTTAAGCGCGTCGAGCCGGAGCAGTTAGACCGCCTGCTGCATCCGCACTTTGACCCGAAAGCCAGTCGCAATGTAATCGCAAAGGGTCTTCCGGCATCGCCGGGCGCTGCGGTCGGACAGGTTGTGTTCTCCGCTGATACCGCAGAGGCGTGGAATGGCAAGGGCAAGAAGGTCATCCTTGTTCGGATTGAGACCAGTCCGGAAGATATTGGTGGTATGGACGCAGCAGTCGGCATTTTGACAGCTCGCGGCGGTATGACAAGCCACGCGGCGGTTGTCGCACGCGGTATGGGCAAATGCTGTGTTGCAGGTGTCGGTGCCCTGAGTATTAATTACAAGGCGAAGAAACTTACTGTTGGAAAACTTACTGTCAAAGAAGGCGGATGGATTAGTCTGGATGGCTCGACAGGCGAGGTTATGACGGGACAATTGGCTACGGTGGCGCCCACGATGAGCGGTGACTTCGGGAAATTTATGAAGATTTGTGACGATGTACGCAAATTAGGAGTTCGCACAAATGCCGATACGCCGGGCGATGCAAAGAGGGCAAGAAACTTTGGCGCCGAGGGGATAGGGCTTTGCAGGACCGAGCATATGTTCTTCGAGGGCGAGCGGATTTGGCCTGTGCGGCAGATGATTTTGGCCGCTGATGATTATGCTCTGATGCTTGAAAAGATTAGTGCGGCCGAGAGCGCCAAAGAGAAAAAGGCGATTGAGAAGGAATATGCTGTCGTCAAGAAGCAGTTCGAAGGGGCGTTGAAGAAGCTGCTGCCGTATCAACGCAGTGATTTCGAGGGTATATTTAAGGCGATGGCCGGGCTGCCGGTTACGGTTCGTCTGCTTGACCCGCCGCTGCACGAGTTTCTGCCGCAGGACACGGCGAATCAGGCGGAGATGGCCAAGCGGCTTGGGGTCAAGCCGGCGGATGTTAAGAAAAAGGTCGAGCAGTTGCATGAGTTTAATCCGATGTTGGGACATCGCGGGTGCCGTTTGGCGGTAACGTATCCTGCGATTTACCGTATGCAGACAAGGGCCATTATCGAGGCGGCGCTGAAGGTCAAAAAGGCCGGCAAGGTTGTTCTGCCTGAAATTATGATTCCATTGGCCGGGGCCGTCTCAGAGTTGAAGAATGTAAAAGATGAAATTATTGACGAAATCAAGATGGTCTTTAAGGAAAAGAAGGCCAGGATTTCCTATATGATTGGTACGATGATTGAGGTTCCGAGGGCCGCGTTGACGGCTGATGAAATTGCTACTGAGGCCCAGTTCTTCAGCTTCGGTACGAATGACTTGACGCAGATGACGATGGGCTTTTCGCGGGACGACGCAGGGAAGTTCTTGGGGGAATACGTCAATAAGCATATTTACGCGGCGGACCCGTTCCAGATACTCGACCAGACAGGTGTCGGGAAATTAGTGGAGATGGGTACAAAGCTCGGCAGAAAGACCAGAAAGAAATTAAAGGTCGGTATCTGCGGTGAGCACGGCGGTGAGCCGAACAGTATTGATTTCTGTCATCGGGTCGGGATGAACTATGTATCCTGCTCGCCATTTAGAGTGCCGATTGCCAGATTAGCGGCTGCGCAAGCAGCGGTTAAGTAACTTGTGACTCGTCGCTCGTGACTCGTATCTCGTGAAGCGTGAAGCGTATCTCGTAGAAATCCGAAATTCGAAGCTCGAAATACGAAATTCATCCTTCGTAGTAATACTACGGAGAACGTGCAAATTCAAAATTCACCTGCATTGGCATAGCCACAGGTGCAAGCAAATGAATAAATGACCAAAACGAAATTGATTTGGTTAGGCCGGCAGTAAGGCAAGTGCTTTGGAAGTGAAGTGTCTCTTAAAAATAGACGGCGCTTAAGGCTGACTTTTTCAACAGACTCACTGTTACTATTTTATTATGGCCTGTTGTATGGGTGGAAGAAAGTATCTAGTCCTTTTGATTAGTCAAAAGGACTACGAGCCTATTCGCTTCTTCTAACAGAAAGAGCAAGAACACTTAGTATCAGAGCTAATAAATTGATTTATATTTATTTTGATGTAAGGTATTTTGTTTAGCTGTAGATTGTTCGTTGATTCATTTATTTTTTAACCCGCTAAAATTCTTTTGCTTTTTTTCTTGTTTTGTGTTATTGTCTGTGCCATGAGATAAACGGGAAAACACCTTGAAGCGAAAGGCGCTCGCCTTCGGCAGAGCCTACGGCGTAGCAAAGAGATAAGGAATTTTTTGGCGGGAATTGAAGGTTTGAGATAGGTTGCTTTTACGTAAGCAAACAGGAGAAATAGCAGATGACTGAGACAAAAGAGCAAGAAAAATGTTTCATAATAATGCCCATCACGACCCCAGATCACATTGTAGCACGATATAAAGATGATGCTGACCACTTTTCACATGTACTGGAATATCTTTTTGTACCAGCATTGGAGAGCGCAGGTTTCGAACCTGTCCCTCCTAAATCAGCAGGTTCGAATGTGATACAAGCTGATATTATAGAAAAACTGGCGACTTGTGAACTGGTGCTTTGTGATATGTCAATACTAAACCCAAATGTTTTCTTTGAATTTGGTATAAGAACAGCATTAAACAAGCCTGTTGCATTAGTTGTAGATGATAAAACCGAGAACATTCCTTTCGATACAGGCATTATAAATAACCACAAATACAGTAGTTCTTTAGAGCCTTGGTCTATCGAGAAAGAAAAAGAAGATTTATCAAAACATGTTAGAAATGCCTATCAGAAAACTAAGGACAACAATGCTCTCTGGAAATATTTCGGTGTAGCACAAACAGGAGTATTCAATCCGGAAGAAGCGTCATTAGAAGATAAAATTGACCTTCTTATACAGGAATTTTCCGCACTCAAGAGCAAACAAACGGAATTAGGACGGCTTATAGCGCCACACGGAATAATAGAACGGTCGTCACGTTTTAGAGAATACAAGCCTCTCTATAAAGTACTACAGGAAAAAGAAAGCGAACGTTTTCCAACATATCAAGAATTAATGGAGATGCTAAATTCAATTAAAAATAAAGCTCAAGAACAAGATCTGGAAGAAGATAAATAGATATGATTGGTGGGCAGTGCCCACCCTACCGTTCTAATTTTGGTGGGGCAAGCCGCCACCCTACGGGTTATAGAAAACTCTAAATACGAAGCACTAAATCCTAAATAAGCACGAATTACCAAAATTTGAAATTCAAAACGAGATTGCCGCGTCGGCCTGTGGCCTCCTCGCAATGACCCCGCGTTTACACTTGGGGCTCTGTTTGGTAACGACGGAAAGAATTGAGAATTTAGAATGAAGAATTAAGAATTGGTCCCGGTGAGATAAACTTCGTTATCTCGCTGGGTAAACACGGAATGACGTTTATGTATTGCGTCCCTTCGACCCATTCGACAAAGCTCAGGGCAGGCTTCGCTCAGGACAGGGATGCGTATTGCGTATAACGTCGCCGTGACGGCGACGGCTAAACGATCCGCACTAAATTGCCCCCCGCTGCCCACATAGGCGGGCACAATGCGGGGGCAGGCGGGGCAAAGAGAACCACCAAATAAATTTGGGGGCTAAACGACCTCTCCCTTACGGTCGGGGCTCTGTTGTAGTTTTTGTGAAATTTAAGCTGGCAAATTCGCCGTGGAATTTTCGGGCGGCACTGTTCCGCCTTCGCCAACCTTCTTCTCCAAGGCTACAAAGGAACCGGCTTCGGCGGATAAACTCCGGCTTTAGCGGCTTGGCGATACTGGGAAATTTAGGCTGGCGAAGTCGCCGTGATATTTTCGAGCCGCTCGGTCGTAGGCACGGGCGTCGTCGATTTCGTTTGTGAAGTAGCCGAGGTGGTGGGATTTTTTGTTGGAGGTTATCTGGGCGGCCCATTTTTTTTGTCCTTTGTGCCAGTGGACGCCTTTGTATTTGGAAGTTTTGTGTGAGAGTCTTCTCTGGTTCTGGCAGTTTTGCGTGAAGGTGCAGGGGCGGAGGTTGGTGTTGCGGTTGTTCAGGCCGTTGTGGTCGATGTGGTCAACGACGAGATGGTCTGGGGCGTTGGTGATCTGGCGGTGCATTTTGATGCTTTTTCCGTTTTCTTTTCGAACAGCGTAGTAATTTTTATCAGTGCCTTCGGCAAACCAGGTATATTGGCTAAGGACGGGATAGTCTTCGGCATCGACGATAGCGAATTGGCCGCGGGTAAGAGGTATGATGCGGGGAGTATCGTTTTGGGTGCCGGCGGCTCGTGAAGGGTGGAAGTTGGGGCATTGGTCGAGGAGGGAGCGGATGTTCCAGCGGCCTTCGGAGCCTTTTTTCTGACGGCAGATGAGAACGGCACGGCCGGTGCCGGTGGCAAAGGTCGAGAAGCAACAATTGTCACATCTGGGCTTGGCCATCCTGCGGATTTTTTTGTTGGCCATAAGATATCCTTCCTGCGGGGGAAGTAAAGTGTGTCAAAGGCGATGGGCAAAAGTTAAAAAGAGCACAAGGGCATAAGAGTATAAGGCAAAAGGTAAAAGTTAAAAAGAGCACAAGGGCATAAGAGTATAAGGCAAAAGGTAAAAGTTAAAAAGAGCAAAATTGTGGCGGCCCTTTGGGCGAATATTTGAATAGATTTCTCGACTCCGCCTTCGGCTCTGCTCGAAATGACAACGAAATGGATTCCTGCTTTCGCAGGAATGACAATTCTTAATAGATTTCTCCACTCCGCCTTCGGCTCCGCTCGAAATGACAACGAAATGGATTCTTGCTTTCGCAGGAATGACAATTCTTAATAGATTTCTCCACTCCGCAATGCACCACATTCCCTTTGGCTTCCCCTTCGGCTTCGCTCAGGGCTTCGGCTAATTCAGGGCTGCGGCTTTTTTCGGTCGAAATGACAAAAGTGGGTGAGCAGTGCTCGGAACGACAGGTCAGGTTTTATTTGAAACTCTAAGTTATAATCCCATTGTGGGGGTATTATACCATAAAGGGCGGGATTTTTCAAGAGAATTTTTGCGAGAGAAAACAGGCAAAGACGGGTATTGACGTAAGTGAGCAGAGTTGATATAATTGGCTCTTTGGCGGGGGGAAGATTAGTGGTGAAAGTAGCTCAGATGGTTAGAGCACTGGATTGTGGATCCAGGGGTCGGGGGTTCGAGTCCCCTCTTTCACCCTTTAATGAGGAGTTCTGTCTAACCTCAATTTTGCATAACTCTAAGTATGAAAGGAAAACAGAAATGAAAAAACTCACATCAGGCCTAAACCCGTACATAGCTGCTATTTTGTTAGCTGCCGTTTTAACAAGTATCGGGTGGACAGCAACAAAGAAAGGTGCGAAACGAAGGAGATTGAATCGGCCGCCAAAAGGGTTTGTGGCGCTGTTTAACGGCAGGGACCTGACGGGCTGGAAGGGGCTGGTAGGCAATCCGAAGACGCGGCGTGAAATGAGCCGTGAAGAATTAGCAAAAGCACAAGCCAGGGCGGATGAGGATATGCGGGCGCACTGGAAGGTAGTTGATGGTGCGTTTTGCTTTGACGGCAAAGGACACAGTCTTTGCACGGCGAAAGACTACGGCGATTTTGAGATGTTAGTCGATTGGAAGATTGAGAAGGGTGGTGACAGCGGCATTTATCTTCGCGGCTCGCCGCAGGTACAGATATGGGACACGGCGAATAGAAACCTTGGCGCTCAGGTCGGCTCGGGCGGTTTGTATAATAACAAAAAAGGAGCGAGCAAGCCATTGAAGCTGGCCGACAAGCCGGTCGGGCAATGGAACACTTTTAGAATCATTATGATTGGTGACCTCGTGACAGTCTATCTTAACGATGTGCTGGTAGTTGAGAATGTGGTAATGGAAAACTACTGGGAGCGCGACAAGCCCATCTATCCGAAAGGACAAATCGAACTTCAGTCGCACGACAGTCAACTGTATTTTAGAAATATATTCATCAGGAAATTGACCTCGCTGTTCAACGGCAAGGACCTGAGCGGCTGGAAGGTGCCGGAGGGAGACAACGGGCACTGGAAGGTAGTTGATGGTGTGATTGATTACGACGCTCAGTCTGAAGCGAAGGGCGATAAGAACCTGTGGACGCAGGAGTCGTTTGAAGATTTTACCCTTCATATCGAGTGGCGTCTCAAACGTACCACCGGATTGTATGCGATGTCAACGATTCTTCCGGACGGTTCGGACAAAACCGATGCGGACGGTAAGGTCATCAAGACGCTGCGGCCCAACGCCGACTCGGGCATTTTCCTGCGCGGAACGAGCAAGTCGCAGATAAATATCTGGTGCTGGCCGATTGGCTCCGGTGAGATTTGGGGCTATCGAAGAGACCGGTCGATGCCGCCGGAAGTGCGGGCTGGAGCCGTTCCGAAGGTCCGGGCGGACAACCCGGTCGGCCAGTGGAATGCCTTTGATATTACAATGAAAGGTGAGCGGGTGACGGTGGTCCTCAACGGCAAAACCGTGATTGATAATACCAGGCTGCCCGGCATTCCAAAAAGCGGGCCTATTGCTTTGCAGCATCACGGTGGTCTTAACAAGAAAACCGGCGAAATGAGTCCTGCTTCGAGCTTGATTCAGTTCCGCAATATCTGGGTTGCGAAGCACGATGAGGACGAAGAGGGATTCGTTTCTTTGTTCAACGGCGAGGACCTGACCGGCTGGACAGGCGATACCAAAGGTTACAGGGTCGAAGACGGCAAGATTGTTCTCGACCCCAAACGCGGCGGCGGGAACCTGTACACGGTGGGTGAATACGGCGATTTTGACCTTCGCTTTGAGTTCAGACTCACACGCGGAGCTAATAACGGCCTTGCGATTCGTGCGCCTCTGTCGGGCAACCCGGCGTATGAGGCTATGGAACTCCAGATTCTGGACAACACTGCGCCCAAGTATAAAAATCTCAAGCCCTATCAGTTTCACGGGTCGATTTACGGTGTCGTTCCGGCTAAGCGCGGCTACCTTAAGCCCATCGGAGAATGGAATTTTGAAGAGGTCATCGCCAGGGGCCCGCACATCAAAGTTATACTCAATGGCACAACCATAGTTGACGCAGACATCGACAAAGCCGGCATGCCCAAAACTATGGATGGAAGAGACCATCCGGGTCTGAAGCGAGACAGTGGCCACATCGGCTTTTGCGGGCACGGGGACTATATCGAGTTCCGTGACATAAGAATCAAAGCTCTTGATTAGATAGCAAAGATTTGTGCGAAATGAAAAGGGAAAAATGATGGAAATCAGAAGAACTAAAAAGACAAAGATATTAACCCGCCGGCAGTTTTTGAAAGGCTCAGCGGTCGCCGCAGGAGCGGTTATGGCGTGGCCGAGTATCGTTCCTTCTTCGGTGTTTGGCGCGGGTGCACCGAGTAATCGCATCACGATGGGCTGCATCGGTATGGGAGGAAAAGGCACAGGGAACATGAAGGGGTTCAAAGGCATGTCCGGCTACGAAGTGGTGGCGGTTTGCGATGCGGATGCCAAACATATAGGGCGAGCTGCTCAGTCAGCCGGTCTGAATGCGAGTTCCTGTTACACCGACTTTCGTGAAGTACTGGCTCGGGATGATATCGATGCGGTATCAATTGCTGCGCCCGACCATTGGCATGTGCTGATGTCGATTGCCGCGGTCAGGACCGGTAAGGATGTGTTTTGCGAAAAGCCGCTGACTTTGACCATAGGCGAGGGGCGTGTGCTTGCTGATGAGGTGAAGCGGTACGGGCGGGTCTTTCAGACGGGTTCTCAGCAGCGTTCGGGCAGTGAGTTTCGATTTGCATGTGAGCTGGTGCGTAACGGCCGGATCGGCAAGCTGCATACTATGAGAGTCGGGATTCACGGCAACAACCGAACCTGCCCGCCGACGTGGGAAGCCGAGCCGGTGCCGGACGGGTTCAACTATGATATGTGGCTGGGGCCTGCGCCGTGGGAGCCATATACGACGCAGCGATGTCACTATCAGTTCCGCTTTATTCTGGACTACTCCGGCGGTCAGATGACCAACTGGGGCGCTCATTATCTGGATATCGCACAGTGGGGAAATGCGGCGGACGATACCGGCCCGGTCGAGATTGTCGGGAGCGGTGATTTTCCCAAGACGGGACTGTTTACGACCGCTCAAAACGAGAACATCGAGTACACATACGCGAACGGCGTGAAATTGTTTCTGAAAAGCGGCAGCGGGCATACACGTTTCGAAGGGACAGAAGGTTGGGTTGATGTAACGCGCGGCAAGATAGACGCCGAGCCGAAGTCGCTTCTGACGAGCAAAATAGGACCGGATGAGATTCACCTGTACGACAGCAACGACCATAAGCAGAATTTCCTGGATTGTATTAAGAGCCGAAAAGATACAATCTGCACAGCAGAGATTGGACACCGCACAAGTACCGTCTGTCATTTGGGCAATATCGTGATGCTTCTGGACCGAAAATTGAAATGGGACCCGAAGGCCGAACGCTTTATCAATGACTCGGCGGCCAACAATATGCTCGCCCGCGCTATGCGTGTGCCCTGGCGGATGTAAGCCGGGGAACCCCACGTAAAACGTGGGGCTAAATATTTAGCCTGCGGTTTTACCGCAGGTCTTGATTCACGAAATCATAATTAACAGACTGCTATGTTGATTGCTTGGAGCAGGTATTTTGAAAAACGGCAAAATAACAAGAAGAAAATTTCTCAAGGGTACAGCGGCAATGGCGTTACCTTATGCTGTTCCGTCATCGGCACTTGGGCTTGGTGGTCGTTCGGCGCCGAGTAATAGAATTGTAATGGGCGCTATTGGCGTCGGGGGGCAGGGTACGCGGCACGTCGGCGGGGGAATATGGGTGCAGGGGGGCGGCTTTCTTAGTAAGCCGGAGGTGCAGTTTGTGGCGGTCTGCGATGTGAATGCCAACAACCGCAATCGAGCGCGTGACATTGTCAACAAATATTACAACAACAACGACTGCGCGAGCTATAATGATTTCAGGGAGCTTACGGCACGGGGGGACATCGACGCGGTATTAGTTGCTACGCCGGACCACTGGCATGTGCTGACATCTATCGCCGCGGTAAAGGCGGGTATGGACGTTTACTGTGAAAAGCCGCTCTCGCTTACTATCAGGCAGGCAAGGGAACTGTCCAATACGGTCAAAAGATATGGGCGGATATTCCAGACGGGTACGCAGCAGCGCTCGTGGTATGAATTTCGGTTTGCCTGCGAGCTGGTTCGCAACGGGTATATAGGCGAGGTGAAATCCATAACGGTCAACGTCGGTGGGCCGCCTTTGTGGTCGTGTGACGCGCCCGGTGAGCCGGAGCCGGAGTGGCTTGACTGGGATATGTGGTTAGGGCCGGCACCGTGGAGGCCTTACACGTCGAAGATTGCGCCCGGCGGGTGGATGGGCTATCGAGATTATTCGGGCGGTGAGATGACTAACTGGGGGGCGCATATGTTCGATACGGCCCAGTGGGCTATGGGGATGGACGAAAGCGGGCCGGTGGAAATCATTCCGCCGGACGGCAAGGATTACAAAGTGCTTACTTATAAATATGCGAACGGCACGATTATGACGCGCGACAAGATTAGCAAAAACGTGCCGGGTGTTTTGTTTACGGGGACCGAAGGTAAAATTGAGGTCAGCCGGGAGCACTTGATAACAGAGCCGGAAAGTTTAGTCAGACAAAAAATCGGCCCTGATGAAATACATTTGTATGAAAGCAAGAATCATCCGGATAATTTTCTGCAATGTATTAAGACCCGTGAGAGGCCGGCCAGTGACGCTGAGGTTGGATGTCGATCAATCACCGTTTGCCATCTGGGTAATATTGCATACTGGCTCAAACGGCCGCTGAAGTGGGACCCTGAAAAAGAACGATTCCTGAATGACCCGGAAGCGGATAAAATGAAAGTTAGGCCTATGCGCGCACCCTGGCGGCTTTAAAATTTACTGTTTACTATTGACTATTGAAGGCTATTTAAGGCAAGTGGTACTACTATAGGTTCAAAAAGTGTTTTATTTTATTATGTTGGGCGTGAGGAATGACTACCCAAGAGATTATTAAGCGATTTTGTGATCAATGTTGCTGGCTTAAAATCGTATATAACGAATACTGCATTCTCTATGAATCTGGAAAGGATCGCCTAGATCTATTAGATGAAATCGCTCGCCACTTCTTCCATGACCTTCAAGGCATTCTGATTGATTATATATTCCTGAATATCTGTAAGATAACTGATCCTGCTCATTGTCGGCAAGGTGACAATCTGACAATTAAATATGTTCTTGAACAAATTGATCCTAAAATTCAAAAACAACTTGGGCTCAGAGAGCTTTCTGAAAGGGTTCATCAATTTAGAGATTACATAGTTGATGCAAGACGAAAACTTATCGCTCATCTGGATGTTGACACAATTCTCTCTAAGAAAAAATTGGGTGAGTTTCCAAAAAATGCCAATGAGCAATTTTGGTCAGATTTACAGGAATTTGTTAATAGAATTCACAAACATTACTTAGATGGCCCCTTTCCTCTTGATGCAGTTAATATGTATAACGCCAAAGATCTTGTATGGGCATTAAAGAAAGCGGTATATTTTGATCAGCATTTTGATAAAGTCGTTCATTATCACCTTTTTGAGGAAAAAAAGTTTCGATATAGAAATGCTTAACAAAACGCTCCAGGGGATTGCGGGGGAGTTCCGCGTCCGTTTAACTTCGCGTCCGACTGCAAAGCAAAGGAATATTCAGTGGTGTGAAATATCGAAGCCTTAATAATTATGGTATGATGCCAGTGTAAAATGATAAGACCAATTCAACCACACAATCCATTCACAGCGGATGCAGAGAAACGCTGGAAGGTCATTCCAGAATGGGAACAGCGGGAAATCCTATGCAACGTATTCTGCAGTAGATGCCTGGGTTCAGTACCCATTGTTCTTGAGAAAGCAGAAGTGAGGCGGGAAGAACTGATCCTAAGGGGTAAATGCCAGCATTGCGGCAAAGACATCTGCCACGTTTTTGAACCTGAGAACGAATAGTCAATGTGGTGCGAAATCCTACTCAGCGAAGTTATCTTCGCTACGAAGCACGAGTATCGCAGGCGATATGGCAGGCTGCGATCAAGGCAGGAACGTTAAGAGCAATATGAAAGGAGCGATTATGAATAAATTCGAAGCAATCTGCGAAGAGTTATTATGCCTGATTGAAGAATGGGAGCCGAAGCTATCGGCGCTCGGCAATGATGTTATTACCGAGAGACGTAACAGTCAAAATCGCACCATCAAGCAAATTACAGGACACATGGTGGATTCGGCCTCTAATAATACGCATCGAATAGTTCACCTGCAATACGAGGAAAGCCCCCTGATATTTCCGGATTATGCAAATCTTGGGAATAATGACAGGTGGATTGCCATTCAGAACTATCAGGAAGAAGACTGGAACGACCTGGTTCAATTATGGAAATATACCAACATGCATATTGTCCACGTGATTGGGAATATAAATATGGAAAAACTGGAGAATGTCTGGGTATCCGCTTTTAATGAAAAAATATCACTCAAGGCCATGGTCGTTGATTTCCCGCGGCATTTCAAACTACATCTTGACGAAATAAATGAATTAATAAACAAAGAATAAATGCAAGAGTACGGCAAAGGAACAGAAGCACAAAGCAACAAAAAGCAAATGACTATTTTTGTACAAAAAAGGAGGAACCTATGAACAGATATACAGAAAGAACCATATTTATTTGGATTGCTGTGGTGCTGATTCTGACAATAACGGCCGAGGGACGCGCGGGTGAAGGTCTTAAGCTGGAAAAGGCCGGTACTGAAAAAGTTTATTTTACACACAACGGCAGGCCATTGTTGTCCTTTGGGGGGCTGTCGGACTTTATTTTTTATGCGGCAGAGGATGCTTATGACTATAAGCTGTGGGCCGACTGGGCCGCCGAGCACGGGATTAACCATATCCGTGCCTATCCGCCTTTGAGCTGGAAGCATATCGAAAAGTTTACGAAAGAAAACGGCGGGTCTTTGGATAATATGTTGTTCCCGTATAAAGAAACAAAGCCCGGAAGCAGACAATTTGACCTGACTCGATTTGATGACCGATACTGGCGGCACTTTCGGCGACAGTGTGAGTATCTTCGGTCCAAGGGCATCATTATTCACCTGCTGATGTGGAACGGCTGGCAGTTGCGTGCAAGTGATACTCCCGGACGAAACAAGTCAGATATCGACTGGGCGGGACATTTCTTTAATCCGGCTAACAACGTGAACTCGTTTACGGACCACCTTGGCGGCGATTTGGAGAACCGCTATGCGATATATCATTCTGTTGCTGATAAAAAGACCGGCCTTGTGAATGCGCAAAAAGCCTGGCTCAAAAAACTCGTCGAAGTAACGGCTGATTTGGACAACGTCTATTATGACCTCGTGCACGAAATTAAGGAGCATCACCGCCAGTGGGCAAAGATGCAATCGTGGATTGAAGAAATGGCGCTTACGGTGCGCGAGCACAGTGTTAGGCTCCGGCCCGGCAAGCAGGTAATTTTTGGGATGGACACCGGCGGATTGAGCGAGTCGCAGAGAAATTGGATATTCACCCGGCCATATTTCGGCCTTTTGATTTACGGAAAAAAACATACAGTTGCTAATGCCAAGGGCTGGCGAATAAAGTACAACAAGCCCTACATTCCGCAGGAGAGCTGGGACGACAATGGCCAGAAGTACAGCTATATACACCCGGAACAGCGGGTACACACAAGGAAATATATGTGGAAATTTATGATGGCCAAGTGCCAGCAGATGGATTTATATATGAAGCCGAGAATAGGTTTCTCCTCGGAGAACCTGCCGAAGTTCCCGCATAATTACAATCCGAACGGCCGAAACAAATTCGAGCACGATGCGTTGGTGCTGAGGACATTCTGGGACAGCCTGACGGATTACCCGAACCTGTGGTTCAACGGCACAGTCGAGTCCTGGCCCGGCAGCCATAAGTACGTGCTTTCTTCGAGAAAAGAGGCTGTGGCGTATTGTTCCTCAGCAACCGCCAAAGAGGGTGTAAAATTTGAAAGCCGGCTTCTAAAACTCAAAGCCCTTTCTTTGTCCGCTGGCAGCTACAGAGTGGATATTATCAAGCCGGACAGAGGGGTACTCATGACCCACCAACTGGCTGTAGAGAACGGCTCTATATCAGTCAGACTGCCGGCGTTTACCGACGACATTGCGGTGCACATTTACAGAAGATAAAATTTTGCGTGATATTATTAGCTGCTTTTGAGCTTTTCTATTATCTCCTGTACCTCTTCAGCGCCTTCGTCATAGAATTTTTCTTCATCCGGGGCGAGCTGCCTTAGCAACCGAATGAACTCGCCGGCGTGCACTTTCTCCTCATCGGCTATGTCCTTCAAGACCTCCTGAGCGAGTTTGTCATCGGTTGATTCGGCAAGCTGCATGTAGAGCTGGACAGCTTCATACTCTGCGGCGACCATAAACCTTATGGCGCGAATCAATTCGGAATCTGTGAGCTTTCTGTCGTTTGCAAGCCCGGAAAAAGGTGAACCAAATTCAGGCATAATCAACCTCCATTTTAAAAATTTTGTCAATATCTTTTTCATATATACCAATAAACCGGGCGGATGACAATGATAGTTCTTATGATAAGTGGTGCGAGATGTTGCACCCTATAAGGCTGCTGGATTCCCGCTTCCGCGGGAATGACAAGTAATCTATCCGCAACAGGTGCTAATTACATGCACTGTTTGTTTTATTAACATGGCCGGTTCAGGTCTCAGCGGAATTGATGGCCCTTGAATCTTTTTTCTTTATCGAGGACATCTCCTATAAGATTTTCGGTGTGTGATTGTCTTGCATAGGCTTTCATTTTAGCTAAGATGTCCGGGTGCTCATCTGCTATATTATTCTGTTCGCTGATGTCCTTACTGAGGTCATACAATTCAAATGGTTTGTTCTTGCCGGGTTTGACGGCCTTGTAGTTATCCATACGCACAGCTACCTGCTCCTTGTGCTCCCAGTAGAGGAATTTGTGTTTTTTCTGCTTACGGCCGGCGGCGTGCTCACCTAATAGTGTCGGAACGATTGATATCCCATCAATATTGTCCGGCGGCTCAACCCCGGCAAGTTCGGCTAAGGTCGGCATAACATCCGGGAAGTGCCACAAATGCTCGTTGACAACACCGGCTTTAATCCTGCCGGGCCAGCGCACAATCATCGGGATACGCAAACCGCCTTCGTATAGATTTCCCTTTTGTCCTCGAAAATATCTGTTCGGGTCAAAGAAATTATCGAAACCACCTCTGCCGCCATTATCGCCGCAGACGAACACAATCGTGTTATCGTCTATTTCGAACTCTTTGAGCAAAGCGAAAATTTGCCCGATTTGCCGGTCATCCATTTTCACCATCGCAGCATACACCTTTGCATCTTTGGGAACACCGGTCCAGGGCTTATCTTTGAATTCCTGCCAGGCCGGTTCATCTTCCGGGATTCCCCAGCGGCCGTGTGGCGGGGTCCAGGCGCAGTAGCAGAAAAACGGCCTGTCCTTATTCTCACGAATAAACTTCATTGACTCGTCGAATATCAGATAGTGCGAGAATTGCTTTCCTTTGTAGAAGTCGCCGGTGTTGCCTTCAAGTGGTACTTTTTCGCCGTTTCGCACAAGATAGTTGGGGAAAAACGAGTGGGCGTGTGTTTGATTATAGTAGCCGAAGAAAATATCGAAGCCGTGTTTTTCGGGAACGCCGGTAGTTCCCCGGTCGCCGCAGCCCCACTTGCCGAAGCCGCCAGTAGCATAGTTGGCTTGCTTGAGCACTTCTGCGACGGTTACATCCTCGGCCCGCATCGGCCAGACCTGGCTGTTCTTGCGCACAGTGCAATGGCCAGTGTGTTGGCCCGTCATCAGTGCGCAGCGTGTCGGTGCACACACGGGGCCACCAGCCAAGGCTTGTGTGAAACGCATACCCTCGGTTGCCATCCGATCTATGTTCGGAGTCTCGAGATACTTATTACCCATACAGGACAATTCGAAGTAGCCAAGCTCATCCAACATTATATAGATGATATTTGGCTTTTTGCCTTTTGCGATATTCTGCGGCGCCTGAGCACATCCCGGCGTCACAAGCACTGCCGCACCGAACCCGACGGCTTTTAAGAAGTCACGACGTTTCATAAAATCCTCTTAGCTCTTTTCTGCTTTTGTTTTTATTCCGCATCGAAGCCTGCCCTGGGCAAAGCCGAATGGGTGCGGAATGACAGTTCCTCAAACGCCGACTAAATCCTTCCATCCACAACCGTCAGATGTGGACGACTTTTATGCCAGCGAGTTGGCAGTATGCTTTGAACGGAAGCTCCAGGTCACCATATATGAACAGTTGGTGGAAGCCCTTTGTGTCGCGGCAATCTGCGACATCATCCAGCTCAAGCTCGACGGAAGTACGGCAACCTCCTGCGGGCGGGGTATCGATGTTGCGGAGCACCCGGCCTGTACCTAAAATAATGGATTCTGGGCCCTGGAATTTCATAATAGTAACCTTTTGGCCAACTCGCCAGAGCACCTGCATAGCGACGCCAACGTTCGACTCGGAGTGACTGCGGAGGATAAAAGGTTCTGGTGACTTGTCGAAGCCATCGAGTCTGGTTCCGCACGTGCAGTGGGCCCCCATCAGCGTGTTGTTGACGGTATTGGGCGCAGGGTCCTGCATAAATCCGGGCCGGTCGAACAGAAGGTTCGTCAGGCGTGTGGAGATGGCGGCGTTCCAGTCGGCTTCGCAGGTGCCGAGTCCGCCCTCGTCGCGTAGCCGGGAGAAGGCAAGGCAGGGTGGTTGTATCAGGCGGCGACTAACGGGACCCAGGCAATCCATCGAGAAGCCCTGGCAATTGTCGGCTGCCATGAGGTTCCGGCAGACGAAGTAGTTCTTGGCAGCAGTGAGGATGTCTTTCCTTGTCGGTTCGACGATTTTCTTAGCGTTCTTAGTGTAATAAGCGGCCATGGCTCGCACTTCATCGCTGTCCTGGATCTTCTTGAACTCGTCGAGGAAGCGTTTGCTTGGGATGTAGTGGAGCGTGGTGCCGATGACGTTGAGTTTTTTGTCCTCGGTCTTGTTACCTCTGACAATGCAGATGCGGGTGTTCTTCATCTGCCAGATGGTATTAAGCATTCGAATGCCGAATTCAAGCCAGTCGAGGTCCTGCGTCGCGGCGGCAAAGACGCCGTCGATATTCCGGGTTCCCTGGAGGTGTGAGGTAAAGGAAGTTCCCATAGGACTGAAGACAATCGTCGGGATGTTGCCGCGGTTCTTGGCGATGTTGTTGACGTGAGGCCATGAACCGGAACCGCCGTAGTGCAGGCACATGCAGGTAACCACCAGCCCATCCGGCGGTCGTTTCTTGAGCTGCTCAAGGTATGCGCTGACGGCGCTGTCGCTGTCGAGAGGTTCATCTCTGACCTCAAGCCGGACGCCGAACTTTCCGGCGGCAGAGGTGAGTATCTTGGTGTATTGGCGCTGGCGGGCTTCGATGTCGTAGGCGGCGCCGGGCCAGCCCATCCAGTATCTTTCGACTTTTGGGTGCGCAAATACCGCCTGGATAACCGGCTTGCCGGCGGGCTTCGGCTGGGCGGCGTACAGCGATGAAGCGAAGTCAAGCAAGCCTATCTTCGTAGCTACAGCCATAGCGCCCGTGGTTGTTAGGAAACTACGACGATTCATTGAGAGGGGGCAGCCTGATTTGCTACTGGTTTTGTCAGTTTGCATTGTGATTCCTCCTTATACGTAAGGGTTTTATTACCGAAAGCATAAATTGACCTTTTTGCAAAACGCATAAAACAATTGAATTTTACTATAAGTCTGCCGAAATAATCAAGCAAATAATCCTTTAAGCTTGTAAATATGCGCTGCGGTGATTATATTTTTTGTCAGCTTATTTGCTGTAAGCGCTTATTAAAGGAGCTGAAATACCGAGGGCATAAAATGAAACCTAAACTTGTAGTCATCGGCGCCGCCGGTCGAATGGGCAGGCGTATCCTTTCGTTGGCAGCCGAGACCGGCTGGTTCGATATTATTGCGGCGGTTGAAAGACAGGGCCATACCGACGTCGGCAAAGACGCGGGCCTTGTGGCCGGGGCCGGGCCGATGAATGTTAAGCTGGCTGATGTATTCGGCGCTTTCGCTGACGTGGCAATAGATTTTTCAGAAGCCCAGGCGGTGGATAAGACCATTGATTACTGTCTCGAAAATAGCGTTGCTTTGGTATCAGGCACTACCGGACTGAGCAGTCAGCAGCGTGAAAAAATCAAAGCGGCCTCTGAAAAAATACCAGTTATATACGATACCAATATGAGTGTCGGTATGAACGTCCTGTTCGGCCTTGTGGGTAAAGTTGCTGCGATGCTCGGCGATGAATACGATATAGAGATAATCGAGCAGCACCATCGCTTCAAAAAGGACGCTCCGAGCGGCAGCGCTCTTACATTAGCCGAGAATATCTGCAAGGCAACCGGCCGAGATTTTCCCGAAACTCTTATTCCCGGCAGAAGCGGCAAAGATGCCTTGAGGCAAAAAGGCACTATTGGTATGCACGCCGTCCGTGCAGGTGATATCACCGGCGTTCATTCGATAATCTTTGGCACATTAGGCGAGACCGTTACTCTCAATCATACCGCCAACAGCAGAGACACTTTCGCCCGAGGGGCATTACGAGCGGCAAAATGGCTGGTTGGAAAAGAGCCGGCCTTGTATCCAATGACCGACGTCCTTGGTATTTCATAGTTCAGAACGATTGGATATTTACTATTACGCACTTATGCAGATGAGGCATCACGTTACATAACATATTCTCAAACGTATATCTCACTTTCTTCAGACACAGGTAATCTATCATCAGGTTTCACATCAAGCCAATGCAGCATACCAAGATTGCGGATAGTTGAGGCGACCGTTGTTTTATCTAATCTCGGTTTCCTTCGCTGTTTCCATTGCATCACTGCTTCAAGGACATCCATTTCTGAGACTGGGGATTTGCTCTTTTGCTTAAGTTCAGTTACGGTAAATATTACCGTGGCAATTGTTTCCGCTTGTGTTGTGTCCACTCGCATAAACAAGTCTGTGGTTTTTTCAATTACATAAGCGTATTTTTCCAGCAAAGACTCATAGCGTTTCCGATATCCATCGAAACCCGGGCCCACCTTGACTTCGAACATTCTGCCCAAACGTTCTTCCTGCAAGAGATTATTATTAATTAACTTTGATTCGGCGAGTTTAAGCTCTTTGGAAAAGGGTCCAGAACTTGATTTCTGATAGTTAAATCCTGTAGGAAGTCCTTGTTGAGTAGCTACATAGGCGATCTTTTGAAAAATCGTCCTGCCAACAGTCCAATGATATGGCTGTTTTTCAATCCGGTGTAAAATCTCGACAAGACCTACCCAAGCAGGATTAAAGGGAATCTGTTTATTCCTTGGGGAGCCGTAATCAGGCTTCATAGATTCGCCGGCTTTTTTTAGAAATGACTTGGTCAGATCTGTAGGACTCGTACCATATGGAGCATAGATTTCAACAGGAATCTCCATTTGTTTGGCTCGACTATAAATCAGGGGGCCAACGACTTTCCATTCCAATTGACCGTTTCCACAGCCGAGCGGTGGAATTGCTATCGAAGTAATACCCCATTCTTTATAATGTGCTAAAAGAAAATCTAAGCCCTGCTCAATATCGCTTGCTTTGGAGACAGACTTCCAGTGGTCTTTGGTCGGGAAATTCACAATCTGCGGACCTATTAAACTCTTGTATATATAAGGGCGACCTACATGTATTTCATTACGTTTGCACCGTTCTAAATAGTCTTTGAACATCTTGGGAAATCGCTTCTTAAACTCCAGAGCTATTCCCTTACCCATAATACCAACACAATTTACTGTGTTGACGAGGGTTTGTGCTTTGGATTTCAAAATGTCACCTATTAGAATCTTCATAACATCCTCTTAGAAGAATATATCACTTTTAATACTTACGGTCAATTCTATTTTGAGTTTCTTGAAAGCAGCCAAAGCTGCTTGATTTGCGACATAGGCAGCCAAAATGTATCGCGGCTCAACCTCGTCCGGCACAAGGACTTCCGCACACTTGATGGACTTGTGTGCCCACTCCTCATAAATATTTTCAGTATGTGTCCAATATTTAGCAAAAAGCCTATTTTTATCGATTGCAGCTAATCCTTGTGTTACTGGATAAAAACGGACATATTCGCTTGAGGCATTTTGATCTGCGATTATGACTCCCTGCAAATCCAGAACATTCGCATCTATGCGCAAAACACATATCTCATTGTTTCTATCTCGACGCCTGCTTAGCATAGGATTATGGGCATCGAAATAGAGATTTGCATAATCGTGTATTTTCTTGTTCGTTCCAGGAATTTTTTTGATGTTACGCTTCTCCTGCATTTTTGGCATTGGGAGAGAATCATCATGGGGAATTTTAACAGACTTATTGTGGGATAATATCCCGTACTCAATAATAGACCGGACATTGGAAATAAGAGTAATAAAGTACAACTCTTTAACATCAGAGCGGTTCATTACTGTTTTTCCTTATACTGCTTCATACATTCCCCATACTTTCTCCTTTAAACTTTGGTGCCTTTTTCTGGTGGCTTTTACCATTGTAATAGGAGAAATCTTTGTTAGAGGATAACGTCTTTTCTTGTCGTGGGGAAGGTAAATCCCGATTTGGGTCTAATTTCTAATGGGGCCAGTCGAGGCCTTTTATGCCGTGGATGGTCAGGTTTGCATCGGGCAGGCCGTCTCGTGCGGGGTGAATCTGTTTGGCTTTAAGGAAACGAACCTGGCCGTCAACGAATAGATAGTTCCTGCTGCCTTGCCAGCACCACCAGCCTTTGTCATCGTCGATAGGTGAATGACTGCTGAGCCATTCGCCGATAAGAATCTTTCCGGACGGTCTGGCTACATCCAGGCTCCGCTGCGGAATAGAGGGCTGAGGATTCTTATAGGTGTCGGCAGGGCTGTTCATATCGTCAATCTGCTCAGGGCTGTGGTAAAAGGCCATCGAGTAGGCGTAACTGGTGGACTCGTATTTGTGCCTGGCGGCGTAGTCCTGCGGACAAAACAGGACCGAAGGTTTATTCACATCGATATTGCCGCCCAAATAAGGCTCGACAAGAAAGCGCCAGCCACGTCCCATCCACAGCCAGTAGGGCGGGTCCGTTGAGACAGGGTCCTGGGCACAGGGATAGGTGTTGTCGTTTTCATTGAGATAGAAGCTCACAGCTAAATCGATTTGCTTGAGGTTGTGGGCACACGCCAGACGCATCGCCATAGATTTAGCTTTTCTAAGTGACGGCATAAGTACGGAGAGCAGAAGGGTGATGATTGCTATGACGACGAGCAGCTCCACAAGGGTAAAACCAAACCGAGATTGTTTCGCTGCTGAGCAGGGCCAAAACCAACCTGAATTTGATGCTTTTGTTCTAATCATCAAGCGAGACAGTTTACTCGACTGTAACGCTTTTTGCAAGGTTACGAGGTTTATCGACATCGTGTCCCCGGAGCACAGCAGCGTGATAGGCCAACAGTTGCAGCGGCACAACAGTCAGCATCGGCTGTAAAAGCTCCGGAGCATCAGGTATGGTAATTAAATGGTCAGAGTATTGTTTAATATTCTCATCGCCTTCGGTTGCGACAACGATAGTTTTGCCGCCGCGTGCCCTGACTTCGGCAATGTTGCCCATAATCTTGTCGTATTGCGGCCCGGCTGTGGCAATGAAAACCGCGGGCATACCGTCAACAATCAAAGCGATTGGGCCGTGCTTCATCTCCGCAGCCGGCAGACCCTCAGCGTGAATATAACTTATCTCCTTCAGCTTCAAGGCCCCTTCGAGGGCAACCGGATAATTAAAACCTCTGCCTAAGAAAAGCCAGTTGTCCTGGTCGATATTTGCCGAAGCAATTTGTTTAATGTGGTCGGATTGTTTTAGTATTGTGCTTATCTTGTCCGGTATTTGAGAAAGTTCGTCGATGTATTTGTTTGCTTGGTCGCTGCGGAGGTGTCTTCTTCTGCCTAATTCAATCGCCAGCATTGTCAGGACCGCAACCTGTGCGGTAAAGGCTTTTGTGCTGGCAACGCCGATTTCCGGGCCTGCGTGCAAATATATCCCTGCGTCGGTGGCTTTTGCGATGGAAGAGCCAACAACGTTGACAATGCCGAGCACCGTTGCACCTCGCTCTTTGGCTTCCTCTACTGCCGCGAGGGTATCGATGGTTTCACCGGATTGGCTTATTGATATAACGACGGTCCCATCCTCAATTATTGGGTTGCGATATCGAAATTCACTGGCGTATTCGGTTTCTGCCGGGATACGTGCCAGCTGTTCGAACAAAAATTCTCCGACCAGGCTGGCGTGGAACGCCGTTCCGCAGGCGGTCAAGATGAGCCGTCTGGTGCGTGTCAGGTCGCGCAGGTACGAAGCTATACCACCAAGTTTAATCTTGTTGTTTTGGCAATCGATTCGACCGCCCATACAGGTACTCAGGGCTTTTGGCTGCTCATAAATCTCTTTGAGCATGTGGTGTGGGAAATCGCCCAGCTCGATTTGTTCCAATGAGAATTCAATTTGCTGTAGTTCTTTGCTGACGGTGATGTTGTCAATCGTTTTGGTATGGAACCCCTCCGGGCTGACTGTAACCATCTCGCTGTCGGCAAGATATATTGCCTGAGTTGTATGCTCTACAATTGCAGCCGCATCCGAAGCTAAGATATATTCGTTATCGCCGACCCCTAAAATCAGAGGGCTGCCTTTTTTGGCGCCGATGATGGTATCGGGAAAGTCTGAGCACACGATCGCCAGGCCAAAGGTGCCGTGCAACTCCTGGAGAGACCGCTGAACCGCCCACTCAAATTTGTTTTGCACATCGGACTTCTTTTGCTCCTCACTGTCGTCTTTGGTGTAAAAATAGCCTATTAAGTTTGCTATCACCTCGGTATCGGTTTCGCTGACAAAGGCGGCTCCTTCATTTTGGAGCCAGGTCTTCAATGTGCCGTAGTTTTCGATAATGCCGTTATGAACGACAGCGATTTTGCCGGTATAGTCCAGATGCGGATGTGCGTTAACGGCGTTTGGTTCTCCGTGTGTGGCCCAGCGTGTATGGCCGATACCGAAGGTCTCGGCGGCATCAGGCTCATCTAAGACCTCTTCCAGAGCGCTGATTCTGCCGCTGGTTTTTTTGATTCTTATCGCACCGCTGCCTAATAGTGCCACACCAGCCGAATCATAACCACGATATTCCAACCGCTTTAAACCTTCTATAAGAATTGGCTGTGCAACTTTTTTACCAAGATAAGCTACTATACCACACACTTTTATATTCCATATATTGCTCAATCACACAAAGTCCGACTAAAAGATAAATCGGCAAAAAACACCTCCGCCATAACGTTATCCCAAAAGAAAAAACTCATTCCCACAATTCCAGCCAAGTTCTGCTTATAATTATAGGGCTATTCCATTTGTCCTACAAATCAGTTTTACTCATAGCTCTATCAGACATTACTATTTGACGAAGGAGCTTTTATGTCGTTAAATTTGATTTATGATAGTGGTTATTGATTACAATGTCGGCAATGTTAAAAGCGTATGTAACGCCTTTCGGCATATCGGATGCGAAGTAGAGCTTAGCTGCGAACCTAAGACAGTCGAAAATGCCACCGGCATCGTTTTGCCCGGGGTTGCTGCATTCGGATATGCGGTCAGTGCCTTGGGCTCACTTGCAGAACTGATAAAGGAGGTTGCTCTTGGTGGCAAACCGCTTTTGGGTATTTGTGTTGGCTACCAGATGCTTTTCGAGGAAAGCAGCGAATACGGCTGGCACGACGGCCTGGGATTAGTGTCCGGAAGTGTTGTTCCGATTCCGGCCGGCCGGGTGGTTCCGCATATGGGCTGGAATTTGGTGAAGCTGCCGGAAGATATGGATTTATTTGCCGGCCTCGGAAGTGAAAAACACTTTTATTTCGCACACTCTTTCTATGCCGAGGTTGCGGACAGCGAAGCCAGGGTCGCATTTACCGATTACGGCTTTGATTTGCCCGCTGCGGTCCAGAAGGCGAATATATACGGGACGCAGTTTCATCCCGAAAAAAGCGGTAAAACCGGATTGAAGGTTTTGCAGAATTTCTACGATATTTGTAAACGGGAAGCTTTGAAATGCTGACTAAAAGAATTATTCCCTGCCTTGATGTTAAAGACAACCGCGTAGTTAAGGGTGTCAACTTTCTGAATCTTCGCGATGCGGGCGACCCTGTGGAATTAGGTGCAAGATATAGTGACACCGGGGCCGATGAGCTGGTATTTCTTGATATTACCGCCACCATTCACTTTCGAAAAACGATTATCGAGCTTGTTGAAAAGGTTGCTGAAAACGTTTTCATACCGTTTACCGTAGGCGGCGGCATACAAACAGTCGAACAAATCGATGAGCTTCTGCGAAGTGGAGCTGAAAAGGTTTCCGTAAATACCGCTGCCGTTCAAAACCCGGAGCTGCTTGCCGAAGCTGCACAGCGTTTTGGAAATCAGTGTGTTGTCCTTGCCATTGATGCCCGCCGCTCGAAAGACAAAAAAGGCAAATGGCAGGTCTGCGTAAAGGCCGGCTCTGAACCGACCGATATTGACGTGGTTGAATGGGCTGTTAAGGGCGAAGAGCTGGGTGCGGGCGAAATATTGCTGACCAGCATGGACGCCGACGGCACTAAAGCAGGTTACGATAACGAACTGAACAAAGCCGTTACCGACGCGGTCAATATCCCTGTAATCGCCTCCGGCGGCGCGGGAATACTCGAGCACCTTTACGATGCCATCGTTGACGGCGGCGCGGATGCGGTGCTTATGGCTTCAATTACACACTTCGGAAATTACACTATAAGACAAATGAAAGAGTACCTCAAAGACCGAGGCATACCTGTAAACCTATAAAACCCTGCATGTAGCAAGCTGCACAGCGGACTTGACTCCAGAAAGCAGTTGTGTTATAGAGATAGAGCAAAACTAATATAAGCAGGAGAATAATAGTGAAGTTTCAGAGGATTGACCTGCCGAAAGAGAAAATTGCAGAGTTTTGTCGGCAGTGGAAGATAACCGAATTTGCTTTGTTTGGTTCTGTGCTGCGGGATGATTTTTGTCCGGACAGCGATATTGATGTATTGGTAACTTTCGCTGACGACTGTGGACACAGCCTGTTCGACTTGGCACAGATGCAGGAACAGTTGAGAACCATTCTGGCTCACGAAGTGGATCTGGTGGAAAAGGCTGGTCTTCGAAATCCCTTCCGCAGACATAATATCCTGCACAATATGGAGGTTATCTATGCAACCTGAGCAGCGTGATGCCGCCCTGCTGTGGGACATGAGAGAGGCAGCTTGCGAAATAGCTCAATTCATAAAGAGTGTAAGCTATGAGGAATTTGAATCTAACAAAGTTCTTCGTTATGCTGTCGAGAGGCAAATACTGGTAATTGGAGAAGCTGCCGGACATGTTTCTTCACCTCTCAGGGATGCCCATCCGGAAATCCCGTGGGATTCGATTGTTGCCCAGCGCAACATCCTCGCTCATGAATATGGCGAAATCCTTGTAGAACGAATATGGCGTGTGGCCTCGGAACGTATTCCGGAGCTTATCAAACTGCTTGACCCTCTAATTCCCCAACCTCCTGAACAAGACGTCTAATCACATCTTGAAAATTACACCATAAGACAAATGAAAGAATACCTCAAAGGCCAAGGCATACCCGTAAATCTATAACGTAAAGATATCAATAGTTCTCTGGGCGTGCTCTTACGTAGCAGGGAAACTGTCAAAATCTATGGGTATCGGGCCGCTACCCGTGCCCTGCCAATCCCTGACACTGGAATAATACCATTGCTCAGCAGACAAGGTCAGTTCTCGCCGAACTGGATTGTTATGAATATAGCTTACAGCATTTATGATTGTCTGGGTCGATGGGGTTATACGATTCCAGAAAGGCTTTGTAAGCAGCCGCACCGGCATCAGAAAGGGAGTTTTGCAGAACCGAGCTAACCTGATGAGCCCAATCTGCAGACAACTGTTTGGTGTTCAGTTTTTTGCCAAACTCAGACATTTTTTGTTCAAACTGTTGCGTTGCAACTTTTAGAATATCAGGTTCTTGCCAAAAAACTACGTAAAATCAAACCTGCACCCTTAGTTTACCATCCGCCCGGCGGAAGTAAGTCGCTGACAGGCTCGCTCCACCAGGCCGGGTCTCTGAAATACTGCTTGAGCATCATAGCAGCGACGACGCCATCACCGACGGCTGTGGCTAACTGCATAGCCGCCCCGATTCTGCAATCACCGGCCACGAAGACGCCCGGCACACTTGTCCGGAGATATGCGTAGTCGCACTTGATAAATCCATTGTCGGTCAGCTCCACAGAGCCTTTTAGAAAGCCGGTGTTCGGTACCATGCCGATGAAGATGAATACGCCGTCGCAGGGATAGTCTTCTTCCTGATTTGTTTTAACGTTTTTGAGTTTGACCGACTGGACCTTGCCTTGCCCTTCGATGGCGGTCGCTACGGTGCTGTATTTGATAAACAGATTCGAATTCGGCTCGTTGGCCTTTTCCATAAGCTCCTCGACCAGAACTTTGGCTGCTCTGAACTCGTCCCTGCGGTGGAGCATTGTTACCTTTTCCGCGAATTTGGTCAGGTGCAGAGTTTCTTCCACTGCGGTATTGCCGCCGCCGACAGCAACGACTTCTCTGCCCTTAAAGAACGGTGCATCACAGGTTCCACAATAGCTGACGCCTGCGCCGGCGTTACGGAACTCTTCTTCGCCGGGGACGCCGAGTTTACGATAGTCACTGCCCAGCGCTAAAATGACGGCTCTTGCGGTGAATTTATCCTCATCGCAAATAACGGCGATTTTGCCGTCCTGTAGTTTTTCTAAGCCGGATACTTCGCAGCCATTTTTTATCTCGGCACCGAAGCCCTCGACCTGCTTTTGCATTTGCATGATTAGACCCGCGCCGTCGATGCGTTCGATGCCGGGATAGTTTTCGATTCTGTCGGTGTTAATGATTTGTCCGCCGGGCATGAATTTCTCAAGTATGAGGGTTTTCATTCTGTCGCGGGCTGTGTAGAGAGCCGCCCCCAGCCCCGCCGGCCCGGCACCAACTATAATGCAGTCATAATTCTCAGGCATAACAAGTATCCTTTATTTAATTCTCATTTTACAAAAGTTATCCTATGATTTTACTGGGCGTTATCATCTCCACTCTCATCTTTCGTTTCACTTTGACCTTCTTCGGCCTCTGGTGCCTGAATCATCCTTGTTGTTTTATCTATTGGCTCCAATGTTTCAATATTATCTCCTGACGCTGCTCCAAGTTTTCTGAACTGACGGGCTGTTACCAGAACGCGTTTTTCAAGCGAACCGACGGCATCGTCGTATGCTTTGGCAGCGCGGTCTATATTTTTTCCTACAACACCAAAGTGCTCTACGAACGTGCGAACTCGGTCGTAGAGTGCCTTTCCCAGCTCACTTATTTTTTGTGCATTTTTGGCGACCTTTTCCTGCTGCCACCCATACGCTACCGCCCTCAGCAATGAGATCAGAGTGGTTGGAGTCGCCAGGATAACTCGCTTTTCCACACCAAGTTCAATAAGTCCAGGTTCTTGCTCCAGAGCAGCACTAAAGAACATCTCGCCGGGTAAAAACATAACAACAAATTCCGGAGCAGGTTGAAACTGCTCCCAATAGCCTTTTGCCCCCAGATTTAGAATATGCGTATGTACGAGACGTGCGTGATTCTTAAGTTTCTGCTTACGTGTCTTTTCATCTGTTGTTTCCAGAGATTCCAGGTAGCTTTCCAAGGGTGTTTTCGAATCAACAACTACTGTTCTCTGGTTTGGTAGTTTAATAATCATATCGGGCCGAATACGTCCACTTTCTGTCGCCCCGCTTTCTTGTTCTCTGAAGTCGCAGTAGTTAACCATGCCGGCTATCTCGACCACACGCCGTAATTGCATTTCCCCCCATCGACCCCGAACAGTGGGCCTTCGCAATGCGCTCACCAGATTAGCTGTTTCCTCTTTCAGTTTCGCTTCAGAGGTGGCCAGCGACTTCATCTGCTCCGTCAAACTCCCAAAATCCTGCGACCGTGACTTTTCGATCTCCCCGAGCTTAGTGTCAACATCTCGGAGAGATTCTTTTAGAGGCTTAACGAGTTCATCAATGGCTGTCTGCCGCTTTTTGAGATCTGCTTTTGCACCCTCTTGAAACGTCTCCAAATTTGTCTTCGCCAGCTCCAGGAATTGTGCATTATTGCTTTTTAAGGTGTCGGCGGACAGGGCCTTGAAGGTGTCAGATAGTTTTTCCTTTGCATTGTTCCAAAAAGCGAGTTTTTCTTCAGCAGTTTTTTGCTGCTCATTGAGCGTAGCGAGATCGACTGCCAGTTTTGTACATTCCTCTTGGAGTTGAGAGATTTGGCCTTCTTTTTGCGTTATGGTTGAGTCGTGCTGCTTAGTTTCCTTATGCTTAAAAAAGAAAACGAGAACACAACCACATATCACGCCAATCGCAAAAGTCAACGCATATTCCATGATTTTATCTCTGTAATTCAAAATTAAAAAGTTGCTTTGATTATAGATTCTAAGGGGCTGTTCGTCAAAGGCTAATAACAGCCTTAAATAGTGTAAAAAAATGTTGATATGTAAGTTGAACCCTTGTATCGTCCTGAGGGAAAATAGTAGAAAACTATCATTTCCGGGCTGCTCACGATGGAAAGAATAGAATCTGTGATATTCGATTGGGGTGGGGTGCTGATAGATGACCCTGCACCGGGTCTGATGCAATATTGCGCACAAGCTTTGGCTGTATCGAAAGAAGACTATATAAAGGCACACAGCAAATTCGCAGCGGATTTCCAGAAAGGCTTAATCAGCGAAGATATATTCTGGGAAAGAATATGCAGCGAATTAGGCGTACCGAAGCCGAAAGCACACTCATTATGGGCTGATGCCTTCAAAGCTGTTTATGTGCCCAGAAAAGACATGTTTTCTTTAGCTGCCCGGCTTCGGAAAAACGGCTACAAAACCGCACTTTTGTCCAACACCGAGGCGGCGGCAATGCAGTACTTTTATCAGTTGTCCGCCTTCGGCGGATTCGATGTATTGGTCTTTTCGTGTGCCGAGGGAACAAGAAAACCCGAGAGAAGAATCTATGAGCTTACCATCCAGAGACTCGGCTCGCGACCCGGGCAATCTGTATTCATAGATGATAAACCGGAGTATATAAACAGCGCAAAGGAGGCAGGGCTAAATACGATTCTTTTCGAAAACATCAGCCAGCTTAAGAATGCCTTGGCCGAACTCGGAGTGGAGCACAAAGCCGGGCTGTAAATAAATCTTGATATGAAAGTGTTGTTTGTAGTACAATTAGACAAGAGGTGTTACTATGAACGATATCCAATATATTGTTGACGACAAGGGCACTAAACGGGCAGTCATTATTGATTTGGACAAGTTTCGTGACCTCTGGGAAGATTTCTATGACAGTCTAATTGCCCGCAGTCGGGCTGATGAGCCCCGAGAGTCGCTCAATACTGTAAAAAAACATCTGTCCCGAGCGGGAAAGCTAAATGGCTGATTACCGGATAATACCGAGTTGATATGGACATCTCACTACGGTTTACCACGCTATCGCACACAGGTAAGATATTCTTGATATGCCGAATCGAACTTTGTATGGTTATCGAAAGAAGCTCTTATTAGGGTGTTATTAAGGACTGGGGTTGGAAGTTATTGACTCCTACGGTGAATTTGAAGTAGAACTTAAGTCGCCCTGAAAGTAAGTGTTAAATCATATGGCGAATTATCATCTGGTAATCCTGAAGAAACCTTATCTGGATGCGATTTTAGATGGTCGAAAGCAAATCGAATCGCGTTTTACCAAAACAAAACGGCCTGCTTTTGGGCGGGTTTTAGCCGGCGACAAATTATTTTTGAAATTAAGTTCCGGGCCTGTCTGCGCGACAGCAACCGTTGCAGCGGTTAAAAATTTCGAGAACCTGACGCCGGGACAAATAGTCGAAATAAAACAGCGTTACAACCACCATATCAAAGGCAGCGATGAATACTGGGACAGCAAGATGAGCTCCAGGTTCGGTTTTTTGGCCTGGCTAACGGACTTAAAGCCAATCGAACCTGTGCGAATACACAAAAAAGATTGGCGGGCGTGGGTGGTTCTGACGGAAAAAGAAGACTTCGGCCTGCTGAAAATAAAAGGACTGTAATATCCTCTAAATGGGGGTTTTCTCCGCATTTTGTATTTTTCTTTGTATAAGCTGCAATAAAGTCCCTTTTAAGTCCGTCTCTATCTTTACAAATTCAGTGTATTTAAATAGTTCCTGTTGCGGAAACAGTATTTGTCATTCCCGCGAAAGCGGGAATCCAGTTTTTCGCTCTGGACCCCTGCTTTCGCAGGGGTGACATCGTCGATTTTTGTTTTCCGCAACAGATACTAAATAGTAACAAGACTTTTGCAAAATCGAGGTTAGGCATACTTTGAAAAGAAAAAATTGTTTTTTGATTTTTTCTTTTCAAACAGTAAGTCGTTGCCTGATAAGATGTAAGCTAATTATTTAAGAAAATCGAAAAAGCTGATTTTCTTAAATAATGTATGCCTAACCTCAATTTTATAAAACTTCAGTTAGAACAATAAGAAGCCGCAATTTTTGAAAGGAGCAGGAAATGTTAAAGAAGATTATGTTAGTCATTCTGGCGGCGGTTTTAATATTAGCCGCAGTTGATAGCTTAACGGCTCAGCCAGGCCCGCGGGGCAGAGATTTCGGCGGCAGGCGGGGCAGGGGCTTCTCTGCTGCTTCTCAGCAGCCGCCTGTGCCGGTCAACGAGCAAGAGAAGAAGATTTTGAGCATTCTTGATGATATGGACCGTAATCAGAGGAGAGGTATGATGAATGTGCCGATGGAGGACGGCAGAATACTGCGTTTGCTTACTGAAGCAGCCGGCGCTAAGCATGTTGTCGAGATAGGTACATCAAACGGGTACTCTGGTATATGGTTCTGCCTTGCCCTTCGAACGACGGGCGGCAAGCTCACTACTCACGATATCGACGAGGGCCGGGCCGCACTTGCCCGCGAGAATTTCAAGCGGGCCGGTGTCAATAATCTCGTTACACTCGTTATGGGGGATGCCCACGAGACAATAAAAAATATCAATGAGCCTATCGATGTTCTGTTTCTTGATGCGGATAAAGAAGGCTATATCGACTACTTCAACAAGCTGCTGCCGTTAGTGCGTCCGGGCGGACTTATCCTTGCCCATAATATTGACATGGTAGGGCAGGACTTCATCAAGGCCATTACTACAGACCCCAACTTAGAGACGGTTTTTCAGGGTCAGGGCCAGGGTCTCGGTGTGACACTTAAGAAACGCCAGAGCAAATAATCGAATCGCTGTTAATATCGGACGAGTTCGCAAATTATGCCTTATACTCGAAAAGAAGTCTCACGCCGTGATTTTCTGGCGCAGGGTATCCGGATTACCGCAGGTGCTGTTACGACCACAGCTTTGGCTTCATGCAATTTCCCCGGGATAAGAGACGCAGTTAAACGGGATGTAAGAACACGATTTGGATTCACCACCTACCAGTGGGGCAAAGACTGGGATATACCTACTCTTATCACAAACTGCTGCAAGGCCAGAGCGTTTGGTGTTGAGCTGCGAACGAGCCTTTCCTATGCTCATGGTGTTGAACTTGAACTTGACGCACAACAACGCCGTGAGGTGAAGAAACGTTTTGAAGACAGCCCTGTTGCATTAGTGGGTATTGCCACCAGTGAACGGTTTGATTCGCCAGAGGCTGCGAAGCTCAAAGCGGCAATTGAAAATACCAAGTCCTACATAAAGCTCAGCCGCGATATAGGCGGCAGCGGTGTGAGAGTGTTCCCAAACAGTTTTCACGATGACGTCCCGCGAGAGAAAACTATCGAGCAAATCGGCGGTGCACTGAACATCGTGGGTGCGTTCGCTGCCGACTATGGCCAGCAGGTTCGCCTCGAAGCGCACGGTAATGCAGGCGATTTGCCGACTCTCAGGGCGATTATGGACCGGGTTGACCAGCCGAGCGTCCGAGTGAAACTCAACTCCGATAAGAGGGACACCGCGGGCAACGGGTTCGAGCACAACTTCAACCTGGTCAAGGATTTTCTGGGCGATACGCTGCACCTGCACAATCTCAAAGGCACGGGATTTCCGTACCAGCTTCAAATGGACCTGCTGGTAAAAATGGGCTGGACCGGCTGGCAACTGCTGGAAGTAAGCCATAAGGTCCCGGACCGCGTCTTGGCACTAATAGAACAGCGCCGCATATGGGATCAGATGTTAGCCAACTCGATGAAGGCATAAATAGAAGATACTGATTCTTTATAGGGAGGTGCCAAACTTGGCGAAATCAGCTATGGGTAAAGCGCCCGAGGAAGAACCGCAAAGAGGATTTGGTCTGTCAACTTCAACCTACGTAGTAATCGCCAGCATGGTTGGGACTGGAATTCTGGTCTCGCCCGGATACATGATGGTCTCAATCAAGAACTACCCCGTTATATTTGGGCTCTGGATCCTTGGTGGATTGCTCGCTGTGTGCGGAGCTCTTTGCGTGGCGGAGTTAGCAGCCGCTCTGCCCCGGGCAGGCGGGGAGTACGTTTACCTTCGCGAAGCATACGGTCCGATGCCTGCCTTTCTCTCCGGTTGGACGTCGTTTTTTGTCGGTTTTTCGGCGCCGCTGGCTGTGGCCAGCTATATTGCGGCCTTATACCTTTTGACGCCGTTCGGATTAGCTGATGATAAAACGGGCCACTTTGTCAAGGTCACCGCTGCGATCATTATCGTCGCGGTCACACTGCCCAATCTCATTGGTCAACGCCAGTCTGTCTGGACACAGAACCTCACTACGATTCTAAAGTTGGGCCTGTTTGTGGCCCTGGTAGTGATGGCATTTCTGTGTGGGGGTGGGCGGTTGGCACACATTGCGCAAGGCCAATCGATAGGAAACGTCAAGCTTGGGACCGCGGCTTCGCAATTCTTCTACGTCATGTTCGCTTACACCGGCTGGAACGCCGCCAGCTATCTGGCCGGTGAGGTTAAGGACCCATCCAGAATTCTCCCACGGTCGCTGCTGCTGGGCACCGGGCTGGTAGTCGTTTTGTATCTGGCCCTAAATCTCGTTTTCGCTTACGCCGTACCTCTGGCCGATGTGGGATTTGACAACGCTGAGCGGGTTCCCCAGCTCGCGGTCGAAAATTTGTTTGGGCCGAGGATTTCCAACATATTCTCAGTTGTGCTGGGATTGACGTTTCTGGCTACAGTGAGCGCTTTCATTATCACTGGCCCGCGGATATACTACGCTATGGCAAAGGACGGATTGTTCCCCGCCATAGCCGGACATATCAGCTCGAAAGGGCGGATTCCTGTTTACGCGATGCTCGCGCAGAGCGTGTGCGCAATCATCATCCTTTTCGCGATGGACTTCCAAAACTTGTACAAGTATGCCTCAGTGGGATTGTCGCTTTTTGCGCTGCTCTTTATCGGCGCAGTATACGTCCTTCGTTGGCGCAGGCCAGGGATGGAAAGGCCGTTTCGCGTACCAGGATATCCTGTTGTTCCGGCGTTTTTTATGGCTGTAACTCTCTTCATGGTCGTGTTTGCGTTTATGCAGTGGCCAAAACCTTCGGCTTTCAGCCTCGGCAGCATCCTCCTGGGTATCCCGGTCTATTACATTTGGTCGTTCGTCCGACTTAACCCGGCGCGTCAGCATAATAGTTCTGCTTAGCGCTCTTGCCGCCGGGATGGTTGTCTATTGGCTGACCGACGTTCGCGGTCCGGCAAGGCGCAAATGAAACTAAAATCCAAGGCTCAACATAATATTTTATAACATAATTGAGGAGACTCACTATGCGAAGAATCAGTCTGTTGTTAATGGCAATTTTGTTGCTTATTGTTACCGCGGGCGGTTCGCCTGTAGCAACGTCCACGGACTTGTGGCAGAGCACCCGGGTTACCGACCTCAAACAGCACCAGCTAACCGGCACAGGCGGATATCCGTACCGGGCCAAAAGTGATTATGTGCTCAGAGAAATGGACCTAAGGCCAGGTGACGTGGTTGTGGACATCGGGGCCGGTGACGGCTTCTGGGCCGAGCGGATGGCTAAGTATGTGGGCAAAGAGGGCACTATCTATGCTTCGGAAGTCGAGCAGAATAAGGTCGATAGGATGAAGGAAAGGTTCACCGACCTGCCACAGGTCAAGCCCTATTTGTGTCCGACCGATGGTACCGGGTTGGCGGAGAATTCCTGCGAGCTGGCCTTTCTCTCAAAGACCTATCATCATTTGGACGCCGACGGCCGGGTCGATTACCTGCGCCATCTGCGTCAGGTCGTCAGACCCACAGGTCGGCTCTGTGTGATCGAGAGATACGCTAATATTGACAGCCAGCGTAGTTCGCACGCCATTGCATTGAGCCAACTGGTAAAACAGGCCGAGCAGGCCGGCTGGATTGCTGTCCGCTACGAGCTAATGACCGGCACATACCACTACATTGCGATTTTCGTTCAGAAAGACCTCTTCGGGCCCGAGCGTTCCTCCCGCAGAAGAGGATGACTGTGAACAAACACACCGAGTGTAAACGCAACTAAACGTAACCGCACCGGGGGGGGGGGCGACAGGGGCGCTGCAACTTAGGCCGGGCCAGGATTGCACCTATTCCTTCGGCTGTCCGGGCGTATGAGAGGTCGGAATGGAAAGTTTGGGTCCTCAAAAATACCCTGCGCTGGCAGGCATGTGTGGTTCTGACAGAGAAAGAAAACTTCGGTCTGCTGAAAATTGGCACTCTTATTGGACTTTGCAGGGCTAATGAAGCTATTGTGAAGATGGGGAGCACAAAGGGGTTGTTTTTGAACACCCCCCAAACGAGCCTTCGGCGAACTCAGGCCAGGGTTTGAGGGTGCCACTCGGGGTATCTTTTAATAACGCAAAGTTCGATAAAATAGCTCAATAAACGTGCTTTTTTTCACATTCCAACGAAATTTTCTCAAAAATAGCAATAATACCGGCTCTGCATCCGTCTTTATATGTGAGAACCAGGCCTGGAAAATATAGAAACAGGAGCAAGCTTGTCCCCGTGAAAACGGGGATTGAGGAAAGCAGTAAAATGCTGAAGAAAGTTACTACAGATATTAAGGCCGCGGTTGTGCTGATAGTAACCGAAAATGTTGCCGCTCTGCGTATGTTTGTCAAAAATGCAAAAAATTCAGTTTTTAAATCCGCCGCTAAACAACAAGATGCAAAGTGGCGGGAGAAAAAGAGGCCATAACTCGGAAAGGGACAGAAAATGTTAAGGAAGGTCATTACGTTGGGCATTGTAACAGTGGTTGTGTTGATAGGAGTTGAAAATCTTATCGCTCAGGAAGGAACAGACGAGCCTCAAACAGAGCCAAGACAAAGGCAGGTGCAGGAAGGCCGACAAAGACAAAGGGGCCGGATAGAACAGCCTCGCAGACAACAAGTGGACAGCGAAGCACAGGCCACACGTGCCGAGGCTATGCGAATGAAGCGCCAGCAGGAGGCTGTACAAAAGAAGCGTCAACAAGAAGCAGCCAAGAAAGCTGAGGCTCTGCGGGGGAGGGTTCAGCAAGAGCTTCTGCAAAAGAAACGGCAGCAGGAAGCGGCCAAGACAATCGAGGCAATGAGAAAGAAGCGTCAGCAGGAGGCTTTGCAAAAGAGGCGTCAGCAAGAGGCGGCTAAGAAAGGCGCACCCAGGGGCAGAATAAGCCGCGAGCCGCAGCAAACTCGACCAATGCAACAGATGTTTGGCAGATGGGACCTCGGTTGGCAGGGTAGAGGTATGGGCAGATGGGGTCGAGGCTTCCAAGGCAGAGGTATATGCCCATGGGGCCGAGGCTTCCAAGGTGAAGGCAGAGGTATGAGCGGATGGGGTCGAGGCTTCCAGGGCAGAGGTATATGTCCATGGGGTCGAGGCTTCCAAGGTGAAGGCAGAGGTATGGGCAGATTGGGTCGAGGCTTCCAAGGCAGAGGTATGAGCGGATGGGGTCGAGGTTTCCAAGGTGAAGGCAGAAGTATGGGCAGATTGGGTCGAGGCTTCCAAGGCAGAGGTATGATGGGCAGGGGCGGCCAAGGTTTCCAACCCAGAGGTATGGGCAGACCAGGCCCGGGTATGCCGCCACCCCCAGTTTTTGAAGACCCGGTCCCGCCCAAAGATAAAGAAGATGTGCTAAGGCCGATGCCGCCGATGCAGCGTAGAGGTATGGGCAGACGGCTGGGACCTACCAGAGCCGGAATCAAGACGTGGACGTAGGAGTGATTAGGCTTAAGAAGAGATTCTGCTTGGATATAGTTCGCGTTAAGAAATAAGTGAAAGAATAATTAAGGTACTTGCATAATAACCACCCTCCTTAAAAAGGCTGGATGTGCTCTCTTGGATGTGCATCCGGTCTTTTTTTATTATTTGTATGGAAATGAAAGTTCAGACGGCGAGCTATCCAGCAGGCTTATTGAACTATTTTTTTAACTCCAATCACTGGGGTAGTGGATGGATTCGGGGCGAATGCGGAACTTTTTGCACAGTCCATCCAAGAGTGTTTCTAACCTCTTTATCTGGCAATCTGTTAGGTAAGTGGTTTCGCCTTCAGCGATAACACAGATGCGGATAGTCTGACTGCTGCCGTACCAGGTGCGGTCTGGGATAAGCGGCCATTGTTTCTGCCATTTTTCTGTTGCCTGTATTTGTCCGTCTTCGCCGCCGCGACCGTTGCAAAGACAGAAGTGAAAGTTAATATCCTCGGGACCGGCCAGACCACTGAGCGTGGCCAACTGCTCTATATTGCCGGCTTTGGTGCCGCTATAATAAATTTCGATGCGGTTCCAGCGGTCCGGGGACTGGGCGGCCCGGGAGGAAATAGCTTTTTGGACAGGGTCGAGTCGGTAATATGTCCAAAGAGAGAATGGGCCGGCAGATGGGGGATTATGGCCCAGGGCCATTAGGCTTATCGCCCCGATTGTCATTGAAGCCAGCAGTGCTGCTAAAACTTTTGCTACTCTTGCCTGATTCGGCACAGTCTCATCCTTGAGCAGGCCAACGGCCTGTACCATATTAAACCGCCTGTGGCGGCCACTTCAGAAGTTTTCTGCAAGATATCATCCCTGAACTCGAAAGACCCATCCGCCAATGGCGGACTCAGGTTTCCATCCAACATCTATCGAGCTTATGCTCACCCCGTTAGAAATTACTTCTCATAGCGGACTGTCAGGCTTTCAACTCCTATTTCTAACGGGGCTCACGTAATAGATACACGACAGAGCCCTTGTTCAACAAAAGCACAATCCCTTATATAGTAAACATCGGCACCTACCAACGAATTACTCCAGATTTTGCCCAAAAATTCTCCAATTTATCTTCACTGGTTCCCAGAACCGCAGCTTCGTCCGAAAAGAACAGGAACAACCTCCCGGATTTTTCGGATGCTGCAAGTTTTTTGTAAGACATGAACAACAAAAAACTCACAGGTAGCCTGTTATAAATATGTTGATTTATGGGATTATGGTCTGTAAGATTTGGTTTATGACAAGTCATTTAGAAACAGGAAGAAAAGAAGTGGCATCAGAATACGATTCCTACCAAGGTGGGTATCGTCCACTATCTGCGGAGCAAATCGCTCAGTTGAGCGGCCAGGGATGTAGCTGTGAGGACTGGTCGAAGGTCCGGGCTGCCGAGGATTTCAAGGCAGATACAGTAAAGTCAACGCATTTCTGCGGGCAGGTAAAATTAGGTGTGTTTGAAAAGCAGGTCTCTTTTTTTGGCGGCGTTAAGAAACCGGCGGGGATTAGTAACGCGACGATTCATAACTGCACAGTCGGCAATAACGTATATATAAGTCAGGCAAGAAACTACATCGCCAACTATGTAATCGAAGACGATGTGGTGATAGACAATATTGACCTGCTTGCTGTGGAAGGCGAAAGTACGTTCGGTAACGGGACGGAGGTTGCAGTCGTTAATGAGGCCGGCGGCAGAGAGATACCGATTTATGACCATTTGTCCGCTCATACGGCTTACGTAATAGCGTTTTATCGCCACCGGCCGGAGGTAATTAACAAGCTGCAGAAGATGATAGCCGACTACACTGCCTCTGTCAGGTGTTCTCTGGGTGTTGTGGGCAGAGGGGCCAGGCTTATTAACTGCCGAATTATCAAGAACGTCAAAATAGGCCCAGCGAGCGTGATAGAGGGTGTGAGCAGGTTGGAGAACGGCTCGGTTAATAGTTGTCCGGAGGATCCGGTTTATATTGGCTCCGGTGTTTTCGCGGAAGATTTTATTGCGTGCAGCGGCTCGAAGATTACAGACGGGACAATAATATGTAACTGCTTTGTGGGCCAGAGCACTGTGTTAGCCAAGCAGTATTCAGCGGAGAACTCAGTATTCTTCGCTAACTGCGGTGGTTTTCACGGCGAGGCCTGTTCGGTATTTGCCGGGCCTTACACCGTAACACATCATAAGTCCACACTACTGATATCGGGGTTGTTTTCCTTTTTGAACGCCGGCAGTGGAACCAACCAGAGCAATCATATGTACAAACTGGGGCCGACCCATCAAGGTGTTGTCGAACGCGGCTCGAAGACTGCCAGCGATTCATATATACTCTGGCCGGCAAAAGTCGGGGCATTTACCGTTGTGATGGGCCGACATTATAAGAATTCGGATACTTCGGATTTGCCTTTTTCGTACCTTATTGAGCACGAAGATGAAAGTATTCTTGTTCCCGGCGTGAATTTACGCAGCGTGGGGACGGTTCGGGACGCTCGAAAATGGCCGAAACGCGACAGGCGAAAAGACCCAAAGAAACTGGACTACATAAATTTCAAACTTTTAAGCCCATATACGATTCAAAAGATGCTCACCGGCTGTCAATTGCTTGCGAACCTCAAAGCAACGTCCGGTGAGAACACAGATTACTTTACCTACAATAGTGTCAAGATTAAGAACTCAGCGCTGGACAGAGGCATTAAACTTTACCAGATGGGTATTGATAAGTTCTTAGGCAATTGTTTGATTAAACGGCTGGAGAACAAACAGCTTGCAAGCGTTGATGAGCTTCGAGAGGTATTGAGGCGGAAAACCAAGGCAGGGCCCGGCAAGTGGGTTGACCTGGCCGGCTTGTTTGCTCCGGAAGAAGCCGTGCAAAAGATGCTCTGCGATATTGAAAACGGTACTATCAGCACACTGGAGCAGTTGACAGATGCATTCGAATCTATGTATGACAATTATCCTGCATACGAATGGGCGTGGGCGGCAAACGTCTTGCAGCAGCGCTTCGGCAAAATGCTCGAGAGGATAACAGCAGACGATATTATTGAACTGGTAACGAAATGGAAAACGGCTGTCGTAGGACTTGACCGAATGCTTTACGCTGACGCGAAAAAAGAATTTGCCGCCACTGCACAAATCGGATACGGGCTTGACGGTGCGAAGGAAACGAAGCAGGCTGACTTCAAGCAGGTGAGGGGGACGTTTGAAAAAAATAGTTTCGTTTCGGAAATCGAGAAACATATAACCAGAAAAACAACGCTCGGCGACGAGCTTATCAGCCGAATGAAAAAACTGGCCGGAGAGTAGTGTTCTGTTACAGATGTACTGATGGATTGCTATTTTATGTAAGGTTGTCACCCCGAGCCCATTCGACTTCGCTCAGGGTAAACTGCGTCGAGGGGTCTATTAAAAACAGATTCCTCGACTCCGCTGCGCTGCGCTCGGAATGACGGTGGTGTGTGCTGCGCTCGGAATGACGGTGGTGTGTG